>DASWEL010000241.1:0-3824 GCA_036394755.1 Gemmatimonadales bacterium | reverse complement strand
GAGAAAAACAGCCATGCGCAACGCGTAGCGCGTCGGGCGCGTCATCACCGGCAGGGGCGCCTCCTGCGGCACGGCGGGTGCGCCGAGCGGCGCTCGAGTGAAATCGGTCTCGGGATCCTCATCGTCGGATGGTCGGTTCCGGCGTCGGAAGCGGCGCTCACGATACCGGAGGGCGCGGAAAGGGTCGAGGTCCCCCGCGACACCAGTGACGAGGAGTGCACGGATCTCTGCACGGCGGTGCCCACGCAGGCAGGAGTCCGTCAGCCGGCACTCGCGGGGCTATCGAACCCCGCGGACGCTTGCCACCCGGCTATCGAGAAAGATCGTCGAGCCGACTCTCCACGGTGACGTTCAATGCGTCGTGCATTGCACGTTCGGGCTATCGGTGCCGCTCCGCGAGCCGGTGAAGTTCGATCCGCCACCACCACGCGCTCCGCCGGTGATGAACCGCTTCCTGTTCTCCGGTGTGCCCGCATGCTGGGAGCGTCATTGTACAGGCACGCATTGGTGTGCGTGGGCTTCACCCCGATCGCGTTGTAATCGGTCATGTCCGTGTCCCTTCCCCTAACGAGCGCGCTCACGAACACCACGAGGAAGTAGACGACGTAGATCTCGTCGTTCGCCATCCCGGTGAGCTTCAATCCGAGCGAGACCATTGCGATGTCTGGACGCAGCGAACGCTCACCCGAACGCCCCAACTGCATGCGGAGGGCATTGTCTCTGTCTCGACGTGCGCGTGCGCTACTCGAGTCGGAGGCGTCAAATCCGCGGCCGATCGCTCAATCTGCGACTCCCCTGAAAACGGTGCGGCAACTCCCGCGAGAATAGCAGTGCCCGTTCCTCGCCCGCAGAACCGCACCTCGCCCAAACTTGCGTTTGCCGGTCGACCTTCGCACGATGAAATTCGAGGAAGACTGGATGCATCGCACCGTGATGACTCGTCACCGACAGCTCTCCCTGCTCGCGACCGCTCTCGTCGTCGTGGTCGGGAGTCTCGTCATCGATCTGGGGACGGCGCAGGGCGAGAGCGCGCGAACGATCGGCCCGACGCCCCCGCGCTTGGCGTTCATCGAGGGTGAGGTTTCGTTCTGGCGCCCCGGTGCCGACGACTGGACACCGGCGCGCATCAACATGCCGCTCGCTGCCGGCGACTCGCTCTACACGGGCGATGGCGCCCATCTCGAGCTCGCCGTTGGGCGGCGCGCGTTCGTCCGCACCGCGCCCGCGACCAAGCTCGACATCGCCTCGCTCGAGACCGGCTATCTCCAGCTCGAGCTCGCATCCGGCCATGCCGCGCTCGACTTGAAGGACCTTCCCGAAGGGCAACGCGTCGAGGTCGACACACCGCAGGGCGCCGTTACGATCGATCGCGCAGGCTACTACCGGATCGACGTCGACGAGCACACGGTCGTGACGACGCACCGCGGAGGGCCGGCCACGGTGATCCCGATCGGCGGCGGGTCGGCCACCGATGTCGCCGTCGAGCAACAGGTCATTCTCGAAGGCACCGAGGTGGCGAGCGCGAGCACGCATTCGGCGCCCGGCGGCGATGCGTTCGATCGGTGGAACCGCAACCGCACGACGCAGCTCGCCAGCGGACCGCGCCATCGCCGGTACGTCTCGTCCGACGTGGCGGGCGTCGATGATCTCGATCGCGCCGGCACCTGGCGCGAGACGCGGCGGTATGGCCGCGTCTGGGTGCCGACCGGCGTCGCCGCCGACTGGGCTCCGTATACGACGGGGCAGTGGGTCTGGGATGCGTACTACGGCTGGACGTGGGTCGACGACGCGCCGTGGGGCTGGGCGCCGTACCACTATGGTCGCTGGGTCGGGTTCGATGGTTGGTGGGGCTGGGCGCCCGGTCCGATCGTGGTGGCGCCGATCTATGCGCCGGCGCTCGTCGCCTTCTTCGGCCCCGTCGGCGTGTCCGTGAACGTCGGGATCGGCTTCCCCTTCGTCAGCTGGGTGGCGCTCGGCTGGGGCGAGCCCGTCTTTCCCTGGTGGGGACCGGTCGGCTTCATCGGCCGGCCGTTCTGGTGCGGTTGGGGCGGGCCTCGCTTCGTGAACAACGTCTTCATCAACAACCGGACGATCGTGAGCGCGCGGAACGTCAGCACGTTCCGGAATCTCGGCGTGCGCAATGCCGTGAGCGCGGTCTCGCGTAACCAATTCGGCCGCGGCGCCGTCCAATCGGCACATCTCACCAGCGCGCAGACGCGGGGACTCCAGCCGATCCGAGGGCAGCTCGGTGTGCGCCCCACCGCGAGAAGCCTCGTCGCCGCCAGCGGCCACGCGCAACGCCCGCCCGAATGGATGCAGCACCGGCAGGTCGCCGCGACACGGTCGCCGCAAGATCCGGCGCGGTCGCTGCGGAGCGCCGGGCTCGCATCGGCGACCACAAAGACGGCACCGCTCCGCCTCGTGCAGTCGACCCGTCGATCGGGAGCATCCGTTGCGCATGCCCGCACGACCGCATCGCCCGCACGCACCACACGAGGGTCTCCGGCCGTCGCGTCGCGGGCGGCGGCACATCCGACCGTGCGGGGCTCGACGCATGCCCCGGCATCTCGCAGCCTCGCGAGTGGTGCGGGCCATCGCCCAACCGCAGGCCGCGGGTTCGCGAGCACACCGCCGCCGGCACATGGGAGCGCGCGCCCGCCATCGTCAGGTCGATCGTTCGCCTCGCGCCCCTCGCATCCGAGTCGGCCGACGTTCGCGCGCCCGAGCGTTTCTCGACCGAATCGTTCGTTCCAGCCGCGCGCGTCCTTCCGGCCGTCGCGACCGTCGTCGCAGCCTCGAGCGTCGTTCGGGGCGCCACACGCCGCGACGTCCGGCCGAAGGGCGGGACCGGCGCCACGTCGATCTTCAGGACGTGGCTGATTCCCGATTCCCGCATCGAACGCGGCGGATGGTCGTACGGCGATCAGTCGGTGGCAGCGATGTCGAATCGCGAGCCTTTGAAGTTCCCACAGAGGCGTACGTGGCCCCCGTTCACCATCCATACGACGGTGGCGACGATCTCGGCATCCGAGCGAGCGTACTCCGCGACCGCGTTCACGAGATCGAGCAGCGTGACGTCTGGTATCATTGGTTAGCCCTCCGGATCGAAGTGAACGCAAGTTCGATGCCGGGTACGCCCGGCCGTCGCAGCGGGCCGTTTTGCCGGGGCAGCGTGCGGATCTTACGGATCAAGGAGTAGCCGTCCTCCGGCCGTTGCGCTGACCGCCTACGCGCGAAGCACGGACGCCCAGCGCGCCTTCGCTGCCGCCTACCAAATGCACATCGCCAAAGCCCGTCGACCCGGCACAACTCGCGACCGCGGTTGCGAATCTGGGCGGTCGCAGCATGGACGGAGCGTAACCGAGCGCGTGTCGATCGCGACACGGCGGTATCTACTCGGCGATGCCGTGCTTCGCGTAATACGCCTTCATGCCGGGATCGTTCTTGACGCGCTCGAAATGCGCGACGAGCTTGGCCGCGACGCGATCGGGCAGATCGGCTGGAATGTAGTCGAGCTTGCCGGACCTCAGGTGGCGGATCCAAACGAAGACCTTGAGGTCGGCGACGCTGAGCCGACCGCCGGCGAAGTATTGACCGCCGCCGGCCTCGAGGCGTTGCTGAAGGCGCGTCAGAAAGAATGTGATCGGGCCGTCAGCGAGCGCCTGGCGCTGCGCTTTCTTCTGGTCTTCGGGCAAGCTGACGGTGGCGGCGACTTTGCTGGTGATGTCTTCGACGGCCTCCATCGCCTCGTCGCACAGCGCAGCCTGCCATGGATCGGATGGGTAGAGATCCGCCAGCTTGCCGACGTAGCGGTTGATGCCGTT
>DASWEL010000240.1:0-10669 GCA_036394755.1 Gemmatimonadales bacterium | reverse complement strand
CTCGACGTCGGGTTGCACACGCGCGGCATGACGCGCGATCAGGCGGTCGACCAGATGGTGAACGAGCTGCACGTGGAGCGCGGCAACGCGGAGGCGGAAGTGCGGCGCTACTGCGCCTGGCCCGCGTATCAGCTGTGCTATGCCGTGGGCCGGCGCGAGCTGCTGCGCTTGCGCGACGATTTCCGCAAAGCGAAGGGCAGCAGCTTCTCGCTGCGCGGGTTTCACGACGCCGTGCTCCCGTACGGCGGCCTGCCCGTCACGCTAATCCGCTGGGGACTGGGCTTGGGTGAGTAATCAGCTTCCCAGGCAGGTCAAGCTGTTCGGTGCCGTTTCCCTTCTCAACGATTTCGCGAGTGAGATGGTGTACCCGCTGCTGCCGGCATTCATCACCGGCGTGCTGGGCGGCGGGGCAGTGGCGTTGGGCGCGCTGGACGGCGCCGCCGAAGCCGCCGCATCACTCGTAAAGCTCGTCTCCGGCCGGCTGGCCGACCGGGCGTCGCGCCGCGGGCCGCTCATTGTCGGCGGCTATTTCCTCGCGGCCGCCGTACGGCCAATCATCGCGCTCACGGCGGCGGCGTGGCAGGTCATTGTCTTACGGATCGTGGACCGGCTGGGCAAAGGTCTGCGGACGCCACCGCGTGACGCACTGATCGCCGATGTGACCCCGGCCCCAATGGTCGGTCGTGCATTTGGACTGCAGCGCGGGCTGGACCATGTGGGGGCAGTGATTGGGCCCCTGGTCGCGTGGCTCCTTTTGTCGCGGAACGCCGACGTCCGAACGGTGATCCTCGCGAGCATCATACCGGGTGTCTTGGTGCTGGTGCTTGCAACTTGGGCGGTGCGGGACCGTGAGGGGCGGCGAGGGGCGGCGAAAGAGGCGGCGGCAGAGACTTTGCCGCCCCCCGCCGGCCTTCGCCGCCTTCCGCCGGCGGTTATCGCAATCGCCTTCTTCTATCTCCTCCGCATGCCCGAGACGTTGATGATCCTCCGGGCGCAGAATCTCGGAGTCGCGGTCGCGCTCGTGCCGCTGCTCTGGGCGGCGCTCCACGTCGTGCGGTCCTCGACATCGTTCGTGGGCGGGGCGCTATCTGATCGAATCGGTCCGTCGCGGACGATGTGGATCGGGTGGCTCAGCTACGTCGCGCTCGCCGCGGGGATGGCGTTCGCCGCGAGTCCGCTCGCCGCGTGGGTGCTCTTTCTCGCTCTCGGCGTGGTGGCGGGACTGACGGAGAGTCCCGAACGTGCGCTCGTGTCGGCGGCGACGGGCGGGCGGCATGGCAGCGGGTTTGGCGTCTATCACGCGCTCACTGGAGTCGCCGCGCTGGTTGGGGGCCTCGCCCTTGGCCTTGTTTTTCAACGTGTGAGTGGGGCGACGGCGTTCACCGTAAGTGCCGTTGGCGCTTTGGGTTTGGTGATCCTCTGGCCTTTCTGGATGAGGTTGCATAGGGTTCCCCCGCCATGAGCGCCCCAGCTGCACCCCAGACCCCCAATCCGACCGTCAAAGCCCGCCCGCAGGGACGCTATCTCGCCCGTCTCTCGCTACTCGCGCTCGGCGTCGTCTACGGCGACATCGGGACGAGCCCGCTGTACGCGCTGCGGGAGGCGTTCCATAGCCAGCACGGGATTCCCGTCACACAGGGGAACGTGCTCGGTGTGCTGTCGCTCATTTTCTGGTCGCTGCTCCTGATCGTGACCGTCAAGTACCATGTCGTCATCATTCGCGCCGACAACAAGGGTGAAGGCGGTGTGCTTGCCCTCATGGCGCTCGTCAACGGCAGCCGGGTTGCGCGCGGCTTGACGCCGCGGCGCCTGATGATCGTACTCGGGATCTTTGGCGCGGCCTTGCTCTACGCCGACGGCGCACTCACTCCCGCGATCTCGGTGCTCTCCGCGGTCGAGGGTCTCGAGATCGCGACACCCCAGCTGCAGCACTGGGTCATCTGGATTACGCTCGCCATCCTGATCGGTCTGTTCATGTTCCAGAGCCGCGGCACGGCGGGGGTGGGCGCGGTGTTCGGGCCGGTCATGCTTGTCTGGTTCGCCACGATCGCCGTGCTGGGGCTCAACGGCATTCTCAAGAATCCCGCTGTCGTCGGTGCGGTATTACCGACCCACGCCATTCGGTTCCTTGCGGAAGATCCCGGACGCGGTCTGCTCGTACTGGGGGCGGTCTTTCTGGTCGTGACCGGCGGCGAAGCGCTGTATGCCGATCTCGGGCATTTCGGTCACACCGCGATTCAGCTCGCGTGGTTCACGATTCCGCTGCCCGCCCTGATGCTCAACTACTTCGGGCAGGGCGCCTTGCTGCTGACGAATCCTGAGGCGGCCGCCAATCCCTTCTATCTTCTGGCGCCGGCGAAGCTGCTGATTCCGCTCATTCCGCTCGCTACGGCTGCTGCGGTCATCGCGTCCCAAGCCGTGATCTCGGGCGCGTTTTCGCTCACCCGGCAGGCGGTGCAGCTCGGCTATATCCCGCGCATGGAGATCGAGCACACGTCGTCGCGCGAGATCGGGCAGATCTACGTGCCCTCGGTCAACAAGATGCTCGCGGTGCTGACGATCGCGCTGGTACTGTATTTCCAGACGTCGAGCAACCTGGCCGGGGCGTACGGCGTCGCGTTGTCGACCCTGATGGCGCTGACGACGGTGATGTTCTACGTCATGAGCCGCGAGGTATGGGGCTGGAGCTTCGCAAAAGCCGCTGCTGTGTCGGGGTCATTCCTGATCGTCGATCTGACATTCCTGGTGGCGAACTCGCTCAAGATCTGGCATGGCGGGTGGGTGCCGCTGGCGATCGCGATCGTGCTGTACTTCGTGATGATTACCTGGAAGAAGGGCCGAGAGATTCTCGCGAAGCGGATGATGGAGAAGACGGTTCCGCTTAAGCTGCTGCTCGCCGATCTCGCGGCCGAGCCACCGGTCCGCGTGCCGGGAACCGCGGTGTTCATGTACGGCAGCTCGGATGGCACGCCGCCGGCGCTGGTGCTCAATCTCACGCATAACAAAGTGCTGCACGAGAAAATCGTGTTCTTGACCGTGATGACCGAGGACGTGCCGCACGTGGGCGGCGAGCAGCGCGTGACGGTGAAGCGCAGCGGGAAAGGGTTCCACAGCGTCGTGGCGCGCTACGGGTTCATGCAGGATCCCGACATCAACGAGATTCTGGCGGCGTGCAAAGAGAACGGTCTGAGTATCCCTCTCGAGGGAACGACCTTCTTTCTCGGTCGCGAGACCCTCATTGCCTCGGACCGACCCGGCATGGCGATCTGGCGCGAGCGGCTGTTCGCATTTATGTCGCGCAATGCCATGAGGGCGACCGCCTTCTTCAAGATTCCGCCGAATCAGGTATTTGAAGTCGGGGCCTACGTAGAGCTCTGATGTGGCTCGGGCCCGGCGAGGGCGACCGTGTCCTTCGCTTCGTCGTACACAAACAGGTCCCCGAACGTCGCCCACCCCACCAGCGTCTGAAACACCTGCTCGTAGTTTTCCTGCGGCAGTCGTATCACGATCGTCTCGAGGATGAAGTCCCGATCGATGCGGTGCTTGCGCTGGCGCCGCAGCACATCATGGATCTCCCTGAACAGCGAAAGCGTGAGGAGCTGTTCGCGCCAGATCGCCTTGCGGTCCTCGGCTGAGGCCTGTGCGAATCGCTTGCCCAGGGGCTCCAGAATCACCGTGCTCTTCGGCGTGTCGACGAAGTTGAGCATCTCCGCCGCCTTCACGACGGCAATGAGATGGCCGAATTCCTTGTTGGCGGCAACCGCGATGCGGAAGACATCCTCCTGTCCGCCGCGGGTCGCGAGGAGTTCCAGCAATCCGACGATCTCTACGGCGGACACCGGGGGGATCGGCTCCAGGAATCCAGGCGCGCGCGGCGCCGGACCCGCCGGAACGTCCGGCAGCTCGCTCCCGGTGATGATGTCGTGCAGCTGATCGACGAGCTGCAAGAACTCGGGCGCACGGTAGTCGCGGGGCCGCGGCAAGTCGTTCTGTACGACCTTGCGCACCTGCGCCGGATGTGCGCCGCCGAGCACGATGATCCGGTCGGCCATGAAGACGACCTCTTTGATGTCATGGCTGACCATGAGAATCGACGACAGGCTCTGCTCCTTCGCCGACCAGATGTCCAGGACCTCCGTCCGCAGCGTCTCCGCCGTGAGGGCGTCCACCTGGCTGAACGGCTCGTCCATGAACAGGATCTCGGGCTCGACCGCGAGGGCCCGCGCCATGCCGACCCGTTGCTTCATGCCGCCCGAAAGCTCGCGCGGATAGGCCCTCTCGAACCCTCCCAGCCCGACGCGGGTGATGCCGCGCTCCGCGCGTTCGGCGATCTCATGGGGGGGGAGCCGCAGGACCTCGAGGACCACTTTCACGTTTTCCGCGACCGTCATCCACGGATACAGCGCGAAACTCTGGAATACGATCGCGACCCCGGGATTCAGACCGTGCAACGGGCGCCCGTGGTAGAGCACCTCGCCATGCGTCGGGGTGATCAGCCCCGCGAGCATGCGCAGGAGCGTCGACTTACCACTTCCCGACGGTCCCAGCAGTGCAACGACTTCGCCTGCGCCGACCGTCACGGTGACATGCTCCAGCACCCGCAGCTGCTGGCCGTTCGGCAGGGTGAAGTCTTGCGAGATGTTGCGTGCCTCGCACAGGACTCGGGTCGCCTCAGCAACCGCAGACGTGGCCATTATTTGTCCTGATCGTCACCTGTTGAGTGAGAAGCGCGACTCGGCGAACCGGTAGCACTGCCGCCACACCGTACGATTGAAGGCTACCACGATCGCCGACATGACGAGAATGCTGGCCGCGAGCCGGGGAAAGTCCGCGGCGGCGGCGGCGGCGCTGATCTGCGCACCCAGCCCATGGGCCTGGAGCGTCTGGCCTTTGAAAGTCACGTACTCGGCGACGATGCTGGCATTCCAGGCGCCTCCCGCCGCGGTGACCCAGCCGGTCACGAGATAGGGAAAGACACCCGGAAGGTAGAGCGCGCGGAACCGGCGCCAACCTCTCAGCCGGTAGCTGCGGGCGGCCTCCTGGAGATCCGTGGGAATTGCCATCGCTCCCGCGATGACGTTGAAGAGGATGTACCACTGCGTGCCGAGGAGCATGAGTACGATGCTCCCCCAGCCCAGCGATACGCCGGCGGCCGCGAGCCCGGCGATGACGATGGGAAACAGCATCGGCGCGGGAAACGACGCGACGATCTGCACCACCGGCTGCAGCAGGCCCGACAGCCGTGGCGAAAGGCCGATCGCGATTCCGGCCGGCAACGCCCACAGCGTCCCGAGCGCGGTCGCGAGCAGGACCCGGCCGAGCGTCCACCCGGCGGCGCTACCCAGTGTGCCCCATTCCGCCGCGGGAACGCGGCGCAGGACATGAGTCAACTTCCAGGCACCGAAGGCAAGCGCGGCGAGGAGCAGTGCGAGGAGGATCACGCCGAGCCACGGGGCTGGCCGGCGGACGGCAACCTGCTCGACGGTCGGGCCGGGGCCGGGCCGAGGGATTCGTCGGCGTGCGAGGCGGGTCCGCAGGCGTCGCCACAGCCGCCGGAGCACCGCGATGAGCCGGGAGCGCCGGAGCAAGTTAAGGAACCACGACGTCGTCCTCTCCTGTGTGCCGCCCTCATCGACGCGGAATTTCTGCGCCCACACCACGATGGGGCGCCATAAGACCTGATCGACCGCGACGATCATCAGCGTCATCGCCCCAATCGCGTAGATCATGGCGTCGGTGCGTCCTTGATCCACCGCCACGCTCATGTAGGACCCGATCCCCGGCAGGCGGAAGTCCCGGTCGCCCAGCCGGAACGCCTCATTGATCATCAGGAAAAACCAGCCGCCCGCCATGCTCAACATGCTGTTCCAGACCAGCCCCAGTGTGGCGTACGGCAGCTCCAGCCATTTGAGACGCTGCCACCACGAGAAGCGGTAGACCGCCCCGACCTCGCTGAGGTCGTCGGGCACGGAGCGCAAGGAGTGGTAGTAGCTGAACGTCATGTTCCAGGCCTGCCCCGTGAAGATCATGATCACGGCGGCGAGCTCGAGGCCGATGTTGCTGTGCGGGAACAACGCCACGAGGGCGAGGATCAAGCCCGGCATGAACCCAAGCACCGGAATGCTTTGGAGGATGTCGAGGAGGGGTACGAGCACGCGCTCGGCAAGCCGGTCCTTCGCGGCCCAGTAGCCGTAGCTCAAGGTGAAGGCGAGCGAGAGAACGTATGCGAGTAGTCCCCGGGAGAGCGAGTAAAACGTGTAGCGAGGGAGAGCCCAGGGCGACAGGTCGATGACCATGGCCGGCCGCGAGGCTCCGCTCCACTCCCGACCGAGTTGCAGCACTCCGAAGAGCAGGCCTGCGAGCGCGACGACGATGGCGAGATCCACCAAGCCGAAGCGGCGGGTGCGGTGGAGCTGTGGAGCCGAGGTCACGGGGAGCACATTCCAGCTTCATTGACCACACAACGTGCGGGGAAGTCACTGCGTGTGTCCTTCCCTAAGTTACGGAGCGCTCGGCTCGTGTTCGTCACGCACCTGCACGCTCGAGAATGACCGGTACAGCCACAGGTCGTAAATGATCTTCAGCAATCCGGCGATGAAAAAAGGCGCGTTGATCAGTGCAGGGCGCGAGAAGAGCACACCCGCGAACATTGGCGCAAGCGCTGCACCGCTCGTCCGCGCCACCCCGGTGACTCCCGCCGCTGCCGAGCGTTCTTCCGGTCGCACCACCGCCATGACGTAGGACTGTCTGGTCGGCACGTCCATCTGGCTGATGCTGAAGCGCGCAAAGAGCACCAGGACCGCGAGCGGCAGGGTGGGCATCAGCGGGACAAGAATCAGTAAGAGGTTGGACGGCAGGTGCGTGAACACCATGGTGTTGACCAGGCCGAACCGCGCCGCGAGCCGGCTAGCGAGCAACGCGGAGATGCCAGCGAGGATATTTGCGCCGAAGAAGATGGCGCCGAGGGTTTCGGGCGTCACGCCGAAGCGCAGGAAGAACCAGTAAGCGGCGAAGCTCTGGACGACAAATCCTCCCCCAAAGGAGTCGAGCGCAAACAGCGCCGAGAGCTTGAGCACGATGCCCCGCGACTTGCCGATCCCCAGGAGCGACTTCTCCTTCACGGCGGTCACCTCGGCCGCCGGCGACAGCTGCGTGAAAAAGAAGAAGAGGACCGCACCTAACGCCGCATACAGCAATACCACCGCGCGGTAGTGAAAGCGGTGTGAGATGACTCCGCCCGCCAACGAGCCGGCGGCTGTCGCGAGCGCGCCGGTCAGCGTGTACCACGCAAACACGGACGTCCGCAGGCGCGCCGGAACAACGTGTGCCAGGGCCGCCTGTTCGATCGGGAGGAAGGGACCGACTTCGTTGCCGCTGGGACTGATCACCCCGATCGTTGCCACGACGACCAGCAGTGGGAAGTTGCGCGTCAGTGCGAACAACACACCCGCCGCGATCATCAGAACCGCGCCCACAAGCAGCATCCGACGGCGCCCGATGCGATCGGCCCGGGTTGTGAGGAAAAGCGAGACGATCGTGTCGCCGATGAGCGTCAGCGTCAGCAGCAGCCCCACCTGCGAGGTGTCGAACCCGAGATCGGTGAGATAGAAGACGAGAACGACAGATAGCGCGCCATACGCGAACAGGCGCGTGAATCGCGTCAGCAACAACAGCCATCCGTCGCGCGTGAGCGCGGATAGCGGGCCGTCGCTCAGACTACCTCGTCAGGTTCCGGCGATCAGGGTGGTAGGGACGAACGGTGCTTCGTGCACTACTGCCGGCTTGCGACGCGAGAGCACGAGCCACCACTCGCGCGCCGACGTAAACACGAGCATCGCGACGACGGACATGAAGAACAGCGCGATCACGGCGTTGAGCCGGTCATTGAAGATCAGCCGCGCCGCATTCGGATCCGCGGATATTGCGAGCGACGCCGCGTGCGAGAGAAAGCCGAGCTTGGGGTCCGCGGAGAAAACCTTCTGATAGCCCGCGGTCATCGTCACAGCGATGAGCCAAGCGAGTGGCCCGAGCGTGACCCAGGCGTAGCGCTGGCGCCCCATCTTGATCAGGATCGTCGTGGCTACGCACAAGGCCACCGCCGCGAGCAGCTGGTTCGAGATCCCGAAGAGCGGCCACAGCGAATTGATCCCTCCGAGTGGATCCACCACGCCCTGCCAGAGAAAATAGCCCCACGCCGCGCACACCACGCCGCTCGAGATCAGCACGCTCGGCAGCCACGACGTCTCGCCGAACTTCGGCCAGGCGTGGCCGACGATTTCCTGGAGCATGAAGCGCCCCACGCGCGTGCCGGTGTCGATCGTGGTGAGGATGAAGAGCGCCTCGAACATGATGGCGAAGTGATACCAGAGTGCCGACAACGCCTTGCCGCCCCCCCCGAGGGCGGTGGTGAGGCCTGAGAAGATGTGCGCGATGCCGACCGCGAGAGAGGGCGCGCCGCCGGTGCGCGCGATCAGCGTCTGCTCCCCCATCTGTGCGGCCAGTGCCCGCATGTACTGCGGCGTGACGACGAACCCCGCCTGATTCAAGACATCTGAGGCGCCCGCCAGCGCCGCGGGCGTGGTATTCATCGCGAAGTAGACGCCCGGATCGAGCGTGCAGGCGGCGATGATCGCCATGATCCCGACGAACGACTCCATGATCATCCCGCCGTACCCGATCATGCGCGCGTCGGTCTCGTGCGAGATCATCTTCGGAGTCGTACCGGACGCGACGAGCGAGTGGAAACCGGAAATCGCCCCACACGCGATCGTGATGAACGCGAACGGGAACAGTTTGCCCGCAAACACGGGACCTTCGCCCGCCGTGGCAAACGGCGTCAGCGCCGGCATGTGGAGCGGCGGCAGGATGATCAAGATCGCGAGGCCCAGCACTACCACCGTGGTGATCTTCAGGAAAGTCGAGAGATAGTCACGCGGGCAGAGCAGCATCCAGACGGGCAGGACCGATGCGATAAAGCCGTATGCGATCATCATCACCGTGATCGACGTGCCGCTCTGCGTGAAGGCCGCCGCGAGCCCGGGATGACTCGCGACGCTGCCCCCGCCGACCAGCGCCATCAGCAACAGCAGCGCACCGATGATCGACGCTTCGCCGACTTTCCCCGGGCGCCAGCGCTTCATCCACCAACCCATCAGCAACGCGATGGGAATCGTGCAGGCGATCGTGAACAGCCCCCACGGCGACGCGCGCAGCGCGTTCACGACGATCAACGCCAGCACCGCGAGGAGGATGATCATGATCGCGAGCACCGCGACCATCGCCGTCACGCCGGTGACTTTGCTGACTTCCTCCTTGGCCATCTGGCCGAGCGACTTGCCGTCGCGACGCAGCGAGCAGAACAGGATCGTGAAGTCCTGGACCGCCCCGCCGAGCACCACCCCGATGACGAGCCACAGCGTTCCGGGGAGGAATCCAAACTGCGCCGCCAGCACCGGACCGACCAACGGGCCCGCGCCCGCGATCGCCGCGAAATGGTGGCCGAACAGCACCCACTTGTTCGTTGGGACGAAATCATGACCGTTGTTGAATCGTTCGGCGGGCGTGGCGCGGCGCGCATCGAGGCCAAAGACTTTGTTCGCGAGGAACTTCGAGTAGAAGCGGTAGCCGACGGCGTAGGTGCAGACTGCGGCGATCAGGAGCCAGGCGGCGCTGATCGTCTCGCCACGCACCAGCGCCAGCACGCCGAACGCGGCGGCACCGAGAAGCGAGACGAAAGTCCAGCCGAGAATCGACAGCGGTCGCACGCGGCGTAAGTTGCGACGCCGCTTGCCGATGTTCAAGTTCGAACATAGGTTCGAACCCCTTGAGCCCCTCTGGTCCGTATCCCTGGTCGTCGAGCGGGGGGGGGCGCGCCGCCTCCGCGCCCGCGGTACAGGAGCGACCCCAACCCCAGCGCACGCCTGAGTCCTTCAAAGGCCGCGTCGTCATCGTGACGGGCGGCGCGACGGGACTGGGCCGCGCCGTCGCGATGGAATTCGCGCAGAACGGCTGCGGCGTCGCATTCAATTACGTCGAGATGCCCGGGCGCGAAGTCGGCCCGCAAGCGTTGCTGACCGAGACGGCGATCAAGGCGTGCGGCGTTCCCTGTTACTCGGCGCTGTGCGATGTGCGTGAGATGGATTTGGTCGAGCACTTCGTGAGCGAAGCGCGCAGTCACCTCGGCGGCGTGCACTACCTCGTGAACAACGCCGGCATCACTCATGACGGCGCGCTCTGGCGCCTGACGCCCGAGGCGTGGTCTGAGGTCATCGACACGAACCTGACCGGCGCGTTCAACTGTATCAACGTCGTGTCCCCGCACCTGCGCGCCCAGCGCTTCGGCAAGATCGTCAACGTCGCGAGTCATCAGGCCTTCCGGCCGGGATTCGGTATCGCCAACTACGCTGCCAGCAAAGCGGCGCTCATCGGTCTCACCAAAGCTGCCGCGGTGGACCTCGGCTCGGCGGGGATCAATGTCAACGCGGTCGCGCCCGGGTTCGTGAAGACGGAGCTGCTGACGCAGCTGCCACGCGAGGTGCTCGAGCGCGCCGAGCACGAGTCGGTGCTCGGCCGGGTGGCGGAGCCCGAGGATGTCTCGCGCGTGATCCTCTTTTTGTGCAGCGAAGCGGCTCGGCACATCACCGGACAGGTAATCGTGGTGGACGGCGGC
>DASWEL010000239.1:0-26182 GCA_036394755.1 Gemmatimonadales bacterium | reverse complement strand
CCTCTGTTCGGCCACGAGTACTCGCACGTCTGGATCGACTTCCGAGGGCCAGCGGACGACTACATGCGCAGCCGCGGGATCGATTACTTCGAGAACTCGCGGCGCGCCACGCTCTCGCAGCGCGCCTACGCGATCGCGAATCCGGGCGGCTGGCGCGGCTACAACGGCAACGTCTGGGGCCTCACCGCCTGCGACGGCCCGGCCAACAAGACGCTCACGCTCGCCGGCCGGAGTCGCCAGTTCCATACCTACAACGCCCGCGGCGCCGCACTCGGCGACGAGCGCGACGACGGCACCATCTGCCCCACGGGCGCGGGTGGCGCGGTCCCGTTTGCCCCCGAGTTCGCCATCCCTGCGCTCCTCGCGATGCGCACGACGTACGGCAACCATCTGTTCTCGACGTACGGCTTCCTCGATGCCTTCAATCCCACCTTCACGGCCACAGGCCAGCAGGAGACCGGGACCGTGGACCCAACGCTCGGCTGGTTCGACGTCGACTACCTCGGCATCGATCAGGGACCGATTCTGGTGATGGTGGAGAACTTCCGGACCGATTTCGTGTGGCGCGTGATGCGCACCAATCCACATATCATTCGCGGACTGCAGCGGGCAGGGTTTATCGGCGGCTGGCTACCGTAGTGTCGAACCTGCTCTCGGCCTTTGCGGGTCTTCCCAACGCCGCCGAGCCGGTGCCGGGCTGGGTCACCGGCGGCCAGCCTTCCGAGCAGCAGATCAAGGCGTTCAAGGCCGCAGGCGGCCAGGTCGTCCTCGACAATCGCGATCCGATGGAGCCCAGGCCCTTCGACGAGCCGGCGGCCGTGCGTGCCGCGGGGTTGGAGTACATCAGCCTTCCGATCGTCCATGGCGCCGTCACGACCGATACCATGAAGCAGATGCATGACGCGCTTAAGAAACTGGAAGGGCGAAGAGCTTTGCTGCACTGCTCGAGCGGCAACAGAACATCGGCGGCTTTGATTCCTTATCTGATGATCGACAAGCAAATGGAACAGGAGGACGCGGTGGATTTGGCGATGAGCATTGGCTTGAGAAGTGCGGAATTAATGGAAATCGCCGTGACGTATGCGAGCGGGTTGTCCGGATGACCGTGGCTGCCTAGTCTTTGCCTGTCCTAAGCTTTGGGTTCTTCTCTCCCACCTGCATATCGATGCCAGTACATTCTCATCTCCGAGATTTTCCCGTCCTTCGTCTCACAAAAGATGGCGCCCCGCGCATCGACCTGTTCTCCAGTCCTACGGCGTCGGAATGTGCAGCGAAACTCCGTCGCAAACCACGGCCCCGCCGCGTAAATCTCGCCCGACGAAAAATCGGTCTCGGCCTGATAGAGCGGGATGTCCTTCCAATAGGCCCTGATCGCCGCCATTCCCCGATCGGGAGTGCTGAACGGCGTCTCGAGAAACACGGCGTCCTCCGTAAAGACGGAGCAGATCGTGTCCACATCGCCGCGCTCCCACCCCTTGCCGAACGTATCGATCAGCGCTCTATACTCGCTATTCATGCGCGCAAATATACTCCTCGCCGTGCTGCTCAGTTTTGGCTGCCGGCCGGCTGCCGATAACGGCTACACGCTCCTGTTTCTCGGCCGCTTTGCGGCCGCGCGCGTGGGGCGGTATTCGTGGGCCGCGGATCCGGCCCACAGCCGGCTCATTGCGTTCGACGGAGACCTTCACGTCGTCCGCACCGTCACCAATCCACGGCTCTCGAGCCCCGTCGCGGTCGCGCGCTACCCGCAGGACCGGCTCCTGATCACGGAGCGGACCGGAGAGGGCGTCGTGTTCGACACCGCGGGGACGCCGGTGCGCGAGTGGGAAAGCCCGTTCCCGGCTTCGTTATACGCGACCGACGGCTCTCGCATCGTCGCCTCGCGCTCGCCGTACTACGTGCTGTTCGTCGGCGAAGACGGCAGCGCGCCGCTCGTCTGGATGCTCGATACGCTGGGCGCCCCGTACGAAGGTCTGGGGGTGATTCACGTGCCGGACATCAACTACCTCGCCGAGCTGGTCAACGCGGGGCCCGCCGCGGTTGCCGATCGTGTCGTCTATTTCGCGCCCCTCGTCCGCGACGAGATCCTGCGACTCGATCCTGGCGGTTCGCTGGTCTGGCGCAGCTCGCGCGGCCTGATTCCGGTCGAGCGCGATCCCCGATTCGCGGCCGGCAAAGAGCGGCGCGTGGACCATGCGCTCATCAACATCGCGATGACGGTGGGACCGGACGGCCGGCTCTACGTGTTGGGCGGGCAGGACTCCGCCGCCACCAGGCTGCGACTCGACGTCCTCAACCGGGAGACGGGCGAGATCGTCGCGAGCCAGGTGCTCGGCACGCCCACGACAGCGATTGCGGTCGACCGCGGCGGCAGGATCCGCGTGCTCGACCCGGAACGTCTGCTGGCGCAGACTCCTACGCTCGGGCGCGATCTGTTCGAGCCCGCGTTCGCGCTGCCCGATCTCACCGGCAAGCCGGTGCGGCTCGAGGATTATCGCGGCAAGGTCACGCTCGTCAATTTCTGGGCATCGTGGTGCGGGCCGTGTCGCGAAGAGTTCCCGCACATGGCGGAGCTGTACAAGAGTCTCCCCCGCGATCAGTTCGACATCGCGGCGATTTCCGACGACGTGGACCCCGGCAAGATGCGCGCGTTCGTCGCCGAGTTCCGGCCGCCCTTTCCCATTTTGGTCGGTCGCGGCCGCATGAAACCGGCATATCACTACCGCGGGCTGCCTTACTCCGTGCTGCTCGACAAGCAGGGACGCATCATCGAGCGCATCTTTGGCTTCGGCGGTGACGCCGAATTCCAGCACCTGCGCCAAACCATCGCGAACGAGATCCATGCTGACACTGTTGCTCATCGTTAGCCTCCAGGCCCCAGCCCCCAACCCCCAGTCCCCAGGCGATTGGCCCGCCTACGGCCGGGATCCCGGTGGCGCGCGCTTCTCGCCGCTCACGCAAATCACGCGCGCCAACGTCGCGCAGCTGCAGGTCGCGTGGACCTATCACACCGGCATGCCCGACATGTCGAGCATGTCCCACCGGCCGCCCGCGCTCGAAGTCACGCCGATCGTGGTGGACGGCACGATGTATGTGATTACGCCGACCGGCATTGTCGCCGCGCTCGATCCCGCCACCGGTACCGAACGCTGGCGCTACGACGCTGGCGTGAACCCCCACCGCGGCTACGGCGACTTCGCGAGCCGCGGCGTGAGCTTCTGGCGCGACAGCCGCGCCGCTGCCGGCACGCCCTGTGCCCGGCGCATCATCGCCGCGACGATCGACGCGCGGCTCGTCGGACTGGATGCGACGTCGGGTAAACCGTGCACAGGATTCGGGTCCGGCGGCGTCGTGGATTTGCGAAAGGGACTCCGGGCACCGCCGGACGAGTTTCAGTTCTACGAGGTGACCTCGCCCCCCGCGGTCGTGGGCGACCTCGTCATCACCGGTTCGGCGGTCGCGGACAACACCAATCTCGCGCCGGCGAGCGGCGAAGTGCGCGCGTTCGACGCGCGGACCGGCGCGCTCAAGTGGACGTTCGATCCCGTACCTCAGGACTCCACCGATCCTGCGTTCAAGAGCTGGCAGAACGGCGCCGCCCGGATCGTCGGCGCTGCCAACGTCTGGTCCGTAATTGTCGCGGATCCCGAGCGCGATCTCGTGTTCCTTCCAACGTCGAGTCCAGCGCCGGATTATTTCGGCGGGATGCGCCTGGGTGAAGACCGCTACGCCAGTTCGATCGTCGCGCTGCGCGCCTCCACGGGAAAGGTTGTGTGGCATTTCCAGACGGTGCACCACGACCTCTGGGACTTCGACAACGCCGCTCCGCCCGCGCTCGTCACCGTGACGCACGATGGCGCGAGGATCCCGGCAGTCATCCAGACCGGAAAGTCAGGGATGCTGTACATCCTCGACCGCACGACCGGGACGCCGATCTTCCCTGTGGAAGAGCGGCCGGTCCCGCCGAGCAGCGTCCCCGGCGAAGTCGCATCTCCGACGCAGCCCTTTACGACCGCTACGCCGCCCCTCGTCCCACTGCGGTATACCGCGGACGACGCCTGGGGGCCGACACCCGAGGCCAAGGCCGCCTGTCGCGACATCCTGGCGGCGCTGCGGAACGAGGGACCGTTTACGCCCCCCAGCATGCAGGGCACGATCTCGCAGCCCGGCAACGTCGGAGGCGCCCATTGGGGCGGAGTCGCTATAGATGAAAGGCACGGTGTCGCCGTCGTGCCGGTCAATCGCGTCCCCGCCATGGTGCAGCTCTTCGTGGCACACAGCTTCAACTCTGACAGCTCCAAGACCGCCGATGCGGCACACGGACTGACGGACTTTGAGTACACCAACATGCGCGGCACGCCGTACCTCATGCGCCGGCGCATCATCCTGGGTCCCACCGGTCTCCCGTGCACGCCGCCTCCTTTCGGGGCACTGGTGGCGGTGAGTCTCGTCACAGGCGGCGTGCTCTGGAACGTCCCGTTGGGCACGATGGGCGGCTTCCCCGGCTCCCTCAATCTTGGCGGTCCAATCGTGACGGCGGGCGGAGTCGTCTTCATCGGCGCGACGCTCGACCGCGCGATTCGGGCGTTCGATGTGGAGACGGGCCGCGAGCTGTGGAAGGCGGAGCTGCCGGCGGGCGCGCGCGCCACGCCGATGACCTACGAGGCGGGCGGACGCCAGTTCATCGTCATCGCCGCCGGTGGCGGCGGCCCGTTCGGGGCAGGCGACGCGATCATCGCGTTTGCACTTCCGCGATAAGATTCCTACCGTTGAACGTGCCCGATACCATTCCCCAGTCCCCAGTCCCCGTAATCATCGACACCGATCCAGGGATCGATGATTGCCTGGCGCTGCTCCTGGCTCTCAACTCGCCGGAGCTCGATGTCCGCGCAATCTCGATCTCGTATGGCAACACCGTCGTCGAGAACGCCTACCGCAACGCCGTCGAGATCCTGCGCAAAGCGAAGCACACCGTTCGGATCCCGCTGGGCATCGGTGCCCGCCGGCCGCTCAAACGCCAGCTGCAGGTGGCGGACGATACCCACGGCCCGAGCGGTCTCGGCTATGCCGAGGTTCCGCCCGCGGGGGTGATCCTCGATTACGTTCGGCCGCTCGAGCGGCTGCTAGCCGCCCAGCCGGAACCCATCACGCTCGTGACGCTCGGCCCCGTGACGAGCCTGGCGCTCGTGCTGCGCGCCAATCCCGCTCTCGTTCGCGACAAGGTCAGCCGCCATGTCGCGATGATCGGCAACGTCGAGGCGGCGGGAAATCAGACGCGCTTCTCCGAATTCAACGCCTGGTGCGATCCCGAGGCACTCGCGACCGTGCTCGCCGCCGAGATCCCGACCGAGATGATCGGGCTCGACGTGACGCGGAAGCTCGTGATCAAGGGAAGTGAAGTCGAACGCCTCGCGCAGCACTTGCCCTGGCTCCACGATGCGCTGCGGTTCTACGTCGAATTCCACAAGAAGCAGGAGGGGTTGGACGGCGCGGTGATCAACGACGTCCTCGCCATCGCGTACCTGCTCCAGCCCGAAGTGCTCACCTTCAGCGATCTGCGGCTGGTGGTCGATCTGGACGACGGCCAGAGCCGGGGTCGCACGAAGCTGAATCCGAAGGGCTCGTTTACGCGCGTCGCGATGGAAGTCCATCCGCCGCCGGTACGCCGGCTGCTATTCGAGCGCGTGCTGGCGGGTGCGCTCGTCGAGGAGGCGATGGCGTGATTCCCCGCAAGGTTGCCGTGATCGGCGCCGGCGACATCGGCGTCGGCTGGGCGGCGTTATGTGCGTCGGCCGGATGGCCGGTCGCGATCTTCGACTTGAACCCGGAGACCATGGAACGCGCGTCGATCGAAGTCGAGCGACGCACGCGCGCGCTCGTGGCTTTGGATCGCGCGCCCGAGAGCATCGTCGAACGCGGCCTCACGGAACTGGTGCGGGCGCAATTTCTTTCCGAAGCGGTCTCGGATGCCGATTGGATCATCGAGGCGATTCATGAGGACGTGGCGGCGAAACAGAAGCTGCTCGTCGGGATCGAACAGCAAGCCGGTGATGACGCCCTGATCAGCTCGTCATCGAGCGGGCTCCCGCCGACGGAGATCTTCGGCAGGATGCGCCGGCTCGACCGCTGTCTCGTGACACACCCGCTGAATCCGCCGGAGCTCATTCCAATCGTCGAGGTGGTCCCGACGGATCGGACGTCGGCCGCCAGCATGAACCGCGCGGTGGAGTATCTGCGCTCGCTGGGGCGCTTCCCGATCGTCCTCAAGAAGTCGATCCCGGGGTACGTCGTCGGGCGCGTGTCAGCTGCGGTCTGGCGGGAATGCATCGACCTGGTCTTGCAGGGCGTGATCAGCGTGGACGATCTCGACCGGGCCGTGTCGCTCGGTCCGGCGATCGGCTGGGCCGCCGCAGGTCCTCACCTCACCTACCATCTGGCGGCCGGGGAGGGCGGCATCCGCAGCTTCACGCAGCATCTACTGGCGAGCTTCGAGAGCTGGTGGCAGCAGCTTGCTCATTGGGCGCAGCTCGATCCCGAGCAGCAGCGGGCGTTGATACAGTCGATCGAGAGGGCCTACAAGGGGAAAGTCGAGTTCCTGCGGGAGGCGCGAGACCGCCGTTTGAGCGCGATTCTCAGGTCCCTGGAGCAGGCGCGCGCACCATCAGGATCGGAATCCGGCTGACGTGTCGCAATGCTGTCGCGGTGGTGCCATGAACCACATCACTCAGCAACGAGTGCCCGTGGGTCGCCATCGCGATTAGATCGACCTTCTCCCGCTCCGCCGTCGCCGCAATCTCCTTCGCCGGATCACCAGCTGCCAGCACCGCGTCCACGTCGATACCCGCCTGCCGCAGCTCCTGCGACATCCGCTCCAGATAGGCCCGGTCTTCCTTCATTTCCTGCGACTCCCGCAGGTTGAGCTGCTCCATGTTCCGCGCCGCCCAGCCGTCCGCGACATGCAACAGCAGCACCTCCGCGCCGAGCAGCTTCGCGAGACCGCGGACGTGCGTGAGAATGGCCGCGTCGGCAGGACCATTTTCGAGCGGCACGAGGATGCGCTTGTACATCTAGCTGACCCAGCCCTTGAACGTCTGCACCAGCAGCCAGGCGTTCAACACCGCGATGAAAACGGCGACCGTGTACGCGAGCATCTTCAGCCACGTGGGGTTCACGAACTCGCCCATCTTCAGGCGGTCTGAAGTGAACATCACGAGCGGAAAGACTGCGAACGAGAGCTGCAGGCTGAGGATCACTTGGCTGAGGATCAGGAGTTTGGCCGTGCCGTGCTCTCCCCAGAAAATAGCCGTCAGCGCCGCGGGCACAATCGCGATCAAGCGAGTGATGAGCCGCCGGAGCCAGGGCCGAATCCTGATGTTCAGGAATCCTTCCATGACGATCTGCCCGGCCAGCGTACCCGTGAGCGTCGAGTTCTGGCCGGATGCCAGGAGCGCGAAGGCAAACACCGCGCTCGCCCCGGTGACGCCGAGCAGCGGTGTCAGGAGGCGGTAGGCATCCTGGATCTCCGCGACGCCGGTTTCGCCGGCGCGATGGAAGGTGGCCGCCGCGACGATGAGGATCGCCGCGTTGATGAAGAGCGCAAACGAGAGCGCGACGGTCGAATCGATGAACGCAAACTTCACCGCCTCCTTCCTGCCCGCGGGCGTCTCGTCGTAGCTGCGGGTCTGCACGACCGAAGAGTGCAGATACAGATTGTGCGGCATCACCGTCGCGCCCAGGATCCCGATCGCGATGTAGAGCTTGTCGGGGTCTCTCAGAATGGATGGGCTCGGTATAAAGCCGACGGCCACCGCGCCCATGTCAGGCTTCGCGATCAGAATCTCGAATAGAAAGCAGCCGGCGATCGTGGCAATCAGCACGACGACCAGCGCCTCCAGCAAGCGGAATCCCTTGTGTTGCATGTAGAGCACGATCAGCACGTCGAGCGAGGTGATGACAATCCCCCACGCGAGCGGTATGCCGAACAGCAAGTTCAACGCAATCGCCGAGCCGATGACTTCGGCGAGGTCGCACGCCGCTATCGCGATCTCGCAGATGATCCACAGGAAAAAGGACACCGGCCGCGAATAGTGATCGCGGCACGCCTGTGCCAGATCGCGGCCGCTCACGATGCCGAGTTTTGCGGAAAGACCCTGCAACAGAATCGCCATCAGGTTGGACAACAGAATGACGGTCAGCAGCGTGTAGCCGAATCTCGCGCCACCCGCGAGATCGGTGGCCCAGTTGCCGGGGTCCATGTAACCGACGGCGACGAGGTATCCCGGACCTGCGAACGCGAGCGCCTTCTTCCACCACGCGCCCCGTTTGACCGGCACCGTGCGGTAAACTTCGGCGAGGCTGGGCGTCAGCCGCGGATGACGCCAGCCGGCGTCGATCGCGCTATTCGCCATCGGCTTCCCCCGGCCGGCAGAGGAGCAGCAACGCGAGCTCCTGACCCACGACCCGAGTGGTGCCGTCGCCCAGCCGCACGATCGTTGGACCGTTGAACGGCTGCCGGTCGATGACCGTCAGATGCACGCCCGGGATCAGCCCCTGCTCGGCGAGATAATGCAGGCGCTCCCTGTTCTCGTCGCCGACTTCCCGCAACACGACGCTGCTGCCCACTTCGGTCGCCGCGAGGGTCACCAGCTCCGCTTCTTCGATTTCACCCGCCGCCGTCGGGATCGGCGCCCCGTGCGGATCGTACCGCGGCTCTCCCAGCGCGTCCGCCATGCGCTCGATCAGCTTCTCCGACACCGCGTGCTCCAATCGCTCGGCTTCCACGTGCACGTCACCCCAGTCAAAACCGAGCTTGCTCGTGAGATAGGATTCGAGGATGCGGTGGCGACGGATCATCTGCAGCGCGGCACGGCGCCCCTGAGGAGTCAGCTGCACACCGCGATATGGAACGTGCTCGATCAGTCCGGTCTCGGAGAGCCGCTTCATCATGCCGCTGACCGACGGGGGCGCGACTTCGAGCATTTCCGCGATGTCGCTCGTCGTGGCGAAACCGCCCTGGCTGGTGAGATGGAAGACGGACTTCAGGTAGTCCTCGACGGACCGTGTCAGCGGTGGCTGTGGCGAGCGGATCGCGGCGTTCATGGAAATCTCCCGGCAATGCCCTGTCAACGAGACAGGGCATTAGGCTAGCCTAATTCTCAAATATTGTCAAGCGAAGATGTGGATTTTGTAAGACTAAGAAACTAGGCTAATTAACGGCGTGAGAATGCGCTCGCTCATCCCCCAGATCGTGTGATTTCCCAGCGTATATGCAGGAAGGACCCGTCGGGGGATGCCAGGATGATCGACTCTGACCGTACTGGCCACCCCCGGGGCTTGGAGAGCCCGGAAGGAGACCCAGAAGGCGTCTTGGACCTCGGAGCTGAGGACAATGGTGGGCCGCGCTGTCAACGCAAATACAAATGGTCGCACGACGACCGGCGGGAGCACCGGGGTCCGCGGGTAGAGGTCGTCGAGCACACCCAGCCGCTCGGCGGACGACAAATCCACGCCGACTTCTTCCCCCGTTTCGCGGATTGCGGTCGCCAGGAGATCGGTATCGCCGGGATCGCGGCGGCCGCCGGGAAAGGCGATCTGGCCTGACCAGGTGTCGCCCGCGCGGACCGCGCGGTGGATGAAGAGCGCTTCCAATCCTTCGTCGCCGTTACGCAGGATGACCGCGACAGCGGCCGGAATCATCCCAGCTTCCAGAGGAATTTCGATCGGCCGGTAGTCGCGCAGCTTGATCCGTGCTTCCTGGAGGGTTTTCACGAGTCCCCAATCCCGAGCCCCTAGCCCCTAGGCCGAGACCTCCTCGCCGCCGTCGACGTTGATCACGTTGCCGGTGATCCAGTCGGCCTCGGGACGCGACAGTGCCACGATCGCACCGCCGAGGTCGGCGGGGGTCGTGAGCCGGTGGTGCGGATTCCGCTGCGTGGCGATCTCGACGAGCTTCTCGTTGCCAGGGATCTTGCGCAATGCGGGCGTATCGGTGACGCCGCCGCGCAACGCGTTCACGGCGATCCCGAGCGGCGCAAGCTCGAGCGCCAGTTGCCGGGTGTGGGACTCGAGTGCCGCTTTCGCCGCCGAAACGGCGCCGTACGTCGCGAAGACCCGCGTCGAGCCGGACGACGTCATCGAGAAGATCCGGCCGCCCTTCCCCATCAGCCCGTGCTTCACGACCCCCTGGGCCCAGTAGACGAGCGAATGGGCCATCACGTCGAGCGTCATGTCGATATTCATCTTGGTGAGCACGTCGTCCCCGATGTAGGGCTTCAGCGTCCCGAACGCGAGCGAATGCAGCAACACGGCCACGTTGAGCTCTTGCTTGACGAGCTCGGTGAGGACTTCGTTGCGCTTCTCTTCGTCGGCGGCGTTGATGTTGAAGTACTGCGTCTTCCGGCCGAGCTTCTCGATGTCCCGGCGGATCTCGGCGACGTGCTCGAGGCCCGCCTTGCGGTCCAAGTGAACGCCCACGATATCATAGCCAGCCTGCGCGAGCGCCCTGGCTGCCCCCTCCCCGAACCCGCTCGAGGCACCCAGGATGAGAGCCCACTTCGGCGTTTTTACCTGCGCATGTGTGGTGTCTGGCATGGCGATATAATAGCCGACATCCGATGAGAAGCCACGTGTGGATGGGAATCGGCCTGACGGCCGGCGTCTTGCTGGGCCTCCTCGCGGCGGCCCTGGCGGAGGCGGGCCATCCCGGACTCGCGACGGTGCTGCGCGCCATCGGGCCCGTGGGAACGGTGTTTCAAAACCTCCTGTCGATGGTCGCCATTCCCCTCGTCGCCACCGCGCTGTTCGCCGGCCTCTCGAAGCTCGGCGAATTACGCGCCCTCGGCCGTCTGGTGGTGCGGACGCTGGCGTTTTTCTGGGCGACGTCGATCGCTGCCATCGTGCTCGGATTCGCAATCGGCGCGCTCATGCTTCCGAGCGCCGCGGTCACGCCCGCGAAGCAGGCCACATTGCGCGCTGCCGCCGCCGCGGACCCCGCGACGATTCAACGCGCAGCCGAGAACCTCCCGACGGGCGCGCAGTTCATCACCCAACTCGTCCCGGCGAATCCGTTCAAGGCCGCGGCCGACGGCAACTTGCTGCCGGTGATCGTGTTCGTGACGCTGTTCGGGATCGCGGCCGCCCTGTTGCCGGCCGAGCGGCGCGCCCCCCTGACTCAGATGGCGGAGGCCGCCACCGAGGCGCTCATTCGGATCGTGCACTGGGTGCTGCTGGTCGCGCCCATCGGCATCTTTGCGCTGGTCGCGCCGTCGGTCGTGCAGTACGGCTGGGAAGTGGTCCGGGCCATGCTCTGGTTCATCGCCGCCGTCATCATCGGCGTGATCGTGTTCATCGCGGCGGTCTATCTGCCGAGCGTCGCGCTGATCGCGCACGTCGCTCCCCGGCGGTTCCTGCGCGCCGCGTTTCCGTCCATGATGGTGGCATTCTCGGCGACGACGTCGATGGCGGCGCTGCCGAACCTGATCGACGCGGCGGACAAGGACCTGCAGATACCGCGGCCCGTCTCCAGTTTCGTGCTGCCGCTGGGCGCCAGCATCAATCGCGCGGGCAGCGCGCTGTTCCAGGCGATCGCCGTACTGTTCGTCGCGCGCTTATACGGCATTCCGTTCGGCTCCGAACACATGCTGCAGGCGGGAGTCGCGGTGTTTCTCGCGTCGCTCACCGTCGCCGCTGTCCCCTCCGGCGGCGTGATCAGCCTCTTTCCCGCGTTCCAGGCGACCGGCCTGCCCGTCGCCGGTCTCAGCATCCTCCTCGGCCTCGACCGCATCTCCGACATGTTCCGCACGATGACGAATGTTACGGGCCATCTGGCGAGCGCGGTCGTCGTTGCCTCGTCCGAGAATCGCAAATGAGCTGGCTGCTCGCGGCGCCCTGGATCCTGGCGCTGCTGCTGATCGTGTCGCGGTACCTGATCCACGGGCCCCGCCTGCGCGACTATGAGCCACTCACGTCTGGGCCCCTTGTCTCGGTCATCATTCCGGCACGCAACGAGGCCCGCAACATCGAGCGGTGCGTGCGATCGGTCCTCGCCACCAAGTACTCGCCGGTTGAAGTCATCGTCGTGGACGACCGCTCGACCGACGGCACGGCCGAGCTCGTCGAGCCCTCCACCGGCAGTCGCCTGCAGTTGGTGCGCGGCATCGAGCCGCCGGAAGGATGGTTCGGCAAGCAGTGGGCGATCGTGCAGGGCTACAACATCGCACGCGGCGAGCTGCTGCTGTTTGCGGATGCCGACACGCGACACGAACCCGAGCTGTTGCCGCGCGCGGTACGGGGCCTACAGGAGGAGCGCGTCGATCTGTTCACGGTACTACCGCGCCAGGAGATGCGCACGTTCTGGGAGCGGCTGATTCAACCGCACGTCTTCGTCGCGCTCGAGAGCCGCTTCGCCTATCTCGCGTCGGTGAACCGCACGCGCACCTACTGGAACGCCATCGCGAACGGGCAATTCATTCTGACGACCCGGGCCGCCTACGACGCCGTCGGCACACACGCGGCGGTCAAACACAGCGTCGCCGACGACGTCGTGCTGGCGCAGAATTACGTGCGGGCGGGCAAAGACATCTTCATCGCGCAGGCGCGGGAGTTCATGACCACTCGGATGTACGGCTCGCTGCGCGAGATCATCGCCGGCTGGACGAAGAACCTCGCGTCGGGCGCGCCGCTGATGGCGCCGCCGATCGCATTCGTGCGAGCCGTGCTTCCCTACCTGATGTGGCTACCGGCGCTGTTCTGGCTCGCGCCCCCGATCCTATGGCTCACGACCGGCTGGCACTGGGCCGCCATCGCGACGGTCGTGTCCCTGCTGACCTGGACCCTGGTGTACCTCAACGAGCGAGTGCCGGTCTGGTACGCCCTGCTCTATCCGCTTGGTTCTGCCGCCGTCGCTTTCATAATGATCCGCTCGGCCTGGCGCGGCCGGCGACTGATCGAATGGCGCGGTCGGAGCTATCGCACCTAGAAGTACACAGTCGCCACGAGTGACGCGGTCAGTGCCGAGCCGCCTATCGCCCAGTTGCGGTACTTCGTGCCAAGCGATGTCTTCCCCAACTTGTTCTCGTAGGACAGCGATGCGGTCGCCAGGGCACCAATCCCGAATCTGGAAGTGAGCAGATACGTTCCTCCTACATCACCGAATGCGCCAACCGTCCATCCGTTCGACTGCTCCGAAAAATTTTGTCCTCGGACGACGTCGTGGTCGAAGCCGGCGAGTGCGCCCAGTGAATAATTCGAGACGATCTTGGCTCCGGTCCCATCCCCATTATATCGTCGCCAGCCGAAGCGGACCTGCACGGATGCGTTCGAGTGCAAGCCAATGAATTGATTCACGCCGCTGCTATCGCTCCTCAGCGCCTCAGAATGCGAACCGTCGATACGGAGATCGAGCACCAGTGCCCGAGTTGGCGATCGAAACTTGATGAACCCCAGCGACCCGAACGCCGTGCCTGCCTGGAATTGCGCAGCCCATTGACCCTTGCGGAACGGAGTCGCTTTGCCTTTAACGGTGGAGTCCTGAGCAAAGACGGCGATGGGAAGCAGCAGGAAGCTGACGAACAAGGTCAGAAGACGGTTCATGGGAGGCCTCGGGGGGGAGATGGTCGGTCTGTTGTTCTACACTCCCCCGTCGCGGTTGCCCCGCGCCACACGACACAAATTAGGGCGCCGTGATCACTTGTTGAGCGAGCACGACACCAGCCACGACGCTCCCGACGGCCGCCCCCACATGGAGTATCGTCGCCCACCGCGCGCCCCGTTCGGCGGCAAATCGCACGAGGACGGAGAGTGTGAGCGACACGCCGAGCATCCCGACGATCGTGCCCGCACTGAACGCGGCGAAGTAAACCAGCCTGGACATCGTGTCGGGAACCGCCGCAACCAACAGCGCGGCGATAGCACCGCTCCCCGCCAGGCCGTGGGCGATACCGAAGCCGAGCGATCGGCGCGCATCGACGGCCGCGTGTGCGTGCCCGTGGCTCGGATCAGCGGCGTGGCTGTGCAAGTGAAAATGCGGGGCGGCAGCAGTGTGGGCGTGCGCGTGCATGTGCCAGCGCCCGCGCGCGTAGCGCCAGATTACCATCGAGCCAAGCAGGACGAGCAGCCCCGCCACAACCAGCTCGGCCGCGGGCCAGAGTCGGGCAGGCAGCTGCACACCCAGCACGACTACGAGTAACGCCACCGCGCCGACGGTGACGGTATGACCGAGTCCCCAGATGAGACCGAGCCGGGCGGCGCTCCACAGGCGCCTGCCGCCGGGCCTTGTCGCCAGGGTGGAGACGGCCGCAAGATGGTCTGGCTCAAAGGCATGGCGCAGGCCCAGAAGTCCGCCGATGGCCAGAACGGCTACAATGGAAGGTGTCATGTCGAGGCCCAAATCTAACTACAACCTTTTGCCCTGCTTGTATATCCAAACTCGTGCATGCCCAGACAGGTGCTCGAGGACACTCTGACTGCCGACTCCATAGCTGCCGACTCCGCACTCGCGGCAAGCGGGGACGCCACTGCATTCGAGCGCTTGTACCGGACCCACGTTGCGCGGGTCCATACGCTGGTGCGCCGCATGCTCGACGCCGACGAAGCGGATGATGTGACGCAGGACGTGTTCATTCGGGCGTGGCAGAAGCTGTCGACGTTTCGCGGCGAGTCGGCGTTCGGGACATGGTTGCACCGGGTGGCGGTGAACGTGGTTCTGGCCCGGCGCAAGAGCGTCGGGATCGAGCGAGGTCGATTCATTAATGCGGAAGAGCCGCTCGATGGCGTGACGAGCAAACGGGTGACGCCGGAGTTGTCGATGGATTTCGAGGAGGCGCTGGCAAGCCTTCCTGAAGGAGCAAGACAGGTGTTCGTGTTGCATGACGTGGAGGGGTATCGCCACGAAGAAATCGCGCGCATGCTTGGCGTCGTGCCGGGCACGTCGAAATCGCAGCTGCATCATGCGCGGATGGCGCTGCGGAGGCACTTGGAACGATGAACGATCAGTGGACGACCAGACTCTCGGAATACATCGACGGCGAGCTCGACAGTACTGAGCGCGCCGCGCTCGAAGCGCACCTCGCGACCTGCGGTCAGTGCTACGCGACGCTCGGCGAGCTGCGCCAGGTGGTGGCGCGCGCGAAGTCGCTCGAAGACTCACCGCCGACGACCGACCTTTGGACGGGGATCGCTCGAGAGATTCGCCGTGAACAAGCACCAGCACGACGTGACCGCCTCGTCCGCCGCCGTTTTAGTTTGACCGTCGGGCAGTTACTCGCGGCGAGCATTGCTCTGGTCCTCCTGTCGGGGGGCAGTGCATGGCTGGCCCTGCGGCAGGGGCCCACGGACACTCCCGAGCCTATCGCCGTGACCCGACCGGCAGGCACACGGGTTGCCAGTTGGACGGGCTCCACCGACATCGCCGTCGGCGAGCTGGAGGCCGCGCTGACGCAGAATGAAAAGCGGCTCGATTCGACGACCGTGCGGATCGTGCGCAAAAACCTGGCCATCATCAATCGGGCGATCGCCGAGGCGCGCATTGCGCTGCGGAACGACCCCGGCAACGCGTACCTGAATCTCCATCTCGCCGACACGATGCGGCGCAAGGTGGAGCTGCTGCGGCGTGTGAATGACATCGCCGCGGCCCGGTCCTAGGAGGAACAGACATGTTTGCAACGCTGGCCGCCGCGATGCTGGTCGCACTGGGGGGGGCATCGCAAAGACAATCCGATACGACGATCGCCGTGCCGGCCGGCGCCAGCCTCTCGGTCAACAATTTCGGGGGCGGGATCACCGTCCACGGGTGGAGCGAGAATCGGGTCAAAGTGCACGCCGAAACCGGCCGCCGGGGACGGGTCGAAGTCTCGCTGGTCGGGAACACGGTGGTCGTCAAGGCGAGTAGCCGCGAAGGCGCGCCGTCGGTGATGGATTTCGACATCACCGTCCCCCAGTCCATGGCCCTCAGCCTGAGCGGCACCTATGCGGACATCACGGTCGACGGCGTGCAGGGACCGATCAGCGCCGAGACGGTGAATGGCGAGGTCAATGTACGCGGCGGGAAGGGCAACATCACGCTGCACTCGATCCAGGGCACCGTGACACTCGCGGACGCCTCGGGACGTATCGAGGTGAACTCCGTCAACGAAGACATCGAGCTGACGAACGTCAGCGGCGAAATCAAGGTCGAAACCACGAACGGCGGCATCATGATGAGCGGGATCCAGTCGTCGAGCGTCGACGCCGGGACGATCAACGGCGACGTGGTCTACGAGGGGACCGTCAAGGATGGCGGATCCTACAGCTTTGCGTCGCACAACGGGGACATTACGGTCTCGATTCCCGAAGGCGCCAACGTCACGGTGACCACCGCGACGGCGAACGGCGACATCGACGCCAGCTTTGCGCTCCCGCTCACCAATACGAGTGGGAAGCATCGCAAGACGTTCAAGATCGGCTCCGGGAGCGCGCGCATGGAGCTGGAGTCGTTCCAGGGGGATATCAACATGCGCCGTCCCCAGGAGATGCGGGATCGGATCGATCGCAAGCACAAACACGACGAGAATGAGAACGACAACGACAACGATTTGGACTCGAGCTTCAGCTTCGATGCGAGCAGCGTTACCCGGTACGCCACCAAATACGCCGCAGCGTATGCACCCAAGTACGCGGCGCAGTATGCCGCGCAGTACGCACCGAGATACGCGCGTCAGTACGCGAAGATGTACAGCCGGCAGTACAAGAATACCTACCGCCTGAACACGCATTAACAGGGGAGCCGCTATGCGAACCGTCCTGCTCACGACCGCGCTGTGCGTCGGTGCCGTTGCCGCGCTGACCGCCCAGGATTTCAACTGGCACGGCCGGATCGCCGCCGGGAAGCGGCTCGAAGTGAAGGGTGTGAACGGCGATGTGCGGGCTGTGCTGGCCAGCGGCGCCGAAGCGGTCGTGAACGCGCGCAAGCACGCCCGCCGCTCCGATCCCGACGAGGTGGAGATCAAGGTTGTCGAGTCCGACGAGGGCATCACGATTTGCGCCGTCTATCCCACCCCGCCACGCGCGCGTCAAGAGAACACCTGTGAGCCGGGCGACCGGTGGCATTCGAACACCGAGAACAACGATGTGACCGTCGACTTCGACGTGCAGGTGCCTGCCGGCATCGAGTTCAACGGCCAGACCGTGAACGGCGAGATGTCAGCCGAGGGATTGAAGGGCGACGTGCGGGCGAGCACGGTGAACGGCAGCGTCCGCGTCACCACGACCGGTCTCGCCGAGGCATCGACGGTGAACGGCTCGGTGTACGCGCAGCTGGGGCGGGCGGACTGGACCAACGATCTCGAGTTCAGCACCGTGAACGGCGGGATCACGCTGATTCTTCCCGGCAAGCTCGATACCGAGATCCGGGCCAACACCGTGAACGGCGACATCGAGACCGACTGGCCGCTCATGGTCTCCGGACGGCTCAGCAACCGGCGGCTGAAGGGCACGATCGGTGCTGGTGGGCGGGGGCTCAGCCTGAGCACGGTGAATGGAGAAATACGCCTGAAGAAGGGCACGTAATCGTACCTCCTCGCAGTCGTTCGGTACCGAACTCATAGGCATCCAGCATCACCTTGACCCCCTCGTAGTCAGAGGGGGTTTTGGTGTTGCGGGACATTCTCGCCCGCGCCACGAAGATCGAGAGTCTTCGCGAGCTTTTCGGCGCGCTCGGCTATGAAACCGCCTGGGAGCCCGTGCCGGTGCGGGCGTGGCTGGGCGAGACCACGAACGTCGATCGCGCGGCGCTGATCGCGCGACACGGCGCGTTTCGCGTCTTTGCCCTCGAAGCTCGGGCTCCCGAGGAGGCAGCGCGCGCAGCGGCACGCCGACTCTCCGCCGGAGCCGAGCGCGGCCTCGCCTGCGCGTTGGGCGGACAGCCGCTGCAGCTCGTTTGCGCGGCCGGCCCGGTGGGGGTGCGCATGGCGAGGATGCCCCTCACCAACCCCTCCGGCTCGGCGTTGGCCACGCTCGAGCGGCTCGCGCCGGCAAAGGGAGAATCGGCGCTCGCGCTCTCGCTACGAGTCGCCGAGGTGCTCGCGAGCGAAGGTGTCACACCGCGGTTCTTCCGCGCCTTTCGCCATACGCTCGACCGGCTCACCGACCGCCTCACGATTCCCCGGTCGCGCGTGGATCGTCACGCGCTCACACTCACGGCACTCACGCGCGTGCTATTCCTCTATTTCATCCAGTCGAAGGGCTGGCTGAACGGCGATACGCGGTACGTCGCGCGTTTGCTCGATCGCGCGCTATCCGCCCGGCGCCACTTTCATCGGTCCTTCCTCCACGCGCTCTGTTTTGGCGCGTTGAACCGGCCACCCGCGGAGCGGGGCGCCGCCGCTCGGGACTTAGGCAAGATCCCATTCCTCAACGGCGGCCTGTTCGAGCCCTCCGTGCTGGAGCGGCGGCACGGCCCGGCCGTCTGGAGCAACACCGAGTGGCGCGACGCGTTCGACGCGTTGTTCGAGCGATTTCACTTCTCGGTCCGCGAGCACGATGCCGGAGAATTCGTCGCACCCGACATGCTCGGCCGAGTGTTCGAAGGCGTGATGGACCCCGATGAACGGTCCACGAGCGGGAGCTACTACACGCCCGCCTTTCTTGTTCACGAGATGGTTCGTGCAGGACTCGAAGCCACCCTCACCAACCGGTTCGCCATTCCCCCCAGTGCTGCCGCACGGTGGGTGCACGAAGGTGTTGCCCCGCGCCCCGCTCCCGACCTGAGCGGGCTCACCATCCTCGACCCGGCGGCCGGATCGGGCGCGTTCCTGCTGGGAGCGCTCGACGAGGTGGTGAGCCTCAGACGCGCTGCCGGAGACGGGCCGGCTCTCGCCGTAAAGCGCGACGTGCTCGCGCGCTCGTTGTTCGGCGTCGACCTCACACCGACCGCCGTTCGCCTCACCGAGCTGCGTCTGTGGTTGGCGCTCGTCGCCGAGGAGGACGGTGCTGACGTGACCCGGGTAGCGCCCCTACCCAACCTCGATGGGCATGTGCTTCAGGGCGACGCGCTGCTCGATCCGTTGACGATGGCCGCGTCACTCGGCGGCCGCGCCTTCCGCGGCAATGCCGCGGAGGTCCGACGACTCGCCGCGGCGCGCCGCACGCACTTTCACCTAGCGGGTGCGGTGAAACGTGCAGCGCAGGCGGAGTTGAGCCGCGCGGAGACGGCGCTCGCGCGGAGACTTCTGGACGACGGCAGCGCAACGCTCGAAGCGGCGATCGCCGAGCTGCTCAACGCCGCTCGAAATCGCGACCTGTTCGGCCGGAGGCGCGGCCTCGACCGCGAGCAACGACTGCGGCTGCGACGTCTCCGGCAGAGCCTGCGTGAGCTGCGGGCCGCGCGCCGAAGGCTGCGATTGGACAGCGCGGCTCCGTTCTTCTCTTTCGAATCCCACTTCGCAGATGTGATGGCGCAAGGTGGGTTTGATCTCGTGATTGGGAACCCGCCGTGGGTTCGCGCCGAGCGGCTGGCGCCACGCGTGCGCGAAACGCTGGCCGCGCGCTACTCCTGCTGGCGTCCCGGGGTGGCTGCCACCCGTGGCTTTGCCCACCTGCCCGATCTTGCCGTGGCGTTCACCGAACGCGCGTTCGAGCTCACCCGTCCGGGCGGCGTCGTTGCGTTGCTCGTTCCCGCCAAGCTCGCGACCAGCGGCTACGCGGAGCCGTTGCGCCGGAGGCTGAGTCAAGACGCGCGCATCGAGCGCGCGTCACCCCTGCCGGAGCCGGTCGCCCACATGTTCGACGCGGCAGTGTACCCGATGGCCCTGGTTGCAACACGGGCCGACCCCACGGGAGCGGAGTTGGCAGCCACCGGCCTCGGCCCGAAGCCCGCTGCAGCCACGGTCCCTCAACATCAGCTGCAGTGCGCAGGACCATGGATCCTCACGCCGGGTGCGGCGCGGGTCAGCCGGCGGCTGGGCACGCAGTTCCCGACCGTCGGTGATCGTTGGACGCCGCGGCTCGGCGTCAAGACGGGCGCTGACGACCTCTTCCTTCTCGACCGCGAGTGTTCCGGAACGCGGCCGGCCATTCGCGGGCGCGACATCGCCGCGTGGCGCTGCCGGCCGCGGCGCTACCTGCTGTGGACGCACGGCGCCGATGGCGAGCCGCTCGCGCGATTGCCACGCGAGATCACGGAGCGGCTCTCTCGCCACGAGGAGCGATTGCGGCGGCGTGCCGATTACAAAGGCGGGCCACCGTGGCAGCTGTTTCGAACCACTCTCGGGTTCGCCGCACATCGGGTGATATGGCCCGATTTGGGCCGTCGCCTCGCCGCGGCGGTGCCGGCCGCGGAGCTCGTGCCGCTCAACACCGTCTACGGCATCGCTACACGTGACGCAGCAGACGCCGCGGCGCTGGCCGCCTTGTTCAATTCCATCTGGCTCACGGCGCTCGCGCGCCTCGTCGCCGATCCCGCCCGCGGTGGTTTTCGCCGCTTCAACGCCCGCGTGGTGCGCGGCCTGCCGGTACCGGCCCAGGAGTCGCCGGTGTGGGCAGAGCTTGCGCGCCGCGGCGAGTGCTGCGAGAGCGCCGACGATCTCGTCGCCGATGCCTTCCAACTCGATGCCGCCGACCGTCGCGCGCTGGCCGCGGATCCTCTCTGAGCAGCTCGTCCCGGTTGCCGAACCCCTCACCGTCGCCCTCGCACCGGGAGGGCCGTTGGGGGCGGGGGAAGCGGGGGGGGCGGGCGAAGCGTCGCCGCGCGCGGTCGTCGCCAGCGCGGCGCGGGCGCTGCTCGACGGGGCTCCACTGGCGGCGATCACGACGTCGTCCCCCTGGCCCGCCTGGCTCGCGCCGCACCAAGTCCCCGCCGCCGAGCGACTGACGGCGATCATTGCACGCCACGGCGGCGCTCTACTCGCGGACGAGGTCGGCCTGGGCAAGTCGTACGTGGCGCTCGCGGTTGCCCTGGCCCGTGGCCAACCATTCACTCTGGTCGTTCCCGCGGTCTTGGTCTCACAGTGGCGCGTGTTGTTGGGTCGATTTGGCGTACAAGAAACGCCGATCATCACCCACGAATCCCTGAGCGTGTCTACCGTCCGGCCGTCAGGCCGTCCGACCGTCGGTTTCGTCATCATCGACGAAGCGCATCGATTTAGGAATCCAGACACCAACCGCCACCGCGCATTGGCTCGACTCGTTGTCGGCAGCCAGGTGCTGCTGGTGACCGCAACCCCGATCCACAACTGCGTAGCCGATCTGCTCCACGTGCTGCGGCTGTTCCTGCGGGATCACGCCCTCGCGGCTTTGGGCCTGCCGTCTCTGCGGAATGCCGCCCGTCGGGAGGCCGACCGATCGCTCGCCTACGCCGCTGTGGCTCGCGTCATCGTCGCGCGATCACGCGAGCGCGTACGCTCGGGATACGATGGCGGACCGGTGGCCATGGTGTTCCCGCGCTCGACGACCGAAACGGTACGCGCCGGACCGGCATCGGACGCGTTGATCGCCGATCTGGTCGCCGGTGTGACGCGGCTGCACTCGGGCGGCGGGGCGGCTCCCCTGCTCCGATTGATGTTGTTGCGGCGCCTAGGATCGAGTCTGGCCGCCTTCCGGACCGCGCTGGCCCGCCACGACGCCTACCTCGATCTCGCCACTCGCGCGGCGACAGAGGGACGAGCGCTGACACCGCACGAGTTCCAGCGCTGCTTTCCGCGCGCCGCCGAGTCCGACATTCAGCTTGTCCTGTTTCCGCTGCTGCTCGAACACGGCGGTGGCGGTACCGCGCCGTTCGTCGAGGATCGCCGTATCCTCGCGCGACTGCGTGAGCTGCTGGCGCGCGCCTCCGCCGTCGATCCGAAAGCAGACGGGCTGGACGCGTTGCTCACCACCCGAGCCGTGAAGACCATCGTCTTCACCGATGCGCAGCCCACCGCACGGTACCTGCTACAGCGCCTGCGGCACCGACGGGTGGCCGCGGTATTCGGACACGTCGGCCGTTTCGCATCCGGAGAAGCGCCGAGGCTGGAGGTGCTGGGCGCCTTCGCTCCGCGAGCACAGGGCGGCGCCCGGCCGGCCGCGGCGCTGGAGACCGATGTGCTCATCGCGACCGACCTCCTGAGCGAAGGGCTCAACCTCCAGGATGCCGAGCGTGTCGTGCACTACGACTTGCCGTGGAGCCCGGCGCGTCTGGCGCAGCGCGTCGGCCGGATAGACCGGCTCGGCTCGTCACACGGCTCGATCACGACGGTCACATTCCTCCCGCCCCCGCCGCTCGCTCGTGCCCTCACGATTGAGGAGCGCCTCGCCAAGAAGGCCGGGGCCCAGCAGGTGGCCGGAAGCAACGGCCGGCTGGACTGGTGCGATCAGGTGGCGCCGCTCGCCTCATCAGCCTGCACCGCACCCGTTGGCTCCTGTGCGGCCGTTGTGGGAGAACGGGCCGAGACTGTGCTCGTGGTCCGTATCGGGAAGTTGGTGGAGGCGATCGTTGTCGAAGGCGAAGCGGCGCGGACAAATCCTGCCGCCGCGGCCCGAATCCTGTCGACCGTTGGCGGGGCAGAGCCCGCAGGTGTTGATCGCGTGCTGCTGCAGCAAGCGCTCGACGCCGCTGCACCATTGATCAGATCACGCCTCGCGGCCGTTCAGGATGCGCGGTGGCGGGCGAGCGACCGGGATCGCTTCGCTCGCCGTCTCATCCCCTGGGTCCTCTCGGCCGCGCGGCGCGCTGCGCGGCGCGGCGATGGGGATCAGCTCATCGCGCTCGATGCGCTGGTATCACGCCTGGCGTCGGGCATGACCGCCGGTGAAGAGCTGCTGTTGGAAGATTTATTGTCGCGGCAAGAGCCCCTGCTAGTGCAAGACCTGCTCGCGTGGCATCACGCGCTGCCACCCGCCGATTCGGGAGACTCGCCCATCAACGTCGAGCTCGTTGCCGCGCTGATGGTTGTGCCTCAGCGCGCGCCCCAGTAGCAGACCGGCTCACCAGGCGGCAGGCTGTCACCGGCAGAGCGGCCCACCGCAATCACGCACCGGCCGGTCCAGGTATCGTGCCGGCCTTCAGCGAGAAAGCGGTCGGCTCCCGCCTCGAGAATGCGAATCTCGATACCCTGCGTCTCGGCGCTCGGGTGCCAGACGCGCGCGACTTCGCTCGTGTAGGCAAGACTGTCTCTGCGAAACGCCTCCTGTGCCGCGGCGAGCGAGCGCAGCTGACTCTTCACGTTCGCGACGTATGGCTTGTCGCGCAGCTCGCGGCCGAACCACTGGAGTCCGTAGTACAGCGCCACGATCGCGCCAAGCAGCACTACGGACAGAATGACAATCGTGCGGATCTTGTGCACGCCTGCAATCATACGAACGGGGCGCTAGCTTGTCAGCGATGCCCCTCAACACCTTCCTGTTCGACCTCGACGGCACGATCATCGATTCCATCGAGCTGATCCTGCGCTCCTACCGTCACACGATCGCCCTGCACCGCAGCCATGAGCCGATGCCGCCCGACGACATGTGGATCCAGGGCCTGGGCACGCCGCTGTGGGCGCAGTTCGGGCAGATCACCGAGGATAAGGAAGAGATCGAGGCGATGGTGCAGACTTACCGCACTTACAACCTCACGCACCACGACGCGCTCGTGAAGCCGTATGAAGGCGTCGTCGACGAGATTCGCCGCCTCAAGCACTCGGGCAAGCGGCTCGGTGTCGTGACGAGCAAGCTGCGCGACGGCGCGATGCGCGGCCTCCGCATCTCGGGACTCGACGACGCGTTCGACGTCGTCATTGGCTGCGACGACGTGACTCGCTCCAAACCGCACCCCGAGCCCGTCCTGAAAGCCGTCGCCGAGCTCGGCGTGAAGCCCACCGAAACCGTCTTTGTCGGCGATTCGCGCCACGACATGGAGTCGGGCCGCGCCGCCGGCGTGAAGACCGCCGCCGTGCTGTGGGGCCCGTTCGACCGGGCAGACCTCGAAGATCTGTCCCCCGATTACTGGCTGGAGAAACCCCAGGACTTGCGCGAGCTTTACGAGCCATGAGCCCAAAGTTCGTCCCCTTCGAGCTGGAGCGGTGGCAAAGCACCTGGGAAAATCGGGTGCGGTTCAATCTCTCCGAGTCGGGCGTGCACCCGCTCACGATCCAGGAGCTGCTCGGTCTGGCCGGCGCCTCCGCCATGCCGCTGCTCGACGTGCGCCTCGGCTACGCCCAGTCGAACGGCAGCGACCTGCTGCGCGAGCGGATCGCCGCACTCTATCCCGGCGCGGCACCCGACCAGATCCTCGTCACCACCGGCAGCTCCGAGGCGAACTTCGTCACCTGCTGGCGGCTGCTCGAGCCCGGCGACAAGGTCGCCGTGATGATGCCGAACTACCTCCAGACGTGGGGGCTCGCGCAAAACTTCGGCGCGCAAGCGAAGGCGTTTCCGCTGCATGAAAAGGAAGGGTGGGAGCCCTACGTCGAGGAGATTCGTACCGCCATCGCGCCGGGCACGAAACTCGTCGTCGTCACCAATCCGCACAATCCGACCGGCCACGTGCTGAGCGACACGTCGCGCAAGGCGATTCTCGATCGCGCGGCGGAAGTCGGCGCCTGGATCCTGGCGGATGAGGTCTATCAGGGCGCGGAGTTGAGCGGCAAGACGACGGAGTCGTTTTGGGGCTCGGGCTACAACAAGGTGGTGATCGTCAATGGACTGTCGAAAGCGTACGGCCTCCCGGGCCTGCGCATCGGATGGATCGTTTCCCAGCCTGCCTTCAGTCAGGAGGCCTGGGCTCGCCACGATTACACGACGATCGGGCCGTCCGGCGCGTCCGACCACCTCGCCACCGTCGCCCTCGATCCCCACGTGCGCGACAAGCTGATCGAACGCACGCGCCGGATCCTGCACGCGAACTATCCCGTGATGGAGGCGTGGCTCAAGACATTCGGCGACACGTTCAGCTGGCATCCTCCGCACGCCGGAGCGATCTGCTGGGCGCGTTACCGCGGCGCGATCCCGGCGCCGGAAGTCGTCGAGAAACTGCGCGCGCAGCACGGCGTGCTCCTCTGCCCTGGCGATCATTTCGGGATGCCGGGTTTCTTGCGGTTCGGTTTCGGCGGCGAGCTGCAACACTTCCAGGAAGCGCTCGCCGAGACGGAGCGCGGGCTGCGGCGGCTGTTCTCGGACTGAAATGACGACCACGCAGAGACAGAAGGAGAGAGAGACCGCGGTCATCCGCGCCCCCCACGACGGCAGCGAAGTCGGCGTGGTAGCGCTGGGGGGACCGGAGGACGTCCGCGCCGCGCTCGACGCGAACGTCGCCGCCGCGCGCGCCTGCCGCGAGATGCCCGCGTACGCGCGGGCGGCTGCCTTGCGCAAGGTCGCCGACGGGCTCGAAGCGGCACGTGCCGAGTTCGCTGGGACGCTGGCGCTCGAAGCCGGCAAACCGATCGCGCAAGCCAAGACCGAGATCGATCGCGCCATTTTCGTGTTTCGTGACGGCGCCGAAGAAGCGACTCGCATCGACGGTGAAGTGCTGCCGGCCGACGTCGTTCCCGCGGGCACCGGCCGCATCGCCATCACACGCCGCTTCCCACTCTCGCCGGTCGCGGGGATCACGCCGTTCAACTTTCCGGTGCTGCTTGCCGCGCACAAAATCGCGCCTGCGATGGCCTGCGGCGCGACGATCACGGTGAAGCCGCCGCCCCAGGACCCGCTCACGACGCTCAGACTCGGCGAGCTCGTGAAGGCATCCGGCTATCCGGCCGGCGCGGTCAACATCGTTCCCTGTCACGTCGAAGTCGCGCAGATCCTCATCGAAGACCCACGCGTGCGGGTCATCACGTTCACCGGCAGCGCCAAAGCCGGCTGGGCCATTCGCGCCAAGGCGGGCACGAAACGCGTGTTGCTCGAGCTGGGGGGCAACGCGGCGGTGATCGTCGAGCCGGACGCAGACCTCCCGTGGGCCGCGGCGCGCTGTGCGGTGGGCGGCTTTACCTACGCCGGTCAGTCATGCATCTCCACGCAACGGATTTACGTCCACGAATCCGTTTATACGCCGTTTCTCGACGCCTTTACTCGACGCGTTCAGCAGTTAAAGGTCGGCGATGTGCTCGACGAGCACACCGATGTCGGGCCGATGATCGGGCTCGACGCGGCGGAGCGGGTCGAGCGCTGGATCGCAGAAGCAGTGGCCGGGGGAGCCAGGATTGAATTGGGCGGCAAGCGCAACGGCGTGTTCCTCGAGCCGACCGTGCTCACG
>DASWEL010000238.1:0-2018 GCA_036394755.1 Gemmatimonadales bacterium | reverse complement strand
CCGAGGAGCGGTGTGAGCGACAGGTAGGCCTCACCGATCTCGGCGACCGTCGTGTGCCCGGCGCGGTGAAACGTGGCCGCCGAGACGACGAGGATCGCCGCGTTCACGCACAGCGCGATCGTCAGCGCGACCGTCGAGTCGAGCTGGGAGTAGCGGATGGCCTCCCGTTTCCCTGCCGGCGTGCGGACATAGGCACGCGTCTGGACGATGGACGAGTGGAGATACAGATTGTGCGGCATCACCGTCGCTCCGAGGATGCCGATGGCGATGTAGAGCGCCTGCGGGTCCGTCACGATGGTCGCGGATGGGAGCAGGAAGCCCCGCGCGATGCCGGCCAGCTCCGGCCGGCAGAAGAGGATCTCGAGGCCGAAGCAGACCCCGATCACGGCGATCAGGGCGATGACGAGCGCCTCGATGTAGCGGAAGCCGCGGTTCTGCAGATAGAGCACGAGAAGAACGTCGAGCGCGGTCAGGCACACACCCCAGATCAGGGGGATTCCGAACAGCAGCTGCAACGCCAGCGCGGAGCCGATGACCTCGGCCAGGTCACACGCGGCGATGGCCACCTCGCACAGCACCCAGAGCCCGAACGAGACGGGACGGCTGAAGTGGTCGCGGCACGCCTGCGCCAGGTCGCGGCCGGTGGCCACACCCAGCTTGATGGAGAGGCTCTGGAGCAGCACGGCCATCAGGTTCGACAACAGGATGACGGACAGCAGGTTGTACCCGTACGCCGAGCCCGCGGCGAGGTCCGTGGCCCAGTTGCCGGGGTCCATGTAGCCAACGGCCACCAGGAAGCCGGGACCGGCAAAAGCCAGAGCCTTCCGAAAGAACCCGGCCTCGGGCACGCGAAGTGTCCGGTACACCTCCGGGAGGGTCGAAACGCCGGCCTCGTAGCGCCAGGCCGCGAGTTGCCTGCTCATCGAAGGCGCAGAGCTCCCATACGTTACCGACGGGCTCTTCGCGGCTCTCGGAACATCGTGATCGGATTTCGGCAAGAACCCGATACACCGACGTTCCCGGCTCCTTCGTCGCGCCCTCGAAAGATCGACGCAAGAGACGAATGAGATGGATCGAAGCATTCACCCGGAGGGAAACGTGAAGGACAAGGACACTGGAATCAGCATGACGCGTCGGACCCTGCTGGGGGCGGCGCCCTTTTTTGTGGCGGCGGCCGGGCTGGGAGCAGAACGCGCTGGAGCGGCCGAGATGCCGCTGAAAGCGGCGAACGCCGACAAGTTCCCGCCGCTGTCGCCATTCAAGTTCAGCCTGGAGACCAGCAACTCTCGCTGGGACGGTCCAGGCGGGACCGCCCGGGAGGTCAACACCAGCAACTTCCCGATCTCGAAGAGTATCGCCGGGGTCTCGATGCGCCTGCAGCCCGGCGGCCTGCGCGAGCTGCACTGGCACGGGATCGCGGCGGAGTGGGCGTACATCATCGACGGGCACGTCATGACCACGGTCGTTTCGCCCGATGGAACGGTCGAGAAGAACGAATTCGGCCCGGGCGACACATGGTTTTTCCCGAGAGGCTATGGCCACGCGCTGCAAGGGCTTGGTCCGGGCGAGTGCCACTTTCTCCTGGGCTTCGACAACGGCGACTTCTCGGAATTCGGCACGTTCAGCATCACCGACTGGATCTCAAAAACACCACGACGCATCGTCGAGCGAAACATGCAACTGCCCGAGAGCGTGGTCGCCGGGCTGCCGAAGGGCGAAGCGTACATCGTCCAGGGCAAGGTGCCGAACTTCGGCGAGCCGTTCCGCAGCCCGAATCTGGAGCCGAGCCAGTTGACCCACAAGTATCGTCTGGGGGCGGTCGCGCCGCGGCGGTTCGCGGGCGGGGAAGAGCGCATCGTCTCGTCGAAGGAGTTCCCGATTCAGAGCACGCTCAGCAGCGCGCGGATGGACCTCGAGCCCGGCTCGCTGCGTGAGATGCACTGGCATCCCAACTCGGACGAGTGGCAGTACTACACGAAGGGCCGGGCTCGCGTCGGCATCTTCGGCGCCCATGGCCG
>DASWEL010000237.1:0-14482 GCA_036394755.1 Gemmatimonadales bacterium | reverse complement strand
CGGTCGTCCCGGCGCCCATGCCGTACGCGAAGGTGTTGACGAGCGCCATCTGATGACGTCGCCAGCCGTTGATGAGCACCAGCGTCTCATCGGGCGACAGGCCGCGCAGCGTGAACGGCCGTACGATGTCGTTCGCGTCGGTGACGCTCTGATGCGGGAAGTTCACCGACGGTGCCAGCGATTGCAGAATCTGCCCGGTCTCGGTCACGCCCTGTTTCGACATGTCCTCCGACGTGAACACGTCGACCGGCACCGCAAGCTGCTCCGCGGCGGTGTGGCGCGCGCGCGATCCGACCACCACGTCCACCGGCGACAGGCTGATCGGCTGCTCGGTGAGGACGAAATCCTGCGTGACGGCTGCCTGGTCCACCACGACGCGCGCGGTGCGCGGCTGATAGCCGAGCAGCCGAACGCGCAGCAGATACGCGCCGGACGACAGGCCGCGAATCTCATAGCGGCCCTGATCGTCGCTCGTCGCGTGCAGGCCGCTGCCTTCGGCCGAGACCATCGCCCGGGCGAGGGGCGCGCCCGCGGCGTCCGCAATGCGGCCGCGCACGACGCCATTCTGTGCCAGCACCACTGCCGGCAAGATCAAGAGAAACGCGAGTACTTTGCCGACTCGTTGCATATGCATGCCTCAGTGGGGAGTGATCGTCGCCCTAGTCCTACCGCTCGGCGGCAAGACCGTCAAGCGACACTAGTGGTGGCCAGCATTCCAGGGATCGTCGCCCGAAAACGCCATCACGTGCATCCGGCGGCAAGGACATATAGTAGAAGGGCCGCGCGTCGCATGATCGCCAGAATAGACGCGTTCGGTGCGCGGTCAGCTAGGGCGATGCAGGCGCCTGAAGTGCGGATTCTCGATGAGATAATGGAAAGTGAGAATCGCCACCTGGAAGAAGACCGAGGCGATGAATCCCGGGAATGACCGGAGCATCAGCGCCAACCCGTAGGTCTGCAGATATCCGATCGTATACATCGGGCTCGAAATGAACCGATAGGGACCGGTGGAGACAGGTCCGATTGCGGCGTCGGGATCGAAGAAGTTATGCCAGTAGTACGCGTCGCTCCCCAGGGTGCGCGCGGCCCACAGCTTCGTGCCCAGGCCGATGATGACCAGAACCGCACCCGTCGCGACGGTTGCGACGGTGGGCAGCGCCAGGTGCCACGTGTTGCGGGTCGCGAGGCACAGCACCACGAAGGCGAACGCGTCGTTATTCATGATGAGCGCCGCCGTCCGCCGGAAGCGGCCGAACGCTTCGGCACGACTACGTGGATCCGTGTGCACGCCATTCCGCTCCTGACGCCGCAACGCCAATCCCACAAACAGCACGTACGCCATTCGACTGAGAATGGCGTACGCGAGTATCGCGCCCTGCGCCGCCGTCACTTTCGGCCAAAGAGGCGCATGGTGGCCGCGCCCCGCGCGGGGCGCAACCGGCTACGGTACCAGAAATCGACGCGCCGCAGGATCCGAACCGGGCCGGGCAGATCGATCGTGCGGCTCCAGGATCCCTGATGAAACTGAATGCGGGTATCGGGTGAAAACGTTTGTCCGTTACCGAACGTCACCTTGATGTTGTACATCTCGAGATTGCCGCCGACCACCTCGAGTTTGATCGCGGTGAACCCTCCTTCGCGGGCGCCCACGATGATGGCGTCATGATCGAGCGTGAAGTTCACGCGGCGCGTTCCCAGCAATTCCCAATCAGCCGTGGGAAGCGTCAGGAGAACGAGGGCGGTAAGGATGGTGCGCATGGACATGCCTCCGAAATCAGGGAGGGGATCGCTGCAACATACATGGCGTGAAGAGTTTTGGCCCGTTGTCGCGAGCCTGCCACAGTGACGCCGGTGGCAATCGCGCTGGTATAGTACCTGAGGAGGCCGTCATGAAACTACTGCATGCGTCCGCGATCACCCTGGCAGCTCTCGCCGTTGCTTGCGCCAAGGAATCTGTCAGCCCAAAGCCTGTTGGTCCTCAGCCGCCGCCGCCTATTACGGCGCTGCCGCGCGCGCTCACGAGTCAGGAGCAAAGCCTGATCGCGGCAGACAACCGGTTTGCCATCAAGCTGCTGAAGCAAGCGAACGCGGATACCCGCGACACCGTACCGAACCTGTTGGTCTCGCCGCTCTCCGTCGCGATGGCGCTCGCGATGACCTACAACGGGGCCGCGACCACAACCGAAGCCGCGATGCGGGCCACGCTCGAGCTCGATAGCATGACCGTGGGAGAGCTCAATGAAGCGAATCAGAGCCTCATCGCCTTGCTCCGCGGGCTCGATCCGCACGTGCGGTTTGAGATCGCGAATTCGATCTGGTACAGCCTGGCGTTCAGTGTTGAGCAGCCGTTCCTGGACGCGAATCGCACCTACTTCGACGCGCGCGTCGAGGCGCTCGATTTCACATCTCCGACCGCCGCGCCGACCATCAACACGTGGGTCGATCAGCAGACGCACGGATTGATTCACGAGATCGTCCCCGATCCGCTGCCCCAGAATGCGTTGATGTACCTCATCAACGCGATCTACTTCAAGGGCGACTGGACGCGGCAGTTCGACAAGCAGTTGACGACGCCGCGGCCATTCCATCTGGACGATGGCTCGACGGTGAGCGTCCCGACCATGACCTATGGCATCGAGGCTCCCGTGCAGCGAACCTGGACGCCACTCGCGACGGTGATCGACCTTTCTTACGGGGGCGAAGCGTTCTCGATGACGATCATCCTCCCGCGAGAGTCGGTGAGCGTCGATAGCGTGCTGGCCAGCCTGACCCTGGACGACTGGAACGCCTGGATCGCCCGTCTCGATACCGCCTTCACCGAGCTGTATGTCCCGAAATTCAAGCTCGAGAATAATCTCACACTCAACGGTCCTCTCGCGTCCCTCGGCATGGGGATCGCTTTCTCCGATGCGGCCGACTTTTCGCAGATGACTCCAGGAGGCGGAGTCAAGATTTCGGAAGTGAAGCATCGGACCTACGTCGACGTGAACGAAGAGGGCACCACCGCCGCCGCAGTTACGTCCGTAGGAATCGTGCCGACGAGTGTACCGGTGCCGGTCAGCGTGGACCGGCCGTTCCTGTTTGCGCTGCGCGAGAGGCTGTCCGGGACTATCCTGTTCATGGGCGTGATCCGGCACCCTGCGACCCAGTAGGGGTACTCCTCCGAAGCCTTTCCAGGAGGGTCCATGCACCGGGTCACGTTGCTGTCGGTTGCTTCCTTCATCGCTCCTCTCGCACTCGCCGCACAGCAGCCCACCGCCCCGCACGACAGCGTGCGGGGTGCAATTCGCGCGGTGGACACGCGTGCCCGCACGCTCGAGGTCACGACGGGCGTGGGTCTCGCGCTCCGTGTCGTGCGCCTGCAGGTACCCGCCGCCGTCCCCATCACCGACCGGAAAAGCGCGCTGGGCGCGCCGATCAACCTGGCCGAGCTGAAGCCCGGCGATGTGATCCGCGTTTCGTTCGGGAGCCGGCCGACGGGTTTTGTCGCCTATACCATCGAACGCGTTGGCCGTATGGAAATGGGCGTCCCATGACGCGGCGCTGGATCGCGCTCCTGGCCATGTGCAGCGCCGCGTCGTGCCGCCGGCCGCCGCAACCGGGCGACCCGCTGCCCGGGCTGTCCGCCGTCGAGCGGGCGCGATTCGACAGCGGTCGCGGGGTGTTCGACAGCACCTTCACGCCGCAAGTCGGTCTCGGCCCGCTGTTCAATGCGAGCGGCTGCGGGGAGTGTCATGAAGATCCCGTCAGCGGTGCCAACGGTGACGAAGTCGAGCACCATGCGACGGTGTTTCACCCGGAGCGGGCGGGCGCCATGTGCGACGAGCTCGCCGACAAGGGCGGGCCGGTGTTCCAGGACAGCGTGACCCCTGCACTGCACGCAGCACTCGGCATCGACCGCGAGCCGCGCCCGCCGAGCCCGACGGTCGTCGCCGAGCGCACGACACCCGACATCCTGGGCTTCGGGCTCCTCGACGCCGTCCCTGATTCCGTCATCCTTTCATACGCCGACCCTGACGACAAGAATCACGACGGCATTTCGGGGCGGCCCAATCGCTTCTTCGACGGGCGGCTGGGACGCTTCGGGCGCAAGGCCTCTGTGCCGACACTACGCGAGTTCAACGACGGCGCATTTCAAGTCGAGATCGGTATCACGAATCCTTCCGTCCCCGTGGAGGGCACCGTCGCGGGTGACCCGCTTCCCGCCGGGACTGATCCGGCGCCTGAACCAGAAATCGGCGCCCGCGGCCTGGAGCTGGCCGACGCGTTTGTGCGGCTGCTCGCTCCGCCGGCGCCGCTCAAGCAATCGCGCGAGGCGCGCCGGGGCCGCGACGTCTTCGCGCAGGTGGGCTGTACGGGATGTCATATCCCCACGCTGCGGACCGGCGACAACCCGATCCCGGCGTTGAGTCACAAGGAAGTCGCGGCCTACACCGACCTCTTGTTGCACGACATGGGTCCCCAGCTGGCAGACATCTGCTTCGGGCTCGCGAAGCCGAGCGAGTTTCGGACCGAGCCGCTGATGGGGGTGAGACTCGCGACGCACTTCCTCCACGACGGCCGGGCCAAGACGCCGGAGCAGGCAATCGAAATGCATGGCGGCGAGGGGATGCGTTCGCGTGATTTGTTCGAGGCGCTACCGGCAGCCGATCGCGCGGCACTGCTCGCGTTTCTAAAGACGCTGTAGCGACTTCCTTGCAGGAGCCAGCGACGCACCCCACGTTAGACGGGTGCGATCGGTCTGGTTGTGCGTCGCAGGACTCGTGGTGGCTCCTTCCTCCCCCGCGGCACAACACACGGCCCGCACCGACGTGTCCGTCGAGGGGCGCTACGTGTGGCATGGCATCTCCCGAGCGGCGGGGCTGGTCGCCCAGCCATCGCTCGCCCTGGGACTCCGCGTCCACCGCGTCTCGCTGGAGGGCGGTGCCGTCCTGCATTACGAGCTAGACCGCGCCACGACAGGAGAACTGTCCGAGACCGGCGCTGGCGGCAGACACCTCGGAGAGGCAGACCTCTGGGGGCGGGCCATGTTCGTCCTCGGACCGACACGTCTGCACGCCGGCATCGTACGCTACGTGTTCCGCGGCGACTCGGCCCAAGGGGGGCTGGGCCCGGCTCGCAACACGACGGAGGTATTCGCTTCGCTGTCGACGACGAGCCGGTACCTCAACCCGACCCTGGAAGCCTGGTGGGATGTGGGGCGCGTGCGTGGAGCGTATCTCCAGGCGTCGCTCGATCTCCCGGTTCTGGGGTGGCCCTTTCCACCGTATGCCTTCGTGTTCGTCCAGGGCGAAATGGGGCTGAACGTCGGGCAAGGGCCGAATCCCGCCCGACCCGGAGAGCTCGCCAACTTCGCCACTCGGGGCATCACGCATGTCGGACTCGGTCTGGGGACGGAGGTGCGAGCGGGACACCTGTTCGGCATTGGATCGACCACCCTCGCCTTCGGCGCTCGGTCGCAACTCAATACCGATGATGCCACGAAGTTCGACGGCCCAAGCCGGACTCGAGACTTCGTCGTGTGGCTGTGGACGGGGGTCACGATCGTCCTGCGCGGCGACGCGCGGAGTGTGCAATGAGCCCCCGCGCGGTTCTGTTCTGGGCCACGGCCCTCCTGCTGGTGGGGTGCGGACCCACGCGCCTGCACGTGCCCGGGACGCTCAGCCCCCCCCCGGCGCCGCAACCGGGCAGAGAGACGTTGTTGCGGGCCGGGTTCGCTCGCGTCGACATCACGCCGCCGCCAGGCGTGGGGCTCGCCGGCAACGGCCCCGAGGGCGCCGAGGCGCGCGGTTACCGGCTCCGACTCTATGCGCGCGTGCTCGTGTTGGCCGACAGCGGCGGCAATCACGTGGCGCTCGTCGTCGCCGATCTCGGCCTCAGCTCGACCCTGCTGCACCGCCGGGTCGCGGCGCTGACCGCGCGCACCGACGGCATCGGCGTGGATCGCCTTGTGATCGCGGTGACCCACACGCACGCCGGTCCGGGTCATTACTTCGAAGCCGCCGGTTACAACGACGCGGGAAGCTCGGTCCTCGGCTACGACCCCGTGATGGTCGATTCGCTCACGGCGCGCATTGCGCGAGCAGTTCATGCCGCGGTGGACGATCTTCGGCCGGCGCGAGTCGCGTGGGGAAGTCGCGCCGTTTGGGGTGAGACGCGGATCCGCAGCCTTCCCGCGATCCTCCGCAACATTCCCCTGCCCACCGCGCCGCCGGACGCGCCCGCCGGACTGCCGCAGGAATACGGGCTCGTCGATCCGGAGCTCGCCATGCTGCGGGTCGATCTGCGCGACCCCACGAGCGGCGCGTTCCGGCCCGCCGGGGCTTTCAGCATCTTCGCGATGCACGGGACAGGCAACGCACCATCGAACGACCTGCTCGACCCCGACATTCAGGGCCTGGTCGAGCGGCGGCTGGAGCGGCACATCGACGGGGATCTCAATCGTGTGACCGACGGCGGTTTCGTGCCGCGCGCCGTGTATCTGTTCGCAAACGGGGCCGAAGGCGACGTGTCGCCGGCGTGGCCGCCCCAGAGCCGCTGCAACGTCCCGACACTCGTCCCGCTACCAGCGCTCGCCGGGCCCTTCACGCGGTCCCTGTGGGAGTGGCGCTCTCCTACCGCCACGCATCTGGCCTCCTGCAGGCACGCGGCGCGAGAGGCGATCACGGTGATCGGGAAGAGTGTGGGGGACGGAGCGGTCGCGTTGTTCGACGCGCTCGGGGCGGGGGCGGCGTTGACGGACCGGTTGGAGCTGGGGCGGGCGTTTGCGACGCTGGCGCTGCGCGACAGCGCGCGCGCACTCGGTATCTGCTCGGAGCCGGCGCTCGGCCTCAGCACGCTGGTCGGCGCGGACGACGCCCACACGCGGATTCAGGGGTGGCTGCTATTCGGTCTGTTCGACGTCGGCCTCAAGCAGGGCTCGCCGAATCCAGATGTACCCGGATGCCAGGCGCAGAAGCGCCAACTCTTTGACGCAGCGTTCGGCGGCCTCGCCAATCATCTCTTCGTCAGCGGGAGTCTGCCCTCTTACGCGCAAGTCACGGTGCTGCGCCTGGGGAGTCGCGTGATCGGCGCGGTCCCGGCGGAGGTGACGACGACGGCGGGACGACGAATGCGCGAGCAGATGCTCGCGAGCGCCCGCGAGGCCGGGCTGCCGGTGACTTCGGCGCTCATTCTGGGCCACGCCAACGGCTACATGGAGTACGTCACCACCGCCGAGGAGTATTCCGCGCAGTACTACGAAGGCGGCTCGACGATTTACGGCCCGGGCGAAGCGGCGATGTTCGGGCGCACCCTGGCTCGTCTCGCGGCGTCCGTATCGGCCGGAGATAGTCTGCCTGCGACTGCGGCACCACCGCTCGATCTCGTCGTCGGGCACCAGCGCCACGTCGTCCCACGCAGATCGGCCGGTCGAGTGCCGCCGCCGCGGATCGAGCGAGTCTGGTGCTCGGGTGACACGCTGTACGCCTGGCTGCAGCTCGGTGGGGCGGCGGAGTGGCCGGTTGGTACCGGTGACGTTGCGGCCCACGCGCGCGTCGAGATCGTGGTCGACGACGCGACCCGCACGGTGGTGGGCTGGGACGACGATCCGGCGCTGGAGATGCGTTTGCGTTCGCGGCGCGCCGGCCTGGCGTGGTGGGAGCTGCGGTGGTCGGGAGCGCGCGGCCGGACGTATCGCGTCCGTATTCCTGGAGTGACGGAGAGCGATCTGGTGAGGTGTGCGGTGCCGTAGTCCGATCTGGAACGTGTGCGAAGGCCGAACCGGCGGGATACATTCACCTCGTCTTTCTCATCGGATTTCGCCATGCGCCCACCGTCCCTGCTGGTGCTCTGCGCCGTCACGCTCGCCGCGACTCCGCTCGGCGCGCAGTCTATCGATTCCCCTCTCAATTCCGCGCTGGTCTGGCGCAACGTCGGCCCTTTCCGGGGCGGACGTATCTCCGCGGCGTCGGGCGCGATTGGGCAACCGGGCGTGTTCTACGTCGGCACCCCCAACGGCGGTGTCTGGAAGACGACGAGTGCGGGGGAAACGTGGTATCCGATCTTCGATTCCATTAAGAGCGTCTCGTCCATCGGGGCCGTCGAGGTCGCGCCGTCCGACCCGAACGTGGTGTACGTCGGCACGGGTGACCTGAATTCCTTCTTCGACGGGATGGGCGACGGGATGTACAAGTCCTCCGATGCCGGACGGAGCTGGCATCGCATCGGCCTGGAGGGCACGCAGCAGATCACTTCCATCCTGGTTCACCCGCGCGACCCGAATCTCCTCGTGGTCAGCGCGCTGGGGGGATTTTTTCAAACGCAGAGCGACGCGCGTGGCGTCTTCCGGTCCACCGACGGCGGCGCGAGCTGGGCCAAGACATTGTACGTCGACGACAAAACCGGCATCGCGACTCTCGCGCGCGCGTCAGACGTGCCGGACGTGATTCTCGCCGCGACGATGTATCGCTCGCTCGCATCGGGCCCCAGCAACCCACCCCCACCCAACCCAGACACGGCGCAGACACGCTCGCGACTCTACAAATCCGCGGATGGCGGCGTCACGTGGCGCGAGATCGTCGGCGGCGGGCTTCCCCACCTCAAGGGACGCGTATCTCTGGCGGTTGGGATGGGGACCAGTGCGCAACGCGTCTATGCGATCGGCGACTTTGGATTGTATCGCTCCGACGATGGCGGCACGTCGTGGCGCCACATGGCGGAAGACGACAAGCGAATCGCCAACGCTCAGGGTGGCTACAACAGCGGCGTGCTCGTCGATTCCAGGAATCCCGACATCGTCTACACGTTCCATGTGACGGCGTACAAATCCACCGACGGCGGCAACAGCTTCACCGCCTTCAAGGGCGGCCCTCCCGGCGGCGACGATCCCCAGGTCGGGTGGATCGACCCCACCGACGGCAAACGCATGATCCTGGGCTACGACCAGGGGGCGATCGTGTCGTTCGACGGCGGCGACACATGGAGCTCGTGGTACAACCAGTCCACGGAGCAGGTCTATCACGTCGCCGCCGACAACGCATTTCCGTATTGGATCTACGCGACGCAGCAGGACGCGGGCGCGATTGCGACGAGCAGTCGCGGCAATCTTGGGGCGATCACGCCGATCGACTGGAAGCCGGTGCCGGGCTGGGAGTGGGGCACGATCCTCCCCGACCCGCGCAACCCCAACGTCGTGTACTCGAGCGGGCTCAGCGTCTCGAAGATCACCTATCCCGGCGGCGAGTGGATCAACGTGGGACCCGAGCAGGACCCCTCGCTCAAGCTGCGCGCGTCGATCAACCTGCCCATCGCGTTTGCGACGTGGCACGGCAGGCCCGAGCTGCTCGCCGGCTATCAGTTCGTCATGGCGTCCGCCGACGGCGGCGTGACCTGGACCAAGTTGAGTCCCGACCTCAGCATCCCGCATTCGAAAGCGCCCACGGTCACCGGAGTGCACGAGCCCGCCCGCGATACGACCATGCCCGCGAGGGCCCTCTATTCCGTCGCACCATCGACGGTCACTCCCGGTGTCATCTGGACTGGTGCCACCAACGGGGTCATCCAGGTCTCGCGCGACCACGGACGGTCATGGAGCGACGTCACGATCCCGGGTACGGCGATCGCCCAGCGACCGATTCGCACTTCCGTCGAAGCATCCAGGCTCGAGGGCGGCACGGCCTACGCCGGACTCGATTTGCACTTTCGTGGCGACTATGCGCCGTACATCTATCGCACGCGCGACTACGGGAAGACCTGGACGAAAATCGTGACGGGACTTCCTGCCTCGCTGCCGAGCGGTGCGTTCGTGCACGTGGTTCGCGCCGATCCCAGGCGGCGCGGCCTCCTGTTCGCAGGTACCGAGAGCGGGGTGTACGTCTCGTTCGATGACGGTGACCACTGGCAGTCGCTCATGCTCAACCTGCCGACGACCATGGTCAACGACATCGAGATTCATGACAACGATCTGATCGTCGGCACATACGGTCGCGGGATCTGGGTGCTCGACGACTACGCGGTGCTGCGGCAACTCACGCCGTCGACGAGTGCCGCGACGCATCTCTTCAAGCCGAGCGATGCGGTGCGCGTGCGGCGCAACGTGGATTACAACACGCCGTTCCCGAAGGAGGAGCCCCAGGCCCTGAATCCTCCGTCGGGTGCCCTCATCTACTACTCCCTCGGCACGAAGCCGGCGGCGGATATCGCGATCGATGTACTGGATGCGCGGGGCGCCGTCGTGCGCCACATGACGAGCGCGGCTCCCACGCCGTTGCGCGAAGCGGCCCGAGCGCCGATGGAACGGTTCTGGCTCGCTCAGCCGAGCGCGCTGCCCGCGAATATCGGGCTCAATCGGGCCACGTGGGACCTGCGCTACGACCCGCCGCCCGCGTTCGCGCACAGCTACGTCTTCAACGGCAATCCCGGTTCGACGCCGGCGGAGCCTGAAGGAGCCCTGGCCTCGCCGGGCGTGTACCGAATTCGGCTTACCGTCGACGGCAACCGGTACACGCAGGCGCTGACCGTCGTCCGAGATCCACGCTTGCGAGTCGCGCCGGCGGCGCTCGCCGCCCAACACGCCCTGCTCATGCGGCTGTCCTCGGGGCTCCAGGCGACGTGGACTGACTTCAAGCCGGTCGCCGAGCTGCGTGCCGCGGTCGCGAAGATCGCCCCGGATGACACCGTATCCGAAGTGGGAAAAGCCGCGAAGGCGCTGGTGACGACGTTGGATTCCATTGCCGGCGATTCGCTGAAGGACGCGCGCCAGGTCTGGGACGCGCGGCCGCCGGTATGGAGCTTCGTGGACTTGAACGGCGAATTTGGGATCGAGTTGACGGCGCAGGACAACGCCGACCACGTGCCGACGCGCGCGGCGCTGGTTGTGGCCAGTTCGAGCTGCGCCGAGCTAGGGAAGCTGGTCGCGCGTTGGAGACAGGTCGTTCGGGTGGATCTGGCGGCGTTCAATCAGATGCTGGCTCGTCACGTAATGCCGGCGCTCGCCGTGCCAGCGGCCGGGGAGAAGCTCTGTTCTTAGTGAGCGCTTAGGGAGTTCGGCGACCTAGGGAGCTCCGCGCGAAACGCCGCGAGGTCCTGCTCGTAGGACGAGACACACATGACCGCGTCGATCGGCGCCGAATTCCTGGCCCTCCAGGAGCTGCTAGCCGGCCGCTATTCGATCGAGCGCGAGCTCGGGCGAGGCGGCATGGGGATCGTGCTGCTCGCCCGTGATGTGGCGCTCGACCGCCCCGTCGCGATCAAGCTGCTCCCGCCGCACCTCGCGACCCGCCCCGACGAACGGGACCGCTTCCTCCAAGAAGCGCGGACCGCCGCGGGCCTAGCACATCCCAATATCGTGCCGATTCACCTCGTCGAAGCGCACGGTGACCTCGTGTTCTTCGTGATGGGCTTCGTGGACGGCGAGACACTCCGCGATCGGGTAGAGCGGGCCGGCCCGCTCCCGCCGCGCCTGGCGACGAAACTGCTGCAGGAAGTGGCATGGGCGCTCGGAGCCGCGCATCAGCGCGGCGTGATTCACCGCGACGTGAAGCCTGACAACATCATGATCGAGCGCGCGACAGAGCGCGCGGTCGTGACCGACTTCGGGATCGCCCTGGGCAGACGGGCGGCCGAATCCGCCGGCCGCTCGATCACCGGGACCGCGCGCTACATGAGCCCCGAGCAGGCGTGCGGCGAACCGGTGGACGCGCGCAGCGACCTCTACTCCCTCGGCGCGACATTCTTCTACGCCCTCACCGGGCGGGCGCCATTCGAGGCTGAAAACGCGCCCGCGATCATCACGAAACACGTCTACGAGATCGCGCCACGGGTCCAGCAGCTCCGGCCCGAGGTGCCCGCCAAACTTGGCGGCGTGGTCGACCGGCTGCTCCGCAAGGCGCCGCCGGAGCGGTTTCAGTCGGCGGACGATCTCGCGCGGGTCGCGGGCGAGCTGCGGGGCCGGGACTTTCGCGCCCCGCCGCTGCTGCGCGCCTTCGTGCGGAACGCGCAAGTCTCCACCCTGGTCCTGTTGACGTCGGTGCTCGCTGGGAGAGGGATGGGGATCATCGGCGCGATCCTCCTCTTTCAACTGGTCGTGGTGGCGCGCCGACTCTTGAAGGACGGCTACACGTTCGACGACATCCGGGCGGCGCTGCTCGCCGAACGGCAGGTGCAGCAGGAGGAGGACGAAGTCATCAAGCGGCGCCGCTGGTTCCTGCGGCTGGACTCGTTGTGGTACCGGATCTGGGCCGGAAGAGCCGGACGCTCGTTCTTCTGGCTCGCTGGGTGGGGCCTCAAGGCGACTGCACGCGCGGCCCTGCCCTCCGTCGAGCCGACCGAGCTCGTGCTAGGACGCTCGGCGCTCGCCGCGTACAAGGCGCTGCCGGACGCGGAGCGGCGGCAGGCGCGCGACCTCCCGGCCGTGCTCGAGCGATTGGAGACTGGGGCAGAGGCACTGCGGGCACGGGGCGACACAGGTGAATCGCTCACCGAAGCGGTGGCCGCGCTCGAACACCTGCGCCTTGCCCTCGTGAAGCGGCAATCCGGCGTGGGGTCGCCCTCCGATCTTACGCTCGTCCTCGAGCGCGCCAGGGCGATCGGAGACCACGTCGACCGCCGGATTGCGGCGGCAGCGGAAGTGCAGGCGCTCCTCGAGTAGCTGCTTGCCTGGTGTTTGGAGCTAGTGTCAATTCTGACACTCGTGACTGTTTCTCCTGCAAGCGACATCGTCGTCCTCGACGAGCAGGCCGTGCGAGCCAGGCTCCACTACCAGGACCTCATTCCCGCCATTGCGCAGGCGCTCGCGGCATTGGCGTCGGGCAAGGTGGTGCAACCGGTGCGCACGGTGCTTCCCGTGGCTCCACATCACGGCTTCTTCGCCGTCATGCCGGCGTACGCGGACGGGGGGGCCCTCGGCGCCAAGCTCGTCACGTTCTATCCGCACAACGTCGGGATCCACACGCACCACGCGGTCATTGTCATGTTCAAGGCCGAGACCGGCGAGCCGCTCGCCGTGATGGACGGCCGCCTCATCACTGAGATGCGAACCGCCGCGGCGTCGGCGGTGGCGACCCAGCGGTTGGCCCGGGCGGACGCGTCAGTGCTCGCGATTCTCGGATCAGGCGTGCAGGCGGGGAGTCACCTCGCTGCGCTGCGCCACGTCCGTTCATTTAAGGAAGTACGCGTCTGGAGTCCTCGAAACGCGCCGGCGTTCGCCGAGCGCCATGGCGTGAAGGCTGCGGCGACGGCGGCCGATGCGGTGCGCGGCGCCGACGTCGTGGTGGTCGCCGTGAACGCGACGACGCCCGTGCTGCAGGGGCGCTGGCTGGCCCCCGGGACACACGTCAATGCAATCGGTGCAACTCGTCCCGACTGGCGCGAGCTGGACGACGATCTCGTCACCACCGCCCGAGTCTTCGTGGACTCGCGCGAGGCCGCGCTGCGCGAATCGGGTGATGTCATCGCGGCGCGGAGCGAGGTGACGGAGATCGGCGCGGTCGTGGCGGGGACCAGTCCCGGCCGGCGCAGCGCCGAGGAGCTTACGCTGTTCAAGTCGGTGGGCGTCGCCGTCGAGGACGTGGTAGCCGCGTCGCTGGTGCTGCGTGCTTGAACCGGTCCGTCCCATCGCGTTGAGCGAGATCCGGGACGCTCGGAAACGCATCGCGGGAACGATCGTTCGCACACCGTTGGTCCGTCTGGAGCTCGGACCGGGGTTCCCCGATGTGCGGCTCAAGCTAGAGAATCTCCAACCGATCAACGCCTATAAGCTGCGCGGCGCCGCCAACGCCGTCGCGCTGTTGTCCGATGCCGAGCGGCGGCGCGGCGTCTGGACGATCAGCGCCGGCAATGCCGGTCAGGGTGTCGCGTACGCGGCGCGGGCCGCGGGCGTGCCCTGCACTGTCGTTGCGATCGAGACGGCGCCCGCCGCGAAACTCGAGCGCATGCGCGCGTTGGGCGCGAAGCTCGTGCTCGTGCCGTATGCGGTCGCCTGGCAGGCGCTCGATGACCGGTCGTATCCCGGCGTCTCAGGGACGTTCATCCATCCATTCGACGATCAGAACTTCATAACGGGACACGCGACGATGGGCCTGGAGATTCTCGAGGATGCGCCGGACACCGTCGCCATCATTGCCGCGATCGGTGGAGGCGGCCTGATCACCGGTGTGGCCAGTGCCGTGAAAGCATTGCGCTCGGGAGTCAAAGTGTGGGGCGCCGAGCCGGAGACCGCCGCGCCCGCAGCGCTCTCGTTTGCGAAAGGCTCGGCGCAGGTGTTCTCGGATTGGAAAGCCACGTTCGTGGACGGCGCGGGCGGCAAGAGCGTGTTTCCGCGGATGTGGCAGCGCATGCAGCCGGTCGTGGACGGCTACATCGTGGTGAGCCTCGACGAGGTAAAACGCGCCATGCGGCTCATGGCGGAAAAGGCCCGCGTCATCGCCGAGGGGGCGGGCGCGCTCGGTCTTGCGGCCGCGCTCACCGGCAAAGCCGGTCCAGGGCCGATCGTCGCGATCGTCTC
>DASWEL010000236.1:0-3371 GCA_036394755.1 Gemmatimonadales bacterium | reverse complement strand
CGCTCCCGGGCGCTCAGGGATTGGCTGCCATCGAGGGCCGACCGGAGGGGCGCGACGACGTCGTTCAGCTCGGTGACGTACTCGAGGTGCGTCTCGAGCGACGCCATGACGATGCGGGCCTCGATCGTCGCCAGGTGGATCCCGGCCAGCGAGATACGAGCCCACGCGTCGACGACGATGCCCTTGTCGAAGATCCGTTCGAGGATCTCGACGACGTCGGTCCTCTCCAGGCGCTGAATCATGAGCACGAACCTCCTGTCGAAATGGCGACCACGAGTGTGCTGTCGTAGCGGGCGTGTGCCGTCGTAGCGTGTGCCGTCGTAGGTTGACCGCGCGTTTGGGAAGCTCTCGGCGCCCGATACAACAGCACGCGCGTGCCCGGGCCGTCCACCCCCAAGACGGGGAATCTGGGACCTCCAGATGGAACCCCCGAGCAGGGCAAGTCTTACAACGCCCGAGCCGATCGCCAGAACGAAAACGTTTTCCTATTGCAGGCCACGCAAATTCTACGTAGTAGTACGCACTGGACGTGGTGCGCCATCGCGCAGGAAAAGGAATGGGGAAATGGGCATCGAGCGCATGTCGGGGGACAGCAACACCGCCGAGGTTCTCGATCGCGTGCTCGACAAGGGGATCGTGATCGAGGCCTGGGTACGCGTCGTTCTCATGGGGATCGACCTGATCACGCTGCAGGCCCGCGTCGTTGTCGCCTCGATCGACACCTACCTGCAATTCACCGAAGCCGTCGCGGGAGGCGCGCCCGTGTCGACTCCGGCCGCACGCGGGACAGCGCGCGCGATTCTGCGAGAAGCGCCAGGCTCGCATTCCGCTCGGCGGAGACGCTGGACGATGACGAACGGCTCCGAGTCCGATGTTTGAACGACAGGACTCTGCGCCGGGTGCGACGCACAGCGCCGCCGCACAGAATCGCGGCCGACGGCGGCCGCCGGCGAAAGGTCGTATCCGCATCCTGATCGTGGACGATCACACAGTCGTTCGGCACGGTCTGCGACAGGTCCTGGAGCGCGAACCGGACATGGAGATCATCGGAGAGGCCGGGACGGGCCTGGACGCCGTTCGCATGGCCGAGGGCGAGCGGCCTGACGTCGTGCTGTTGGACGCCAAGCTGGGCGATGACGATGGGGCCGACGTCTGCCGGCGCGTGCTCGCGGTTTCGCCGGCGACGGCCGTCGTGGTCCTCACCGCGTACTCCCAGGACGGCATCATCCTGGGGGCCCTGGCCGCCGGCGCGAAAGGTTACCTCATCAAGGACGTCGAGCTCGACGAGATCAAGCGCACCGTTCGCGCGGTCTATGCCGGGCATTCTGTGCTCGATCCGAAGGTCGCGTCGAGGGTGATTGCCAATGTGAGGACGGCCAACGGGAAGACCGTGAGCCCTGGTGCCGCGGTGCTCTCCGAACGCGACCTCGCCATCGTCCGGTATGTCGCCGCGGGGCTCACGAACAAGGCTATTGCCGCTCGAGTTCACCTCAGTCCCCATACCATCAAGGATCGTCTCGAAAAGATCGCGGCGGGCTTCGGCGTTCGCTCGCGCACCGAAATCGTCGCCGAGGCGATTCGAGCAGGGCTGGTGTGAACGCGTCGTGCGCCCTTCCCCCGTGAGCGCTCAGGGACCGACGGTGGTCGAGAAGACGTTGTTATCGCACTCGAAGACGTTGCTGGCGTCGATGCGCGTGCAGGCGGCGCCGGTCTGGACGAAGAACGGCCGGAAGGAGTTTCCGACGGCCGCCAAGCCCTCGTAGTCGCCGACGAAGAAGCCCCGCGCGACCGGCGCTTTGCGCATGTCGAACGATGCGGGCGTGACGCGCGTCTCGCTCTTCCATGTCAGGCCCTGGTCGTGGGAATGGACCAGGAAGAGGTCGGTCGGCAGCGTCGTCGGATCGGTGGTGTTGTTGCGAAAGTCATAGTAGGTCACGCCGATGGTGCCGTCGGCCGCCACGCGGACGGCCGGTGTGAAGGCCTGGCGGTTCTTCAGCGGAATGTTGGTCGGAGTGAGGTTGATCTTGATCGGCGTCGACCATGTCAACCCGCCGTCCATGGACCGCGCGAACGCGACCTCGTCGATGAGCAAGTCCAGCGTGGAGAAATCTCCATTGTTGCTGAACCGCGAGTCCTGCCAGACCGCGTAGAGGTTGCCGTAGCCGCGGCTCCTCGGGCTCCGGTCCACCGCGACTTCGGGAATGATGTCGCCGGTGCGAACCCGCGCGCCCGTGTCGGGATCTCTGACGCCGGTCGCCTGCGGGTCGAAGGCGGCCTTCGAGAAAATCCTGGCCGCCCGGATCGGCTGCCCGTGAGTCCACGTGGCGCCCCTGTCGGTCGAGCGGATGAGGGCAAGCGTGAACTCGAACCGTGGCGGCTGGTTGCGGATCAGGTTGAAGAAGTCGACGAGGGTCCCGTCCGGGAGCACGACGATCTGGTTGCCGATGGTCTGCTGGTTGGCGCCCGGGTCGAAGATGATGCGAGCGGGCTCCCAGTTCGCGCCGGCGTCTGTCGTCCGCGAGAGCATGGCCGGGCCCTTGAAACCGAAGCCGATCACGTTCTCGGGATTGAGCACGGAACCCACCGGCAGCTGCAGCCGATCCCAGACGGCATAGACGAAATGAGGTTCGCCGGGATCGGCTGTGATCGAATTCTTGTCGTTGAGGAACCGGGGATTCGTGTCCTCGATGAGCTTGATGGGATCGCCCCAGGTCAGGCCGCGGTCGGTGGACTTGCTCACGAACAGGGCGTTCTTGCCGTTGCCCCCCGGCGCACCGGACGGCGCCTCGATGTCGAGGGACAGGCTCATGAAATAGAGATCGCCATTGGGCGCGAAGGACAGCCACGGGTCGGTCGCGCGCTTGAAGTCGCCGCCGTTGTCGACCGTCCCGCCCGAGCAGAGGGTGATCTTCGGGATCACGACGTTGGTCCACGTCGTGCCGCCGTCAAGGCTGACCCCCGCCACCAGGCCTCGGGATCCGCCGCCCGACCACCGATCTTGTTGATAGCCGCCGACGATGTTCCGAGAATCGGTCGGGTTCACATCGACCCATGGCTCGACCTCGCTGTTGAGGAACAGGAGGCCAGGCTGCCCGGCGACATTGTCCGCGGTGCACGCGGCAAACGGGCTGGCACTGGACACTTGCGTCAACGGTCTGGCGGTGAACGTGCTCGCCCACGCGGCGGTGAGGCCCACCGCGGCCACGGCGATCATGCCGGTGACGGTCAGCTTGCGTCGCATGAGGCACCTCCTCACAGCATTGCGCGACGTACGTCGATGCCTACGGATGACTGGTTTTCAGATGGTACACACGGCGTCAACGGCCACGGGGTGTCTCCTCGTGCCATTTCCTTTTCCGGTGGGAGGGGGG
>DASWEL010000235.1:0-2128 GCA_036394755.1 Gemmatimonadales bacterium | reverse complement strand
GCTGGACGCGATCATACCGGCGGCGTACCCTCGGCCGTCGACTCCGGCTGGTACGGAGAAGCTCATGACGCGCGTCGAGTCGGATGCACACCTGCGCAGGATCATCGACACGATTCCGGTCCTGGCGTGGTGCAACCTCCCGGACGGCTCGAACGAGTTCCTGAACCAGCGATGGCAGGATTACACGGGCCTTTCGCAGCGGGAGGCATGCGGCTGGGGATGGCAAGCCGCGTTCCATCCCGACGACGTCGGTCCGTTGATGGACCGGTGGCGCATGCTGCTGTCGTCGGGGGAAGCAGGCGAGATCGAGGCGAGGTTGCGACGCCACGACGGCGTGTATCGCTGGTTTCTGATCCGCGTCGAGCCGCTCCGTGACGAGGTCGGCAACATCGTCCGATGGTACGGTACGAGTACCGACATCGACGACTTGAAACGCGCGCACGTCGAGCTCGAGCGCGGCCAGGAAGAGCTTCGCCGCATAACCGAAGAGCTTCGCCGCATCACCGACGCCATCCCGCAGGCAATCATCGTCTTGAGCCCCGAGGGGCTGCCGCTCTACACGAACCGCGTCGCCACCGAGTACACCGGGGTGTCCTTGGAAGAAGTCGGAGCCGAGGGCTATCGCGCGCGCGTCTTTCATCCGGAAGACGTTGAGCGCCTGCGAGAGGAACGGCAGGCAGCGCTCTCGCGTCCCCTTCCCTTCAGCACCGAACAACGGGCTCGCGGCGGCGACGGTCGGTATCGCTGGTTTCTGATCCAGTACAACCCGCTGCTCGACGCGGACGGACGGGTCGTTCGCTGGTACGCGACCGGGACCGACATCGACGAGCGCAAGCGTCGCGAAGATCGGACGCGCAACGAGAATTTCGCGTTGCGCGAGGAGATCGTGCGCGCGTCGATGTTCGAGGAGATCGTCGGCCGTTCCGAAGTGCTGCGTCGGGTTCTCGCCCAGGTCGCAAAGGTCGCGCCCACCGACTCCACGGTGCTGATCCTCGGTGAAACCGGCACCGGAAAGGAGCTCATCGCACGCGCCATTCACGAGCGATCGAAGCGGACGACCGGTGCTTTCATTCGAGTGAACTGCGGCGCCATTCCGCCATCCCTGATCGCGTCCGAGCTCTTCGGGCACGAGAAGGGCGCCTTCACGGGCGCCCTGCAGCGGCGGTCGGGACGTTTCGAGTCCGCCGACGGCGGCACGATCTTCCTCGACGAAGTCGGCGAGCTGCCGCCGGCGACACAGGTCGCGCTGCTGCGAGTGCTCCAGGACCGGGAGTTCGAGCGCGTCGGGGGCAATCGCACGCTCTCGGTGGACGTGCGCGTCATCGCCGCGACGAATCGCGACCTGAACGCGGCCGTCGCCGACGGCACTTTCCGTCGCGACCTGTTCTATCGTCTCAACGTGTTCCCAGTGCGGTTGCCCGCACTGCGGAACAGGGCCGACGACGTCCCGTTGCTGGTCGAGTACCTCGTCGGCCAGTACGCGAAGAAATCGGGCAAGGTGATTCGCAACGTCAGTGGCGAGACCCTGGACCAACTGCAGGCGTACGACTGGCCCGGCAACATTCGCGAGCTTCAGAACGTCATCGAGCGAGCGGTGATTCTCTGCGAGGACGACACGCTGTCGATCGATCCGACCTGGCTGGTGCGCGTCGATCGGAGCACCCGCCTTGCTCCCTTCGTCGCCGATCTCGTCGAGCATGAGAAGGCTCTGATCGAGGAGGCTCTCCGCGAGAGCGCGGGCGGCGTCTCGGGCCCGACGGGTGCCGCCGCGAGGCTCGGAATTCCGAGGCAGACGCTCGAGTCCAAGATCAAGAAGCTCGGGATCGATCGGCATCGTTTCCGGGCTTGAGCATCGCCGGTGCCTGATCGCACACGCCGAAGTTTCGGCCAAACGCCGAAATCTCAGCCTGACGTCAGGCCGCTGACGCCGCAGCTACATGCGATTCGCGGCGGCACGGTCGTTGCGTCGACCCCGGCGGAGAACAGATCATGAGGACCCCAGTCGTACTGATCACCGGTGCGTTGACCGGCATCGGGCGCGCAACGGCGTTCGCGTTCGCGAAGGAGGGAGCCCGCGTCGTCGTGTCGGGTCGTCACGACGACGAAGGTCGTCGCTTGGTCGCCGGCC
>DASWEL010000234.1:0-16950 GCA_036394755.1 Gemmatimonadales bacterium | reverse complement strand
GCCGCGGCGCCGAACGGCCGCGTAATCGCGTAGACCAGGCTGAGATACACCGTCATGATGCCGAACTCCACGCCGCTTGGCAGGCCGATGCCGAGCATGCGCTTCCACACGTCGGGTCGCGGCCTCCAGGCCGACGGGTCGAACCGCAGGAACGAGCCGACTTTTCGGAAATACGCGGTGAGCCATACCAGGCCGACCACGATGGCGATGAGTGAGGCCACGGCCGCGCCGGCGACGCCGAGCGGATGGCCCGTGCCCCAGCCGAAAATGAGGAATGGCGCGAGGATCATGTTGATGATGACCGTCGCGGTTCCCACCACCATGCCGGTCTTGAAGTTGCCGACGGCGCGCAGGGCGGCGCTCATGGCCACGAGCCCGAACTGCAGCGCCATGGCCGGGACGAACCAGGCGAGGTACTGTGCCGCCAGCTCGGCGGTGCGCGCGTCGGCGGCCATGCCGCGGGCGTAGGGGAGGCGCGTGGCCAGGCCGACCACGAGGAACAAGGCGCCCGTCACCATGGCCAGCACCTGCGCCTGGTTGAAGAGCATTACGGCTGCGGGCGCGTCCTTCCGGCCCACGGCGTGAGAGATCACGGCGGTGGTGCCGACGCCGAGCATCTGCGTGAGGGCGAGCACGATGAAGGTGAGGTTGCCGGCGATGCCGACGGCGGCGACGGCGGCGGTGCCAAGGCGACCCACCCAGTAGAGGTCGATCAGGAAGTAGAGGGTCTGAAACAGCATGGTCACGAGCATGAAGCCCGTGGTTTTCAGCAGGTGGCGGGTGATGGGGCCGGTGGTGAGGTCTTGCATGGCGACCGAAGATGCCGCGAAAGGTGCCGGGGCGCCACGCGAAAACGAGCCCTGACTCTGTAACAGCGCTCGCCAATTATCTCAAAAGCGTGCCTCCCGGGGTACGGTGCGCTGTGGCGCCGTTCACCCAGTCGCGCGGCGCCTGTCTCACGGGGATCATCGATCACCAGAAAATCCAGCTCGTTCAGGACACATGTGCGGCCGAAGCGACGTGGGGTCAGCGAAGCGAGCAGCCGCCCCATTGCCCGCAATGCGCTCGGGCGGGGTCCCTGGCGCGATGGAGCGGAAATGATAACGTCGAGTCGTGTATTCGCTCACCTTTGGTGGGCGCGGTCGTGTGTAAGTCGTTCTGACACATTGACTCTATGCTTCATTTTCGGCATCTGTTCGGTCCAGGCAAATTACTCGAGCCAGGAGGCTATCCATGGGCCTAAAGACCGGTATCGAGTGGACCGACGCTACGTGGAATCCCGTCACGGGGTGTACCAAGGTCACCGCCGGCTGCGATCACTGTTACGCCGAAACACTCGCCAGGAAGCGCCTCCACAACATGTACGTTCGACGGCTTCCAGTGGTCGACACATCCGAAAACCGCGCCGACCCATTCGCCGTGCGACTGTGGCCGGAACGACTCGACCATCCACAGAAGTGGGCCGAGCCGCGGATGGTTTTCGTCAACTCGATGTCGGATCTCTTCCATGCCGATGTACCCGATGATTTTGTTTTGCGTGTTTTCGAATCGATGCTCGAGGCAGGTAGACACGTCTACCAAGTACTCACTAAGCGGCCATCACGTGCGGTGCGGTTTTGGAAGCGGTTTGGCTCAGTCCTAGGGCTGCAGGAAGTGCCAGAGCACATCTGGATGGGAACATCAGTCGAGAGCCAGGAAGTCACCTATCGCATCCGACACCTCAAGCTGCTTCCCGCCAAGCTTCGTTTCCTCTCCTGTGAGCCCTTGCTCGGGCCGATCGATCTGGATCTCGAGGAGATTCACTGGGTGATCGTCGGAGGCGAGAGCGGGCCCGTGCGGAGGGCAATGGAAGCGGCATGGGCCGAGTCCGTTCGCGACCAGTGTTTGCACCAAGGAGTTCCGTTCTTCTTCAAACAGTGGGGCGGTAGGACACCGAAAGCGGGAGGACGTGAACTAGGCGGCCGCATCTGGAGCGAACTACCATCGCTCGCTGGTACCACCGCGTAGGACGCTTATAAGGGGAGCGTGAGTTGATCGGACGCGTACTTCTTTACTTGCATCCAGAACCCTCGACCTTTGTCGTGCTTTGAAAAGAAGGCTAGGTAGTACAAAGGCAGGCGCTTCTCCGTCGTCCGCACTTTGATCATGTCATCGAGTTCCATCGGCAGGTATCCGATCTGCGCCATCCGCCCAGAGTACTCCTTTGCGAGAAACTCAACGACTGATATACGCTGGCGCTCTGCAGCTTTCCAGCGGTCCCGCCAGGTTCGATCGCCCAAGAATAGGTCGATGGTTCGGTTCCCTTCCTCTACATACCATTGAACATTGCGGTTCGCGTCGATGTAGAGAGCCAACAGAATCAGAAAATCCATCGCCCGACCGTCCGCAATTCTCCGCACAGTCTCGAAATGGATGTTCAGCTTATAAGGGTCAAGGAAGCAGAACGAGAGCGTCTTCTCACCAGACTTCTCTGAGATCGTCTCCAGAATCCGATTGACGGCGGCGTTAGCGTCACCAGGGATGTACGTAACTACGTGCGGCCGCCCGAGGCGAGCGACTCGCAATCTAAGCGCCTCCAGAGCGTCGGGATTATCGTCGGCGAATACATAGGCATCGAAGGGATCTGGCAGGCTAAGGGCAATCATCGGAGAACCAAGGACAACACGGCCGGTGTCGCGCACCCTGGAGTGTCCTGGACCGCAGAACAGATCCAAGTAGATGCGTCGGGGCCAGCGATTCTTCATCCCGGTGGAGAACATCTCCGCGTACATGCCGACGTACCGGTACTTGTCCTCCGCCCAAGGACCAATGGGATTGGTGAGGAGACCGTCGTCCGGGACGGTGACGAAGTAGTCGCGACGCCTTTTCCCCATTTAGTCGCGGAACGCCACTAGCGCCCTCATTGACCTCTAAAGCAGCTGCGCGACGCCGGCCGGACCATCGACTCCAGCTGGGCTGAGCCGTCCTAGCGTGTCTCCAGCGGATGTTTGCTCCGCTCGTAGAACTCGTTTTGCAGCCGCAGGCTCTCCTGGTCCGCCTTGACCGCGCGGATCGCCTGCACGATCCCGTTGATCCAGGTCTTCGCCTCGAACTCGCCCAGCTCGCGCGTCGCGGCGGCGCCTTCGCCGGCGTAGTGATTCGGGAACCGCGCGTACCACCAGATGCCGGTGTAGAGGCCTTCCGGTAACGCCGCCAGGCGCGCCTGATCGGCACCGGATTCCTGCGTCGCGCGATCCAGGTGCACCAGGTCGGGCCGGGCGATCATGCTCATGGACGTCTCGCTCTCGCCGGCATGCATGTCGGTCGCGGGGTTCGATTTGTGCGCCGGCTCGCCCTTCCCGTTGCGCGCGATGCCCGCTACGTACACGACGTAATCGTGCGGCGCTTCGAGCTGCGCCTGCGCGAAATACGGGAGCAGGCTGTTGTTGCCGCCGTGGCCGTTCACGATGATGACCTTTTTGCAGCCGTTGCGGGCCATCTCGTCGGTCGTCTCCTGGAGCAATTCGAGCTGCAGGTGCGCACTGTAGGCGACCGTGCCGGGCTGCTGCTTGGCCTCGAAGATCTGCCCGAAGTAGTACTCGGGAAAGACGATCGCGTATTCCTGCTGGGCGGCGTTGAGCGCCACGTAGCGGACGTTGAGCAGATCGTTGCCCAACGGCAGATGCGGGCCGTGCTTCTCCAGGATGCCGAAGGGGAGCAGGCACGTCCCTCGTGCCCGGCCGATGGCGTCGCGGAACTCGGCGGCGCTCAGCTCCTCCCAATGCACCGACAGCTTGGTTTGCGGCGACGGTGGTGACGGTGCCTGTGCGCCAACGATGGAAGCGCACAGAGCGTTCATGGAAAGCAGCAGGGTCTTGTGCAAGGGTCCTCCAGTATGCGTGGGCCTGCGGCGCTTACGTTGCTTGCGGGCGGCGATTCCCGCCAGTCCGCGCCGGTTGTCGATTCCGGTCCCCGCCGCTCGTCGTCAGTTTGAAGGGGGACACACGGCACGTTCACGCGACGGTCGGAGGAATTATCAGATGCGAAAGCTCATTGTTTCCGAATTCATTACGCTGGACGGCGTGATCCAGGCGCCGGGTGGCAAAGACGAAGATCGCGATGGCGGGTTCGAGCACGGCGGCTGGACCATGCCCTACTGGCACGATGACATCGGCAAGAGCTTCGGCGCGATGATGCAGGATGTCGACGCCCTGCTGCTGGGTCGGCGCACCTATGTGACGCACGCTGCGGCGTTCGAGCCGATGGCCCCGGGCGACCCGTTCGGGGATATGATGAACGCGCCCAAGAAGTACGTGGTCTCGAGGACGCTCCAGAAGCCCACATGGCGCAACACCACGATCATCCGCGAGAACGTGATCGAATCGGTGCGCGCTCTGAAGGCTCAGCCCGGCAAGAGCATTGCCACGGATGGCAGTAGCCAGCTCGTGCACGCGTTGCTGGCGCACGATCTGGTGGACGAGCTGCATCTGCTCGTCTATCCCCTGATGCTGGGGTCCGGCAAGCGGTTGTGGCCGGGCGGGGTGGACCGGGCGTTCGTGCTGCGGTCTACGACGCCGTATCCAAGCGGGGTTGTAGGCTTGGACTATGTGCGCCGGCGCCCTTGAACACCAGCCACAGCATGATCGCCAGCTCTCCGAACAGCGCAGGCTGCGAGTAGGCGAACACCTTGTTCTGATAATCCGGAAAGAACAGCCCCGTGAGGCTCAGGACCACGTAGGCGACGCCGTTGATGATGAGCCACACGCCAATGAACCGCGGCACGAAGCGCGACTTGTACGCCAGGGCCCCCATGGGGAAGAGCCACAGGCCCCACAAGATCTCGGCGGCAATGATCTGAGCGTGATGCAGGCGGAGGAACAGCAGGACCAAAGCATCACGCTGCGGCTTGTCGAACACGGACAAGAAGTCGGGCCCCTGCGCGACCATGAGGGCGCCGGCATCGCTCACCACGTTCACGAAGTTGATGAGGGCGGGCATGACGCCCCCAAAAATCACGAGCAGCACCGCGAGTTGCTGGTCGACCCCTTCGAACAACCGGTAAAACGCCAGCACGAGGAAGATCAGGGCCACGGCGCCGGCGATATCGCTCAGCATTCCGAATCGGAACAGCCACTGGTGCACGGCGATATTGCCGGCCGTCGCGGCCGCGTTGTCGTGGACGAAGAGCTTGTTGGGGATGTAGATGAGGCGCAGCGGCCCGAGCAGTACGAGGAGCAGATACCAGAAGCCGACCACTCTTCCTGGATTGCGGGCCGAGTTCATGGGTTCTCCTACGCAACGAGCGGATGGGAAGGTTTCAAAGCTACAAACACCATACGGCTTTGATCTTGCACAGTCTTGCAAGCATCTCTTCGTACTCTTTGTTAACGCCTGCTCGTTCCGTCACGCCGATGAACTGGATCATATATCCATGGCGGCCGGGCATGATGACAAAGGGATACATGCCGGCGAGTTTCCCGGCGCCGATGTCTTCACTGGATACGTTGGGAGCGTAGTACATGACGTGTGGCCCGTTCAAGGTGCCGACGCTGTCGTTCTCTTCCGGGTTCCAATACGTCCGCAGCACTGGAGACAGCATGTAGGAGATGCCGGCTCGTGCCGGCGCCTTGTAGTATCCGGTCTTGTAGCGGTCTTGGATGATCTTCTTTAGCTCGCCGGGAGGAGTGCCCTTGGCTTGCAACTCCGCGGCGTCAAAGAAGACCCGCATCTGTGCCTTGGCGCCCGCGTTGTCAAAGGAAATCGGGTAGAGAACATCGTCTCTGTATTCCCTCAGTGGCCAGGATCCCCTGAACGCGTCATCGCCGGTTCGGGCAACAAAGGCGTGGAATCCATTGGTACCCTGGCGGGCAACCTCGAAGCCCTTGGCAGGGTTCAACACGTACACCGTGGCATTGTCTCTGAGGTGCGGCGGCAGCGCGCTCAGGGCCAACTGGATTTCCAAATCTCGCGGTAACGGAGTGGTAAGCGAGAACAACAAGCCGATAGTAACCGTAATAGCCCTCGTCATCGTGACCTCCAGCGTTGGGTTCCGAGATATGCAACTGTCATGTTGCGTATTATATCAGGGCCCCCGATGATATGCAACCCCAGTGTTGCAGTTATTTGGGGCGCGGAGGGAAGCACAAAGCCCCGCAGCAGAAGTCGCTGCGGGGCTTGATCTTCGATCAGTCGGTCAGCGCTGCGCCGTCTGGAACAGCGGCAGGAAGCGCTCGTAGCCCTCGGCCTGCAGGCGCTCGACCGGAATGAAGCGCAACGAGGCCGAGTTGATGCAGTAGCGCAGCCCCGTCGGCGCGGGACCGTCGTCGAACAGGTGGCCGAGGTGGGAATCGGCGTGGGCCGACCGGACCTCGGTCCGCTTCATGAAAAGTGAGCGGTCGGTCTTCTCGGTGATGTTCGCCTGCTCGAGCGGCCGCGTGAAGCTGGGCCACCCGGTGCCCGACTCGAACTTATCGAGCGAGCTGAACAGCGGCTCTCCGGAGACGACATCCACATAGATGCCCGCCCGGTGGTTGTCCCAATACTCATTGTGGAACGGCGGCTCGGTGGCCTCGTGCTGCGTCACCTGATACTGCACTGGGGTCAGCGACTGCCGCAGCTCGGCGTCGCTCGGCTTCGTGTCATGCATGCTGGTTCGTTCCTCTGTCGCTGGGGCATCGGCGCCCCAGATTTTCCGCACGCGCTGGTCCCGGCCGCACGCCACGCGATACATGCCGTACCGGACTGGATTCTTGCGGTAATAGTGTTGGTGATACTCCTCGGCCGCGTAGAACGACGTGGTCGGCCGGATCTCGGTCGCGATCGGCTGGTGGAACCGCCCCTCCAGGGCGCGCCGCGATGCTGCGGCTATGCGGTGCTGGGCCGTATCGCGGTAAAAGATGGCAGTGTGGTACTCCGGGCCGTGGTCGCAGAACTGGCCGTCGGCCTGAGTCGGGTCGATGTCGTGCCAGAACGCGTCCACCAGGCGGTCGTACGAAATCTTGCGGGGATCGTACACCACCTGCACCGACTCGAGGTGTCCCGTCCGGCCGGTGGACACCTGCTCGTACGACGGATGGGGCAGGGTGCCGCCCGTGTAGCCGACCGTGGCGGACACGACGCCCGGCACCTGGTCGAAGGCGCGCTCCATGGACCAGAAGCAGCCGCCCGCGAAGGTCGCGGTGTCGAGCGGCGCGGTCGTGACAACGAGTGCGAGCAGGAAATTCATGGACTGAACGTAGTAGGGCACGACATGCCAGTGAAGCGCCCGTGCACTTTCTTAGAGCTTTCTCACGGAGCTCACACTCCCCGTGCCGGCCAGTGCATCGTAGCTTAGGCTCTCGTGCAGATACTCCTCGTCGAAGACGATCGCGAGCTGCGGCGCTTCCTGAGCAAGGCGTTCCGTGAAGAAGGCTACGGCGTCACCGAGGCCGAGACCGGCGACCGCGCGCTGGAGCGTGCCCTGGGCGGCGGCTTCGGCTGCATCGTGCTCGACGTGATGCTGCCGGGGCGGGACGGCTTCAGTGTGGTGTCGGAGCTGCGCGCGCGCGGCGTGTTCACGCCGGTGCTGCTGCTGACGGCTCGCGACGAGCTCGAGGCAAGGGTAAAGGGCCTGGAAGGCGGTGCCGACGACTATCTCACCAAGCCGTTCGACCTGCCGGAGCTGCTCGCCCGGGTGCACGCGCTGCTTCGCCGCGCCGAGCTGCGCCACCAGGACGCCACGCTGAAGGTGGACGACCTGACGCTCGACCCGCTCACGCGTCGGGTCACACAGGGCGAGCGGGTGGTGGATCTGAGTCCCCGCGAGTTTGCCCTGCTCGAGTTCCTGATGCGCAATGTTGGGCGCTCCGTGTCTCGCTCGCGCATCGCCGAAGCCGTGTGGAACTATCAGTTCGATCCCGAGACGAACGTGGTAGACGTGTACGTCAATTACCTCCGGAAGAAACTGAGCTTCGGGGGCCGCACGGCGCCGATCCGAACGGTCCGGGGAGTGGGATACCGCCTGGAGGGGGCCGCACCATGAGCGAGTCCCGGCTCGGCACGGTGCTCACCCGGCGGTTCGCGCGCGTGGCCTGGACCGGGCTCGCGGGGTACGCGCTGCTGGTGGTGGCGCTGTTCGCCGCGGCCGCGGAGATGGCCTTACGGCGCTCGCTCGAGCACTCCGCCGACCTCACCCAGTCGCTGCTCGGCGCCTACCGCGACTCGACGAGCGAGCCCGGGGGCGTCATGCCGTCGGCGCTGGCGGACCAGCTCGTCGCCATGGGCGGCCAGGTGGTGATCACCCGTACGACCACCGGGGCCGGAGGCAAGCAGGACGTCTACTTCGTATCCCCCGACATGCCCGCACGGCGGCTCGAGGGCTTGCCGGCGAGCGCTTCGCCGGACGACGTGCGCCAAGCGCTGCTCGCCGCCATCGCACAGCGGGCGCGCTGGCGGTATCGCGTGTTGCACCGCGCGGCGGGGGCGTTCGACATCTACGTGGTCGCGAGCCGGGAATCGTACGTCGTCGCGCTGGGCGCGCTCGCGGCCGCGGCAGCGTTGCTGCTCCCCGGCGCGGGCCTCGCCGTCGCGCGGGGCGCCCGTCAGGCGGTGGCCGGCGCGCTGCGCCCGCTTGAGCGCGTCGCCGCCGAGACGCGCGCCATCGGTCCGGCGGAGCTGGGTACGCGCCTCACCAGCCCGACGGGCCAGGCCGAAGTCACGGAGCTCGCGGACTCGGTCAACCGCATGCTCGAGCGGGTGGACCGCGCGCACCGGGCCCTCCAGGCCTTCACCGCGGACGCGAGTCACGAGCTGCGCACGCCGCTGACCCACCTGCGCGCCCGGGTCCAGTGGGCGGCCGCGGAGGGCCGTACGGAGGGGGAAATGCGCGAGGCGCTCGGCGCGATGGAGCGCGTCCTCGATCAGACGGCCAAGCTGGTCGAGGAGCTGTTGCTCATCGCGCGGGGCGAGAACCGCCAGCTGGCGCTGGCGCACGCGCCCTTCGAGCTCGGCGCCGTGGTGAACGAGGTGCGGGAGATCACGGAAGCGATGGCGCTAGGGCGCGATCTCACGGTGTCCGCGGCGCCGTCGCCACCGCTCTGGGCCCTGGGGGACGCCGATCGGACCCGCCACATCCTATTGAACCTCGCCTCCAACGCCGTGCGCTACACGCCCAGCGGCGGCGTCACGTTCGCGCTCGAGCGCAACGGGGCTATGGTGGGCGTGAGCGTGCGCGACACGGGACCCGGTATCGCGCCCGAGCATGTGGAGCGGATCTTCGACCGGTTCTTCCGGGTCGATCAGTCGCGCAGCCGCGACCTCGGGGGCACGGGGCTTGGCCTCGCAATCGCGCGCCTCTTGGCCGAGCTGCAAGGCGGCCACATCGCGGTCGCCAGCGCCCCCAGCGCGGGCAGCACTTTCACCGTGTGGCTGCCGACGGCGGAGTCCCCGCTCGGTTCGTGAATGTCCCAGGCCCTACCAGGCCACGGCCATCACCACCAACCGGCAGAGCCTTTCGCCGGCGGGGCAGACGCTCAGGCGCAGTGTACCGTGCCGACTCCGGCTCGGCGGTGCGGCGACCGTGGGAGTGGCCGCGAAGTACGCCGAGTCGGGCGTCACGCGGGGCGAGTCGAAACGGAGGACTGTCCCGTCGTCCAGCTCGAGCGCCGGTTTGAGGCGGGCGTTGATGCGGACCCCTGGCGCGGCCACCAGGCGGAGCGGGGGCCCCGCCTCGAGGGCGACGAACGGTGGGGAGCCATGACAGGCGGCTACCGCGAGCATCGCCAGCACGAGCATCGCGAACTGTGTCATTCGGCGAGCAGCTGTTGGATGCGCTGGTCCCACGTCCGAAAGTCTCCGTCGTCCAAATGGAACTCTCCATACCCGGTGTAGCGAATCATCCCCCGCTTGTCGATCAAAATAAAGCTCGGCCAATAGCGGATGCCGTAGGCGTCCCACGTGCGGCGGTCGTTGTCCTGGGCATTCGGATACGCGATGCCCTGACGGGTAAGCGCCCGGGCAAGGTTGCCCTTGTCGTGCTCACCGGCGTAGGGTGGGAACTCCGGCGTATGAATACCGATGATCGTGAGTCCACGCTCGCGATACAGCCGATCGTACGCCACCAGCGATGGCACGGTGCGCGTGCAGTTGCCGCACGTAAACACCCAGAAGTTGAGCAGCACCACGCGGCCGTGCAGCTCGGACAGCCGCAGCGGTCGGTGGGTGTTGAGCCAGCTCGTGTTGGTGAGCTCGGGCGCCGGGGTCCCGCCAACGCTCGGAACCGCTGACCGGAGTGCCGCGGTGGTACCCGCGACGACTCCGGCCAGCAACAGTCCCATCGAAAGGTTTCGGATCACATTGCCTCGAGTGGGGCGGCCCCGAAGTTCACGCTGAACCGCCGGCACCAGATGGAGACGGCGCGGTACCGGCTCAGGTCGAGGCCGGCCGGCAGATCGTAGTTCTGGTCGCCGATGTTGCCCTTCAATGCTCCCAAGTCAACGAACCCAGCCTGCTTTGCCGCGGCCTCGCCCTGAACATCGCTCGCCGCCACGAGGTACACGCGGACGTCGGGACCGTTGGAGGTCGCGAATTGGGTCAGCCGCAAGACGCGACGGCCGTCAAGTAGGCGATAGATCGTCGCCACCCCGTTCGTCTTGTGAGCATTCGTGTGGAACCGCCCACCCGCGAGCTTCACGGGTGCGTCAGCAGGCATGGCCGACGGCGGCATCGCCGACATGGAGTGCTCCGCGGCGGGCAACGGTTCATTGACGGTCTTGCTGATGACCAAGGCATCGGGCCGGAACAGGTACCACAAGGCGGCCGCTGCCACGGCGGCCGTGGCGACGAGTAAGGATTTGCGGGTAGTCATGTTCGTCTTCCTTCTTGATTGAGTGTCAGGGCAGGGGCGCGGCGCACCGCACCCCTACGGTTGTCAAATGAGTCCTACTAGAAAGCCGCGAGTCCCCTCGTGCCGGCGGGAAGGCCGCCGACCGGCCCCAGAGGGGCGAGGTGACCATCCCGCTCGATGCGGAACGCGTGGATCGCCTGGGCGCCTCCGGTCTGTAGGACGTACAGGTAGCGGCTGTTGCTGCTCAGCGCGATATCGTTCACGCCGGCACCGATCAGGGCGCTCGCCCCGTTCGGATCGATGAGGCTGATGGAGCCGTCGCCCGCGATGGAGAAGCCCGAGACCGATCCGCTCCCGTTGCCGGTGAACCCGAAGCGCCCGTCGTTGGTCACGACGGCCCAGCAGGGCGCGCCCTGGTGGGTGAGCACCGAGCCACTCGCGACGCGGAGATCGCCGGCCTGTCCCACGACATAGGACGACGCCGAGCCAGGGGCCGCGGCTTCAGACACCAACAGCACGTGACGCGGACCGAACGCGAAGCCGAACGGCGTCCCGCCGGCGGAAGTGAACGACGTGCGAGCGCCGGCGGCGCCGTTTGCGTCCACGGCGTACACGTCGAGCAGGCTGGTGTTCTTCTCGGTGACGACCAGGCGGCGGCCATCGGGGCTGAACGACACCTGCGCCGGCCCGACGTTGGTGCCGGAGAGCAGCTGGGTGGAGCCCGGGATGGCGGTGAGCCCGCCGGTCGTGCCGATTGTGAAGCCGCTGATGTTGCCGTTGCCGCCCGCGTTCAGCACGTAAAGCACGTTGCCGTGCACGGTGAGGCTGATCGGCAGCGTTCCGCCGGATGCCGTCCGGCTCGCGAGCGACAGCCCTGCCAGGCCGACGTCGAACACGGAGACGTCATTCGAGCCAGCGTTCACGGCGAACAGCCGGCGCCCATCGTCGCTCAGGGCGACCGCACCCTGCGAGCCCAGCCCGGCGCCCGTGCCCGTTCCACCCGTCGCGATCGTGCCGGCCGCGGTGAGTGTGCCATCGGCACTTCGATTGAAGACGGCGACCGCGTTGCCCGCGACTTGGTTCGTGAGCGTGTAGACTGCGCGCGGACCATCACCGCCTTCGCCGGACTGGTTGCCGCGCTGGGCCTGAAGCGACGTCGCGACGGCTGCCGCCGGGCTGGTGACGCCGCGGTTCTGCTCACAGGCAGCGAGTGCCGCGGTGGCGAGTGCGATGAAACCGAGGTACTTCGTCATGGAGCGAAACCTCCCGAGAGTGGTGGATGAGCGTGTGTGCTTCTCGGGCAAGTAACGCTGATGGGCGGCGCTGCGGATCTACGTCGCGTACCTTATGAGAGACTTCTCATGCTCCTCTCACGGCGGCTGTGTCACGACCAACAGGTGCGCCAATGTTCGAACGCTGCCAGCACGTCCTCGCGATCTCTATCTTGGGCGCCATCACGACGATCGGCTGCACGCCAGTTCTGGTTCAGTCGCAGGGCAGCCGCACCGGACTGGTTGCGGTGTCGGCCAAGACTGACTCCACGTTTTCGCGATGCGCTCAGGCAGCCGTCCCGATCGATACCGTCACGCCGGCGTCCGAGCCGTTCGGCGTCGTCGATCCACACAATCAGAATCATCTGGTCATATCGTGGATGCAGCGAGCGCGCTTCGGCGTCACAGTGTTTCGCTCGGCGGCATCGTTTGACGGTGGTGAGTCATGGCCATACGTGACGACGCTGCCGCTAACAGGTTGTGCTACGCGAACCACTTTCTCTTTCCACACTGCCGGCGATCCCTGGCTTGCCGTGGGCGGGAACGGACTGATCTACGCGAGCGCCCTGTCGTTTACCGAGGATTCAGCGAGTGGCATCGCGGTGACGACGTCTGGCGATGGTGGCCGCTCGTGGGGCGCGCCGGTCATCGCCATGGCGGTACCGGCGAAGCAGGGTCAGTATGACAACTCATCGCTCGCGGTAGATCCACGCAACGCGGCCGTGGCATTCGTGTTGAGCACCCGTGCCGAGTCGATGCCCGATAGTACACAGGTTGGTCTAGTGGTCCTATCGAAGACCACCGATGGCGGCCGAACATGGTCGACTGCCAGAGCAATCTCTCCGAACTACCCCGGGGCATCAGCCGACTTGCCACAAATGGTGATTGATCCAGTCAGCGGGCACCTGTTCGTGGTCTATACGAGCGGCGCGCATGGGGGCATTTGGCTCCTCGTCTCAACGGACGCCGGCGAGTCGTGGAGCACGCCAACTCAGGTGGCGACATTCGCACCCCTGAAAAGTCCGCCCTGGTTTCCGGGGTCGAAGGTTGTTATGCGTGTCGGGGAGGACGTGGCACGGCTGGCAATCGATCCGCGGACCGGCCGCTTATTCGTCGCGTTCGCGGACGGGCGATTCTCTCGTGGAGATCACCTTCAAATCGGTATCACAGCGTCGAGTGACGGCGGACGAACCTGGAGCCCGGTAGTTGCCGGATTGTCAGACACCACGGTTGCAGCCTGGCAGCCAGCGAGCGTCGTTCTTGCGGACGGCAGCCTCGCGTTTTCGTATTTCACCGCCGCTTCCGTGGCCGAGGGATCGGGCGGCAGCTACCCGACATCGGTGCGAGTCGCCCGTGTTCGACTTTCGAACGATGGAATGGTGCGCGAGCGACATGATTCGCCGGCGCTCGATTTTCCGTGGCAACCCGGACCGCGCAAACAGGGAATGTTCCTGGGCGACTACCACGCGCTGCTGGTTGTCGGCCAGGCGCTGTGCCCGCTGTTCGCGCGGTCGTTCGGACCCTCCTCGCAGATTGCGCTCGCGTGTGTCGCTGACAACCCGTGATAGGGAAGTCCCAGCCCGAAGCGGTCGGCCTACGGCATCACAGGCAGCACCAGGTGGGACGGCCGCGACGCAGAGCAGTAGACGCGCTGCGTGGCCTTGATGAAATCGGCCGCCGTCGCTCGGTAGATGCTCGGTACAAACTTCTGCGGATTGCGGTCGATGAGCGGGAACCAGGTCGATTGCACCTGGACCATCAGGCGGTGCCCTTTGAGAAACACGTGATCGCGGTCGCGCAGAGGGATCTTCCACTCGATGGGTGTGTTGGGGGGTAGGGGCCGTGGCTGCTCGTAGCTCGCGAGGTAGCGACCGCGGCGTACCTCCATCGCGATCGGCAGCTCGTAGCCGTTCACCGAGCGCGCGTACTGCTCCGGCGTGGGGCCGGCGTCGGGATTCCACGCGTTCGACTGCGCGTCTTCCGGGTACACGTCGATCAGCTTCACCACAAAGTCGGCATCGCTGCCGGAGGTGGATGCGAACAGATCGGCCGCTACCTCTCCGGTGATCGTCAGGTCGTGCTCGAGCGGTGTGCTCACGAAGGTGAGGACGTCGGGCCGTTGATCGACGAACCGCTGATCTTGGACCTCCCAGGTCCGCCAGTCACCCGCGGGATAAGTGGGCGAGATAGGACGTCGCCGGTACGGCACCGGGTTCGCCGGGTCCGAGACATATTCGCGGTACGCGGGCACGCGGGCTCCGGCCTTCGGGACGTCGAGCGACAGTGTCCCGTCGACGTGGAGGTACAGGTTGGTCGGCTTGGCTTCTCCAGGTGGCCAGGCGGTGTAGGTCCGCCAGCGGTTCGCCCCCGACTGGAACGTGGTCGCCCGCCAAGTCGGCTTCTCGCCGCGTCCGTGGAGGTAGTGGCGGAAGAACGGGGCCTCGATCGTCTCACGGAACTCGCGCGCCGTCTCGTGGCCGCCGAGCGCGATGAGGCCGATGCTGTCGGCTTTGGGCGTCCGCCACTGGCCGTGATACCACGGGCCAGCGACCATGAAGTTCGAGTGGTCGGGGTCGTGCTCGGCGGCGTGACGAAAGATCTGCCACGGCCCCCACGGATCTTCCTGATCCCAGAAGCCGGCGACGTTCAGGTTCGGGACCGTTGAGGCGTGGAGCTGGCTGATCCATGCCTCTTTCTTCCAGAAGTCGTCATAGTCGGGGTGCGCGACCACGTCGTTCCAGTAGGGGATCGAGCCGTGGAGGTAGCGATCGTTGATGTTCGAGAGCGGGCCGAGCGCCAGATACCACGAATAGCCGTCGTACGTCTCGAACGCGAAGTTGGTGTTCTTGTACTTGTCCGCTTGCTCGAGGACCGCGTACTCGAACGCATAGCTCTCGCGTAGCGCCCCGTAGCGATGGTCATCGTCGTTCATCCATTGGTCGACCGGGGACGCTTGCTCGCTGATCGCCTTGAGTGCCGGGTGCGGATGCAACAGGGAGAGTGCCGTGGTCAGCCCGTCGTACGACACCCCGAACATGCCGACGTTGCCGTTATTCGGCACATGCTTCACCAGCCAGTCGATGCTGTCGTACGCGTCCGTCGTCTCGTTCGTGGCCGTCGAGTCGGTGAGATCGACCTGCGAGGTCAGCTTGAAGACGCCTTCGGACTTGAACCGTCCCCGCAGGTTCTGGAAGACCAGGATATAGCCGTCCTGCGCGAGCTCCTTGAGGCTCGGCGGCACCTGCGCGACCGGCCCGTCGGGGACGCCGTACGGCGTGCGCCGAAACAGGATCGGGAGCGGCCCGGCCTTGTCGGTGGGCGTGAGAATCACAGTTTGCAAGTGCACGCCGTCGCGCACCGGGATCATGACTTCCTGGAAGGTGAAGGCGGGCTGGGGTGGCGGCTGCTGCGCTTGAGCGTTGGCGGCGAAGAGGAGCGTGGCGGCTATGCACAGGCCGTGACGCATGCTACTAAGCCGCCCGGGACCGCGGCGAGCGTCCCAGAGCCGACTGAATGAGCAGGAACTCGCCCACGTTTTCCATCGTGAGGAGCCCCACTAAGGCACCGCGACTCGTCACAGGCAGCGTGTGACAGTTGCAGGACTGCAGCCGCGCGAAGGCCGTGTCCAGCATGTCGGCCGCATCCACGACCTCGAACTCGCGGCGCATGATGTCGCGTACCCGCCAATCGGACCCTCGCTGGGCCAGCGCCTTGAGCACATCACTGCGCAGCAGCACGCCCGCAACGCGGCCCCCCTGCCCCCCGTCCACGACCGGGAAGTCCTGCTGCGACCCGGCGAGGATCAGGTCGAGCACTCGTTTTGCCGCGTCATCCGGCGCGACGGAGTGGAAGTCGGTGAGCATGGCGCGACTCACCGGAATGCCGCTCAAGCCGGTGCGCATTTGCACCATGCTCGCCTCCTGGGCCGCGCCGATCCAGACGAAGAGCGCGATGAACACGAGGAACGGATTCGTGAACAGACCGAGCAGGCCGAACGCGAGGGCCATCGCCTGCCCGACATACGCGGCGACTTGCGTGGCCCGGACGTAATCCATGCGCATGGCCAGCAGAGCTCGCAGCACGCGACCGCCGTCCATGGGGAAGGCGGGGAGCAGGTTGAAGACCGCGAGTGAGACGTTCACCAGCAGGAGTCGCTCGAGGAACGGACCACCGGCCATGGTGAGCGCGGAGAACGGGCGCAAGGTCTGCGACAGGAGGAGCCAGGCGTAGAGTGCCGCCGCGATGACCACATTCACGGCGGGGCCCGCCAGCGACACCCACACCTCCTGACGCGGATCGTCGGGGATGCGCTCGAGTCGGGACACGCCGCCGATGGGCAGCAGGGTGATATCGCGGGTGCGAATGCCGTAACGCCGGGCGGTGAGCGCGTGGCCGAGCTCATGCAAAACGACGCAGGCGAACAAGGCAAGGATGAACGCGATCCCAGAGAGCGCCGCCGCGCTGCCGCCCGCGAGCCAGTACGTGATCCCGACCCAGGCGATGAGCAGGAAAAACGTGGCATGCACGTAGAGGCCGATGCCGGCCACGGTTCCAAACTTCCAAGACCATTTCATCTCAGTCCTGGGAGATAGCCGCGCGGCGTTCGAGTCGCTAGAGGGCCGAGTTACGACACCCAGGAGCCATCACGCGAGGTTCTGGGCAGCGGTGTCGTAGCCTCGGCGAGCGCCTCGTAGCTCACGAGGGTACTGCCAAGAGGTGTTTCCTCATCTGCCGCAAGCCGACTTGAATGCACCCTCGAAAATAGCGACCCACGCCTGGCCGTATCCACGGTCACGCAGCATCGCGGCCTTCTCGCCGAAGGCTTCCCAATTGCTCTGGGTCAGGACCACGCGCGTCCGTTGATTCCCGATGGCGGTA
>DASWEL010000233.1:0-17317 GCA_036394755.1 Gemmatimonadales bacterium | reverse complement strand
GACCGAGCTGGCTGAAGGAGTTGGGCAGCAACGGCTGGCGCTGGTAGTCGTCGAAATACGGATCGACGTGAGTGTGACCGCCGAGCTCGGCGGTGATGTCTTGGAACAGCGGTGCTGCAACAACGTGCGGCGTGCGGCGTGCGGCGTTCGCGCCAGGGGGCTCGGCGATTTCATACTCACGATTCGGTGTCGCACTGTCGATTACGCTGCGCCGCCCGTCGCGCCATTCGACTTCGATTCGGACGCGAGCCGCGGTGCCGGTGGCGAACGTGAGGCTCGCGTCGGAGCTCGACAGGTACAGGCCGCCGGCCATCATCTCACGCTCCTGCGACGGGACGGGACCGCCCAGCACCCGCACGCGGCTGCCGATACCGGCGGTGTTCGGCGCCGCGCCGCGCAAGCGCACCGCCACGCGCGGTGCCGTGGCGTCATTGCGCAGCACGGCTGCGGGGCTATCGAGCCGGTTGATCACCACATCGAGATCGCCGTCGCCGTCGAGATCGGCGAGTGCCATCCCCTGTGAGATGTCGTCGCCGAGATCGAAGCGCCATTTCTTGCTCACATCCTCGAACGTGAGGTCGCCGCGATTGCGGAACGCGACGTTCGGCAGCTTGAGGGGAGGATACTCGAACAGCATCCGGCGCCAGTCGATTTGGCCGAGCTGACTGCGCAGCCGATACTGCGTGTCGCCATCCATGATGTCCCACCGGTGGCCGGTGCCGATGAGGATGTCTTCCCAGCCATCGAGATCGACATCGAGAAACACCGTGGACCACGACCATCCCGAGGCGCCCACCCCCGCAAACCGCGCCACCTCGGCGAACGTCCCGTCGCCGCGGTTCAGCTGCAGCGTGTTGCGCTGCCGCTGCGGGCGACCTTCGCCCAGGCCGGGGTGCGGGGGGGCGGCGGTGTGCGTCGGAATCTGGGTTTTCAGGCGGCGGGTATCGCGGCTGAGCATGTCCACTTCGAACAGATCGGGATACCCGTCGCGATTCACGTCGCCCACGGCTACCGCCATTCCCGAATTGCTCGTGCTGCGCAGCGCGTACCAGGGAATCAGTCGAAACCTTCCATGGCCGTCGTTGATCCAGCACTGGTCCGGATCCTCGAAGTCGTTGGCGACGTAGAGGTCGGGCGCGCCGTCGCCATCGAGATCGGCGAAGATTGCGGCGAGTCCGAAGTCCTCGCGCTCCTCCGTGAGCTGCGCCCCCGTTTCGTCCACGAAGCGGGGATTGTGCGCCATGGGCTCGCGCGTGAAGTGCCCGGTGCCGTCGTTCAGGTAGAAATAGTCCGGATCCGCGCGTTGTTGGAGGCTGATCCCGCCCAAGTCCTCACGGCTCACCAGCTTGTAGTCGCGGCGGTACTGCTCTTTGACTTCGTACTTGTTTGGTCCCAGGCGGCGGGTGATCTGGCCGAACGCCCGATCCTGCGGCGACATCCGGTCGATTGTCGTGTAGGCCTTGTAGTTCGCGACGTACATGTCGAGATCGCCGTCCCCGTCCACGTCGGCGAGGGCGATCGACGTGCTTCCCGCCGTGGACGTCAGGCCGGCGCTCTGCTCGGTGAAATGGCCCTTGCCGTCGTTCAAAAAGAGCGCGTTGGGCCCGCCCAGCGAGACGAGCACCAGGTCCTGATCGCCGTCGCCGTCCACGTCGGCAAAGGCGCATCCCGTCGCATGGCGGCCCGGCGCCGCGACGCCCGCCTGCTGCGTGATGTCCTCGAATCGCCAGTCGCCCAGGTTGCGATACAGCGCGCTCGACCCTTCGGTGCGGGCGAGGAACACATCGGGGCGGCCATCGCCGTCCACGTCCGCCAGGCACACGCCCGCGCCCTGAGCGAGCTGGCGATTCTGTGCCAACAGCGAGTCGCTGACCGTGTTGCTGAACGAGATGCCGGTCCGAGAAGGCGCGAGCGACGTGAACCCCGGTGTGAGTTTTCCGCGCGGCACATCGAGCTCGCGCCACCGGTAACCATCAGCATCGTGCCACGCTGATGTGACCGTGGCTGTTTCGCGGCTGCAGGCAACAAGCAATAGAAGGAACGGCAAGAGTCTCAACTATCCACGAGCCCCCACACGAGCGCTGCCGTTCGCTCGGCGGCGCCGCGTCCCTCCTCGACCATCTGCTTGGCGGCCTTGCCGGCTCTTTTGCGGGCCGACGGATCGTGATGCCACACGAGCCACTGCGAGTGCAGGGGATGGCGCGCGTCCGCGGGCAGTGCGACCGCTCCGCCCTGGTCGAGTAACAGCGCCGCATCGCGACTCATTCGCCAATGCGGGCCGAACACGATCGGCACGCCGAACACCGCCGGTTCGAGCACCGAGTGCAGGCCCGCCCGGTGGAAGCCGCCGCCGACGAACGCCGTGTCGCCGAGCGAGTAGAGATCGGCGAGAATGCCGACGCGATCGACGACGATGACCGGGCCCGGCTTCGCATGTTCGAGCTGCGACAACCGGACGGGCCGGGGCAGCTTCAGGTGGCGCAGGCGCTCGGCGATCCCCGCCAGGTGATCGGGATTCGGTTCGTGGGGAGCGAGCAACAGCCGCGCGGTCGGGAGTTGATGCAGCAGGTCTGCGAACGCCGGTAGGAGTACCGCTTCATCCGACGGCCAGGTCGATCCCGCAACGATGGTGAACGCGTCGGGCGCGGTCGATGCCAGTCGCGCGAGCGGCTCGCGCGTGCGGTCCAGGCGCGCGGCGCGCTCGGCCACACTGTCGTAGCGCGTGTCTCCGGTGATGGCGATGACGTCGGCGCGGGCGCCCAGGATTTCGAGACGCTCGCCGTCTTCTTCGCTGATCGTGCCGACCCGGTCCAGCGCGCGATACGCCGGCGCGGACCACTGCCGCGCCGGCCAACGCAGCCGCGAGCTGTTGGGGGCCACCGTGGCGGAGATCAATCCCAGCTTGACGCCGCGGCCCGCGGCCGCGAGCGTCAACTCCGGCCAGACGTCGAGCTTGCTGAAGACGAGCGCGGTGGGTTGCAGGGCGTCCAAAACCTTCGACACCTCGGCCGGCCGGTCGAGCGGCAGATAGTCGGCGATGTCGACCGGCAGGTTTTTCGCGAGTCGCTCGGCCGACGGCGAAAAGAACGTGAACGCCAGCTGCCAGTCGGGATGCTCGGCGCGCAGCGTCTCGAGCACCGGCTTTGCCTGTAGCCCTTCGCCTACCGACGGCGCGTGCATCCAGATCAGCGGCCGCTTCGTGTCGCGGTGGGCCGCTGCCCACGTCGCAAGACGGGCGGCCAATCCGCGCCGCCCGTCGAGCCCTCGCGCCACTTTCTTGTCGAACCGTGCGACCAGCGGCGCCGCGCGCGTGACGACGTTTACGCTCAGCCGATACAAGAACGAGGGCTTGATCACTTCGATGCGCCCGTGCGCACGGCGTAAATCGAATCCAACAAATGCCGCATCGGGTCGGGCGTGTAGGGCGCTCCCTGGAGTAAGCCGCCTTCTATATAAAAGGAAGGAGTCGCGCGGGCGCCGGACCGGTTTGCCCGCTGCGCATCGAGCTCGATTTCCTTGCGTACAGTCCCATCGTTGAGGCAGGCGAGCAACACTGTCCGGTCGACGCCGGCGCGCTGGGCGATTTTCACCAGCGCGGTGCGGGGCTGCGCGAGCTTGGCCCACTCGTCCTGATGCTGGTAGAGCGCATCGTGCGTCGGCCAGAAACGTCCCTGTCGCGCGGCGCACATCGCCACTTCGGCCGCCGCGATGGCGTTGGGATGGATAGTCGTCAGCGGCAGATTGATGAAGACCCAGCGGACCTTGCCGGTCTGCACGAATTCGCGATCGATGGTGGGAAGCACCGTCACCGTGAACATGCGGCACGCCGGGCACTGGAAGTCCGCCATCTCGTAGACCGTGACCGGTGCGTTCGGCGCGCCCCTGGAGCGGGCCGTGAGCAGATCGTCGTTCTGCGCGCTCCCGCTGCTGACGACCAGCGCCGCGGCGAGGAGCACGGAACGGGAACGAATGCTGGTCAGGGGCCCGACTTGGTCCAGATGGCGATGACTCCGCATTGGGAGTCCGCCTTGAGAAACTCCGCCGGCGCTTCGTTGGGACTGCGGTAAATCTCCACGGCGACGATTCCCACGACCGGAAGATGCGGCGTCGATGATATCGAGGCCGGGGCGCCGTCGATGACCCAGTCGGCATTGCAGACGCCATGGGCAGTCCGCGTCATTTGCGCGTTGCACACACCCGACCGGCAGTTCAAGCGTACCCCTGGAACGCCCCGCAGCAGGTCGGCCATCGTGGCCGCATGACTGGCCTCGATCTGTTCGTGGGTAATGAAAATGCCCCGACCCGACTGGCGCCGCTCCTCGAACTCCTGCATGCGCCGCTGGAAATAGCCGAGTTGCCCCTCGACCACGATGGGTTCGAGGTCGACGCCGGCGGGTTCCAGCTCGAACACGTAGTCGACGGTCTCGCCATCGGAGAGACGGAGCACCCACGACGTCACCCCATAGCCGATGGCGCGAACTTCGAGGATGTAGGTGCCGGCGCCGAGGCTGGTTTGGCTGAAGCGGCCGGCGGTATCGGTGGCGGTGCGGAGGCGTGTCCCGATCAGGTTCACGTTCGCCCCGCTCACGGGGGCCCGTGACTGCTGATCCACGACTTGTCCGCTGATTCCGGCATGCGGGGAGCCGGGGGGAGCATGCCCCCGCGTCTGTGCATGCACCGGCACCCCCCGGGAGGCGGCAATCGCGAGGCCCAGAGCCGCTACCGGAGGGAGGATGTGGGTGATGTATGTCATGGACTCGGGCCGTGAGCGACCGATCATAGATGATAGGGCGCCTCCGGCGGGATGCAACCCGCAGGCCGGGGGGTTGACTCGTTTCGCAAGAAACCGTATAACCGGGGGGAGACCCTAGGTTGGGTCCTGGGCCTTCAGGCTGTCACCTGATTCCCGAGCGGTATGACCGTCACGCTCATCAGAACTCTGCGCCGCGCATTTGCCGAGCGGATTCGCCGTATCGAGTCCGCCCGTTCCGTCTTTTCCCACCCCCAAGTTCCCAGTTCACGAGAGGATGGCTCCATGGTCCACAATCGTCGTGGCTTGCTCTTCGCCGGAGTCGCGGCGCTGGCGTTGGTAGTCGCCGGCGCGAGGACAGCTCGGGCGCAAGATGCCGTGGTCCGCGGTACGATCACCTCCGATCGAGGTGAGCCGATCTCCGGCGCCAACATCGTCATCGACGAGCTGCGGCTCGGCGTGGTGACCAATGCGACGGGTCAGTACACCCTGTCCGTTCCGGGCGCCCGCGTCCGCGGCCAGCCGGTCGTGCTGCGCGTCCGCGCGATCGGTTTCAAGCCGAACAGCAAGGCGATCACCCTGACGTCCGGCGAGCAGGTCGTCGACCTCGCGCTCGGGTACGACGTCAACCTTCTCGAGGCGATCGTCGTCACCGGGACGCAGGAAGCGACCGAAGCGGTGAAGGTGCCGTTCACGGTGAACCGCGTCGACGCCTCGCAGCTCCCCGTGGCCGGATCGAACCCACTGACGGCGCTGCAGGGGAAGGTGCCGGGCGCCAATATCGTGTCGGCGAGCGGCCGTCCCGGTTCGCAACCGGCGGTGCTGCTGCGCGGTCCCACGTCGATCAACGCGTCGGGCCGCGGCCAGGACCCGCTGTACATCGTCGACGGCATCATCATCAACGGCAACCTGTCCGATCTGAACCCGAGCGACATCGAGAACGTGGAAGTGGTGAAGGGGGCCGCCGGCGCCTCACTGTACGGTGCACGGGCCGGGAACGGCGTCATCAACATCACCACCAAGTCGGCGCGACGCAGCATGGAAGGCGTGAAGTTCGACGTCCGCAGCGAAGCGGGCGTGAGCGACATCGAGCGCGACTTCGGCCTGGCGCGGTTCCAAGCGCTCGCGACCGACGAGACCGGGACCCGGTTCTGCGAAGCCGTCAGTGGACTGCCGTTCTGCGCGCGGTCGTTCGATTACGCCACTGAGCAGGCCCGCGTCAACAACAGCCCGACCGACTTCGCGCTGAACCCCAAGGGGTTCCCGATCGATCCGGGCTCGACGATTTCCGGCCAACCGCTGCGGCAGCGTTTCCAGGTCCAGCCGTGGCCAGGCACGTCCTACAACGCGGTAAACCAGCTCGTGACACCGAAGCCTTTCTTGGAGAACACGGTGGACATGAGCGGCCGGTTCGGCACGTCGACGCGGTTCTATGCGAGCGCGTCCAACCGGCGTGAGGAAGGCGCGATTCGCTACCTCAACGGCTTCACACGCAACGCCTTCCGCATCAACGTCGATCAGGGCATTGGTACGGACTGGAACTTCGGGTTCCGCACGTCATACACGCGCAGCACGCAGGACGGGCTGAACCAGGAAGAAGGCGGCACGGCATTCTTCCGGCTGACGCGCGTGCCCGCGATCGTCAACATCCTCGAGCGCGACACGCTGGGCCGGTTATACATCCGGCCGAACCTCCAGGGCGGCGGCTCGCAGAACGAGAATCCGCTCTCGTCGCTCTACCAGACGTTCCGGGAAGACATCACGAACCGGTTCCTCGGCAGCATCACGGCGTCCTACAATCCAGTGAACTGGTTCACGATGGACGCCAACTTCAGCTACGACCTGCGGCGCTCCACCGCCGCTCAGATCAACGACAAGGGCTTCCGCACGACGACCGCCAGCAGCGCCAACCTCGGCTCGATCTTCCGGTCGGCGACGGGACGCGAGGCGTTGAACGGGAGCGTGAACGCGACGTTGAAGCACGACTTCGGCGCGGACCTCAAGTCGCGCTACACGTTCCGCTACCTGTTCGAGCAGCGCGACTTCAACACGCAAAGCGGACAGGGCAGCCAGTTGTCGGTGCAGGGTGTCACCGCGCTGAATAACACGCTGCAGAGCACCCGCGCGACGTCATCGGACCAGCAGCGCATCCGCGAGATCGGGATGCTCGCGGGAACGAACTTCGAGTATAAGGGCCGCTACATTCTCGACGCACTGGTGCGGCGTGACGGCAGTTCATTGTTCGGGCCCGCCAGCCGGTGGGCCACGTTCGGCCGCGTATCCGGCGCGTGGCGTGTCGCGCAAGAGCCGTGGTGGTCCATCCCGGCGGTCACGGAGCTCAAGCTGCACGGCTCGTACGGCACGGCGGGCGGCTCGCCACGCTTCGACGCACAGTACGAGACGTTTTCCGTGCTCGCGGGCGGCCTGCTGTCCCTCGTCACGCTCGGCAACCGGAACCTGAAGCCCGAGCTGCACCGCGAGGTCGAATTCGGTGGCGACCTCGAGCTGTGGAATCGCTACGCGTTCAACGTCACCTACGCGCACGCCAACATCGACAACCAGATTCTACCGGTTCCGGTGTCGACATCGACCGGCTTCCAACGGCAGTGGACCAACGCGGGAACCTTGACGAACAAGACGTTGGAGATATCACTCAACATCCCGCTGCTGCAGCGGCGCGATCTCCAGTGGTCGACGCGCGTGATCTACGATCGTAACCGGTCGGTGGTCACGTCGCTCGACGTCCCGCCGTTCTTCACGGGCGCGGACCTCCAGGGCACACTTTCGATCTTCCAGGTGAAGGTGGGTGAGCGGCTGGGCACGTTCTACGGACACCGCTTCATCACCAACTGCTCGGAGTTGCCGGCACCGTTCAACGCCGATTGTGGCGGCCCGACCAGCGCGTTCCAGCGCAACGATGAGGGGTTCCTCGTCTGGGTGGGCAGGGGCAATAACCCCGGCATGGGGATCACAGACAATCTGTGGGAGACGTCCATCTCCAACCCCTCCAAAGACCAGAACGTCACCCCGTGGGGGATCCCCGTCATCAACTGGGGCATGCCGATCCTGCTGCGGAACTCGGCGGGGCAGGCGCTGAACGTGGCGCTGGGGAATGCGCTGCCCGACTTCCGCTTCGCGGTCACGCAAGACGTCCGCTTCAAGAAGTTCAATCTCTATGCGTTGGTAGATGCCTCCATTGGCCAGAGGATCTGGAACGAGGGGTTCCACTGGGCGCACCTCGACTTCCTGTCGCACGACGTCGATCAGGTCGGGAAGTCGGTGCAGAATGCCAAGCCGATCGGGTACTACTGGCGCACGTCGCCGGTCGACGGCTTCACCGGGCTCGGCGGGTTCTACGATCAGCTCGCGCCGAACAGCGAGACCGTGGAAGACGCCAGCTATGCCAAGCTGCGCGAGCTGTTGTTCTCGTACCACATCGGCCCCATCGCGCGGACCGGCGATTGGGACATCAGTATCGTAGGCCGCAACCTGTTCACCATCACCGGTTATCGCGGCTTCGATCCTGAGGTTGGCCTGTCGGGTGGTACGCAGCTGAACGGCGCAGGTTCGGCGGCCATCAACGCCGTGGACGCGTTCACGTTCCCGAACCTCCGCACCTTCACGATCGGATTGAGCTCAACGTTCTAAGCTGAGTTCCCCCCCGCCGGGAGCTGGCTGCCCGCGGGGGGGATTCGCCCCTTTTTGTGTGGAGGAGTCAACGATGTCCAAGCTTCGTTCTATCGTCGCCGGCGTGCTCGCCTTGGGCTTCATGGCGTGCAAGGATACGCTGCTCGTGGAGGATCAGACCGATCCCGATCGTGACCGCGCCCTCGGCCGGCCCGCCGACGTAGAGTCATTCATCGGATCGACCTACGCGCAGATCCAGAATGCGACGCTGGGAGGAGCGAACGACGACCTCCAGACCCAGCTGCAGGTCATGGGGATGGAGAACACGTCGGCCCTCGCCAACTTCGCGATGGGGCCACGCGGCTCGATTCCGCGCACGCAGATCGAGAATACGCGCAACAGCACCGGCGACGTGGGCAACTTCCGCGATTTCACCGTGCTGCACCGCGCGGCGCGAATGGCGGTGATCGGCATCGCCCGGCTGAATGTGCTCACACTCGGGTCGCCGCAGCAGGACGCCCGGGCCCGCTCGTTCGCCCGATTCGTCCAGGGAGTGGCGTTCGGCAACCTCGCGCTGGCCTATGACTCCGCGTCGATCGTGAGCGAGGGCGACGACCCGCAGGCGATCGTGCCGCTGTCGGCCTACCAGGCCGTGATGGCGGCGGCCCTCGTGGAGCTCGACTCGGCGATCACCATCGCGCGAGCTTCGCCCACGGCGTTCCCGCTTCCCAACACCTGGATCAACGGGATTGCGCTCGACACGACGGGATACTTCCGGCTCATCCGCTCGTATAAGGCGCGGTTCCGGGCGAGCGTCGCTCGGACGCCGGCCGAGCGGACGGCGGCCGACTGGGTCAGCATCATCGCCGATGCGAATGCCGGCATCACGGCCGACTTCAACATCGCGATGAACCCGGCGGCCGGGTGGGACGTGGTCTGGCCGGTTCAGGCGTACGCGACCGGCCCGGCGAACTGGCATCAGATGTCGCAGTTCTACATGGGGATGGCGGATGGATCGGGCGGTTATGATTCATGGCTCGCGACGACGCCCGCCAACCGAGTCCCGTTCCTCGTGGTCAGCGCCGATCGCCGATTCCCGCAAGGGGCGTCGCGCGCTGCGCAGATCGCCGATACGCTGCGGTCGGGCTTCCGGACGTTCAGCGGGTTCCCCTATGTCCGCAACCGGCAGGCGGGTGAAGACCAGCCGGGGCAGCCGCTCCAGATCTCGATGTACGACTTCTACCGGTCGCGGGCGTTCTTCGTTGCCGGGCGGATCGGCAATTATCCGATCATGACGCGCGCCGAGATCCGGCTGCTTGCGGCCGAAGGGTATCTCCGTCAAGGCAACTGGGCGGCCGCGACCGCCCGGATCGACAGCTCGCGTGTGACGAACGCGGGTCTGCCGTCGGTTTCCGCAATGACCGATACGATTTCAGCGATCCCCGGGGCCGGCGCGTGTGTCCCACGCGTGCCAGACGCCGGCGCGACGGCAGGACCGTACAAGGCGTCGAAGTGCGGCACGCTCTGGGATGCGCTGAAATGGGAGTACCGCATGGAGACGATGTATACGGGCTACGGGATGTGGTATTTCGCCGGCCGCGGCTGGGGCGATCTGCCCCAAGGCACGGCACTCTACTGGCCGGTCCCCTACCAGGAGATGGACACCCGCCGGGAGGCCTTCTATTCGGCGGGCGGCGTCGGCGGCACTGGCGGCGCCCCCAACGGGAATTACGGCCTGTACGCAGGCGGCGTGTACTGAGCATGCGGGCCCTGATTCCCTTGCACCGCCGGCTCGGCGTGGCGATCGGTTTCCTGCCTTTCCTGGCGGGGTGCTACACGTATACGCCGATCGCCACGCTGCAGCCCGCGCCCGGCACCAACCTGTCTCTGGTGCTGAGTGACGAGGGCCGCATGCAATCGATGCGCCAGGTGGGCCCGTACGCGATGCGGATCGAAGGGGAGCTGCTCCAGGCCACGCCGGCTGATCTCGTGGTCGCGGTCACCGACGTGGTGGATATTCGCGGCACACGCAGCAAGTGGGCGGGCGAGTCGGTGTCGCTCCCCCGCAGCTATGTGGTGACGACGTACCAAAAACAGTTCTCGCGTTCCCGGACGGTACTCCTGGCGACCGCAGTCGCCGGCGGCATCGTCGCGATCATTGCTGGGCGCAACCTGCTCGGGATCGGCGGGCATGGCGACACCGGTCCCACTCCGCCCGATCCCAACGGCCAATGACTTCGACCAACCCTTTTCGTGCGAGTGTTTCGATGAATCGTTTGCGATTGTTCGCTTGCTGCGTTGCCGTCCTCGGGCTCGGCTGTAAGAAGGATGCGACCTTCAGTGAGCCGCTGCCCCGTTACGCCGCCATCACCTGGCTCAACGCGATTCCCGACACCATGCAGCTGGACGTGCGAGTGGTGGATATCTCCACGAACGCCAGCTTTATGGACGCTGATTTTCGTAGCGCGCAGCCCTTCCCGATCGCCCTCGAACCCGGCGCGCATCACATCAAGGTGTTCCTCAGCAGCACCGCGGATTCGATCGCGAAACGGTACATCATCGACACGACCTTCACGTTCACCGAAGAGCAGCCGTATTTCTTCTACCTCAGCGGGCGCTCCCGCGCCGGCGGCGCTCGCGCCACGATCACGACACTTGCAGCGCCGACGCCGCCTGCCGGCCAGTTCGCGATTCGCTTCCTGAATCTGGCGCCATCGACGGCCGGATCGGTGCGCGCGATACCCGACACCACGGCCGCTCCCGATCTCTTCGTCACGGCGCGGAACGCGAGGCCGGCGGGAGCACCAACCGTTGCCGGACTCGCGTACGGAGCGGTCTCGGGTTACGTCATGGTCGACACCGGCAGCTATCGGGTCGAGCTCCTGGCGCCCGGCAGCACCGATCCGGCGATCGTACAGGCGATGATCCCCGCCGGCACCGTCGCGAGCCCCGGCACGCCGGCGATCGCGGGGTCGCGCGTCTCCGGGTCGGTAATCACGGCGGTGCTCGTCTCCCGTTCCGATCCCACGAGCCGGGCGCCACAGACCCGGCCCACGGCACAGCGCACCGATACGTCGGTCGCTGAGGCATCGCGCCGCATTACGCTGGGTGGCGATACCGTGACGGTGCAGGTTGGCTCGATCACGATCCTCACCAATCGACGCTCATCCACGGGCGCTGCGCGTGCAGACACGACGATCGGCCGTACGGGAACGGCCGGGAGCTCCGGCGTCGCCGCGGGGAACGTCGTTCTGGTTTCTGGCGCGAACGAGCTCGAATACAACGGGTGGCAGGAAGTGCTTTCCGTTCCCGATACCCTCATCTGTCGTCCGGGACGTGCGGGCGATGTCGTTACCGGAAATAACCGCCGCTGCGCGGCGCCGGCGGATACCACGGTCGCGAACGCCGACACCGCACTCACGCGGTTCCGCTTCCGCTATCGGATCGTCGGTGCGCCGGCGTCCCCCGGCTCGGGGACTGTCGTGTATCGCATCTATCTTCCGGTCTACACCGCGCCCGACTTTGCGACGCCGCAGATCAATTTCATGGTCGATAAGCGGCCGTAGGAGACCACAGCAGTCGCGTCTGCATCCGCCGCCACAGGCTCTCTGTGGCGGCGATTTTTTTCTAGGGAAAGTTCCTTACAGAATGGGCCGCCAGCGCGGCAGGCGGTCGGACCAGAAGCCGCTCGTGATCCGGATCTTGCGGGACCCGTCGGCATTCATGACCCAGATGTCGCCGTCCTGCTCGTAGGCGATCCGTGTGCCGTCGGGGGACCAGCTCGGCGCCCCGGCCGACGTGCTGGGATCGGTGAGGCGCACCGGATTCGATCCGTCGGCATTCATGACCCAGACGGCGTAGTCGGTCTGGCGGTCCGATTGGAAGGCGATCTTCGAGCCGTCGGGCGACCAGGCGGGCGTCAGGTCCGATCGGGTATTGTTGGTGAGATTGATCTGCCCGGAGCCGTTGGCGTTCATCACGTAGATCTCATTGTTCCCATCGCGATTGGTCGCGAACGCGATCTTGGTCCCGTCCGGCGACCAGGCCGGCTGCGCGTCCTCGGCCGCGTCATGCGTGAGGCGCACCATGTTGAAGCCGTTCGGGTCCATGACGTAGATCTGGGGGTTGGTGTCGCGCGTCGACGCGAAGGCGATCTTCGTGCCATCGGGCGACCACGCGGGATGGAAGTTGCTGGTGGTGTCCTTGATGTGACCGGTGAGGCTGTCCCTGGCGGTGTCCGCGAAGGTCAGCTGGCCCACGTTGCTCCCGTCGGAATTCATCACGTAGATCTGAAACCGCGGCGTGTAGCTCGTATCGGGGATGCCATCGGACTGGAACACGATCTTGAACGTGTCGCGCGACCAGTTGCCCCAGTCATCGAAGGCGTAGCTGGTGGTCAACAGTTGGAGGTCATGCCCGTTGACGTCCATCGCATAGATGTCCACGAGGCCGTTTCCCAGGCGGGTGAAGATGATGCGGCCGGGCCCCGGGTCCGGCCCAGGCTGGGTCGAGCCGCAGGATGCAAGGAGCAGCGGGAGCGCGAAGATGACGGCGAGACGACGGAATCGGGTCATGGGCAGAAGGTAGGAGCCCGCCGAACGGTCCGGCAAGGGCGCCGGACTTCCCTTGCGGGCCGTCGCTCCGGCCCTCACTATAAGGAAAGCGGGTTCCATCCCTCAACGAGGAGGCGGCATGGATCAGATTTCTGTTCGCTGCGTTCTTCACCTCCAGCGCAACATCATCATCCCCGGTCGATGTAGTCGGTAGCAGCCGACGCGCGTCGAGATACGTTGCCGCCGGTCTGTCGACCGGCCGGCATTGTTGCGATGTCATACTGGCCGTCCAAACGAGGTGACTCCATGAAGGATCTATGCGTCCAGTTTTCCCGCTGGGCAGCGCTCGTCGCTGCAGCATTGGCGCTGCCGGCCATCGCGTCAGCCCAGCAGGGTACGATCAGCGGAACCGTGACCGATCAGACCTCCGGCCAACCGATTGTCGGGGCCAAAGTCGGGGTGGTCGGCACGACGTTCGTTACCCAGACCAACGCCGAGGGCCGCTACACGCTGGCCCGGATTCCCGCGGGCACGGCGACGCTGCGGGTGAGTGCGATCGGCTACGCGGCCGCCACGCCCAGCGTTACGGTTGCTGATGGCGCGACCGTGACACACGACGTCGGTCTCAAACTGCAGCCGTACTCGCTCGACGAGATCGTCGTCACGGCGACCGGAGAGCAGGCGAAACGCGAAGTGGCCAACGCCGTCAGCACCGTCAGCGTGGCTACCGTCGTCCAGAACGGTCCGATCGCCAACATGGGCGATCTGCTGGGCGCGCGCGTGCCCGGCGTCGAGGTGCTGCCGAGCGCGATTACGGGCGGCGGCGCGCGGGTCCGGATCCGTGGTACCAACAGCCTGTCGCTCAGCAACGAGCCGATCTATTACATCGACGGCATCCGGATGGAGTCGAGCGTCAACTCGTCGAGCATCGGCATCGGCGGCACCAACCCGAGCCGCGTGAACGACATCAACCCCGACGAGATCGAGTCCTACGACGTCGTGAAGGGGCCATCGGCCTCGACGCTCTACGGCACCGACGCGGCGAACGGCGTGATCGTGATCACGACGAAACGTGGCCGCGACGGCAAGCCCAGCTGGAGCCTGCACAACGAGCTGGGCATCATGCGGGACGACAATCAGTATCCGATCGCGTACCGCGGCTGGACCACCGGCTCGCTGCCGACGAACGGCACGCAGTGCTTTCTCACGAATTCCGTGCGGGCGGTGGGCGATCCGCTCCGCTGCGTACAGGACAGCGTGACGCAGTTCAACCTGTTCGCGGACAAGGACGCGAGTCCCAACGGCACCGGCTGGCGCGGCCAGTCAGGCCTTCAGGTCTCGGGCGGCTCCGATGTCGCACGCTACTTCATTGGCGGGGAGTTCGAGAAAGAGCTGGGGGTGCTGCGGATGCCGTCGTTCGCGTATGGGCGGGTAGTGACCGCACGCCAGATCAGCGAGGTGCCCTACGAGCAGTACCGGCCCAACGCCCTCCAGCGGGCGAGCGTGCGAGCGAACGTCCAGGCGACCCTGAACCAGAACCTGGACGTCTCGGTCAGCACCGGCTTCATCTCGAGCAACCAGCGCCTGCCACAAACCGACAACAATACGACGGGGCTCCTGTCCAACGCGTTCGGCGGGCCGGGCAACAAGAACAACGGCCGCTTCGGGTATCGGTTGTATACGCCCGACCAGTTCTTCTCGGAGACGGTACGGCAGGACATCAGCCGCTTCATCGGCAGCATCACGAGCAACTGGCGTCCTCGCTCGTGGCTCTCCAGCCGAGTCACGGGAGGGGTGGACTACACAGGTCGCGAGGATTCCGACCTCTGCCGCCGAGACCAGTGCACGACGTTCGCGGGCAGTCTCGGGCCTTCGACGCTCGGATACAAGCAGGACAATCGCACGAGCTTCTTCAGCTACACGTTGGAGGCCAATGCGGCGGCGAGCTACGGGCTGACGCCGGTGGTCCGGGGCAAGACCACCATCGGCTTGCAGTTCTTCCAGAATCGGTTCGCCCGCAATGGCGCGTTCGGTGGCTACGAGTTGCCTCCGGGCGCGACGACGGTTACGGCGGGCTCGATCCTCCAGGCCGACGAAGCCACGACCATTGCGAAGACGCTCGGAGCCTTCATCGAGGAACAGTTCACGTTCAAGGAGCGCCTGTACGTGACCGCCGCGCTGCGGGGCGACGACAACAGCGCGTTCGGTAAGAACTTCAAGGCCGTCTACTACCCGAAGTTCGGGGTCTCGTGGGTGGTTTCGGAAGAGCCATTCTTCCCGACCGTGAGCTGGCTGTCGGATCTGCGGCTGCGCGGAGCCCTGGGGGCTTCAGGTACGCAGCCGGGTTCAACGGACGCGATTCCGTTCTTCTCACCGGCGACGGCCAGTGTGGACGGCGTCGACCGGGGCTCCATCATCTTCAGCGCCATCGGGAACGACTCGCTAAAACCGGAGCGCGCGCGGGAGGTCGAGCTCGGGTTCGAATCATCGCTGTTCACGAACCGCGTACATGTCGAGTTCACCTATTACAACAAGCTCACGAAGGATGCCCTGATCGCCCGTCCGGTTCCCCCGTCGGTGGGCGCGACGGCCACGCGGTTCCAGAATCTGGGATCGGTGAGCAATCGCGGCGTGGAGCTGCTCGTCGTCGCGAACGTCATCAATCGTCCCGCCTTCGCTTGGGACCTGACGATGAATAGCTCGTTCAACCGCAACAGAATCGAGGCGCTCGGCGTCCCGACGATCGTCAGCTCTTCGACCAACCGGCAACAGGTCGGGTTCCCGATCGACGCCTGGTTCCAGCGGCCCTACACCTACCGCGACCTGGACGGCAACGGCGTCATCACCGCCAATGAGATCACGGTGGCCGACAGTGCTGTATACATCGGGCCGGCCAACCCGACCCGGGAGATCACCCTCACCAGCGGCTTCGATCTCTTCAAGCGGAAGCTGCGTATCACCGGGTCGTTCGACCACAAGGGCGGGCGCTATCAGCTGAACGGTACCGAGCGAATTCGCTGTGAATCGCGTCTCAACTGCGACGGTGAGATCGACCCGAACGCGCCACTCTGGAAGCAGGCACGGGCGGTAGCCCTGCGCGAGACCGCCGCGCGCACGCAGTACGGCTTCATCGAGAAGGCCGACTTCATCCGGTTCCGCGAGTTCTCGGCCACCTACCAGTTGCCCGACGTCTGGGCGCGCGCCGCTCATGCGACCAAAGCCAGCATCACGCTGGCGGCCAGGAATCTGTTCCTGACCACGAATTACTCGGGCATCGACCCGGAGAGCAATTACTTCTCCGGAGCGACCGGGATTCAAAGCGACTTCCAGACGCAGCCGCCCCCGACCTATTGGACGCTGCGCGTCAACCTTGGATTTTGAGGGGATCGACCCATGAACCGATACAAGAGCCTCGCGATCCTCGTCCTGATGATGGGCGCGCCCGTTGGGGCCTGCACCGACATCCTGAGTACCACGGACCCGGACATCATCCTCCAGGCCAACTCGGCATCCGCGGCGCTCGCGCTCAAGAACGGCGTCCTGCTGCGGCTCGCCCAAGCCTTGAACGGCGTCCAAGGCCCGGATGCGTTCTTCGTGTACTCCGGGCTCGTCACGGACGAATGGCGCTCCGGTGACACGTTCGTCCAGCGCAACAACCAGGATCAGCGCATTTGGGAGCCCACGAACACGTTCAACGCCGACCCGTATCGCCGGTTGAATCGCGTGCGCCTCGAGGGAAACGCGGCGATCAAGGGGCTGCGTCAGTACCTTCCCGACTCACTGTCGCTGGTGGGACGGATGTTCGCCCTCACGGGGTACGTCGAGGCGTTGATCGGAGAGGACTACTGCAACGGCACGCCCCTCAGCGGCCTCGACGGCACGAGCATCGTATACGGCGAGCCGCTCAGCAACGACTCCGTGCTGGGGCTCGCTATCGCAAATGCCGACTCGGCGCTCGCCCAGACGGCGCTGGCCCCGATTGGGGACTCCATCCAGGCCCGCAGAATCACGCGGCTCGCGGGTGTCGTGAAGGGGCGCGCCCTGCTCGCTCGCGGCCAGTTCGCGGCGGCAGCGGCGGCCGTCGCCGGCGTACCCGACACATTCAAGTATCAGATCACACACTCCGTCAACGCCAATACGAACCAGATCTTTGCACTCAACAACAGCGCGCGACGCTACACCATGGTCGATACCGAGGGCGTGGTCGGCCTCAACTTCATCTCCGCCAACGACCCACGGTTGCCGCGCGCCACCGGTACGAATCCCAGTACCGATCTCATTTTCGACAGCGCCTTCCCGTTGTTTGTCACGCGCCAGGGGATCTGGAATTCGACGGCCCCGGTGTCGATCGTCACGGGGGTCGAAGCGCGGCTGATCGAGGCGGAGG
>DASWEL010000232.1:0-2832 GCA_036394755.1 Gemmatimonadales bacterium | reverse complement strand
CGAGTACCACTCGCTGATCGTATTGATAGAGGATGATGTGTGACGACGGAGCCGTCGCGAAACGTGAGCCCACCAACGGCTCGAGGTGTCGTCGCGCACCAGGTTGGTCTCCCAAAATGTGCAACGCAAGACCGATGAGCCGGCTGCCGATCGGCACATCGGAACGATCGGCCATCCCGGCGGCGACGGAGCTGAACTTTTCGGCGAGACCGAGGGCATCTCGATACTCGCCCGTGTTGAGACAATGAAGATAGAGTCCGTGTATCGCTCCCAACCGGTACCGGGTGTCGTCCATGAGGTCGGCAAGCTCAAAGGCCTTCATCAGCGCGGTGTTCATTTCGGGACCGCCGCTCGCGCGCGTATGCAAGAGGGCGTGGCCAAGTGCAAGATAAAGGCGCATGTCGCGGCCTGGATCCGAGGGCACCTGAGCTCCAAGGTTTGCGATGGCTTGCTCGACTCGTGTCCGGCATTCGCTCAGCAGCGACAAATGCGTCCACAGGGGCACGGTTGCCGCCGTCAGCGCTACGCCAACGCCGATATCGCCGCTCGGCGAGAAGGCCCAGTCAAGTGCCGCGCGCACGTCGCCGATCTGGGGCCTGTACGCCGCGACCCACTCGGCGGTTGGCCGCGTCTCGAGCTCGGCATCGGCATGCTGCAAGAGGTGTCGATAGTGCTCGGCGTGGCGTCGCGCGCAGTGGTCGAATTCGGCGCTCCCCAAGAGCTTGTCGCGCGCGTAGGCGCGCGTCGTCTCGAGGAGTCGATAATGCACGATCGCGCCGCCGACATCGGCGGCCAGGAGTGACTTGCCCACCAAGTTCGCGACCGAATCCGCGACCTCGGAAGCGGGGATGTCGACGCCCGCCGCGACGGCACTCGCTGCGTCCATCGTGAAGGGCCCGACGAAGACCCCTAACCGGCGCAAGACTACGCGCTCCGATTCGGACAGCAGATCGTAGCTCCAGTCGAGCGTCGCGCGCATCGTCTGCTGACGGGCCAGCGTGCGGCTGCCGCCCGTGAGCAGCCTGAAGCGGTCGTCCAGGCGGGCCGCCACGCCATTGACACCGAATCCGACGATGCGCGTGGCGGCGAGCTCGATCGCAAGCGGGATCCCGTCGAGGCGCCGGCAAATGGCGACCGTCGCCGCCGCGACGCGGCCCTCGGCAACGTACCGTGGCTCCGCGGCACGTGCCCGCGACACGAAAAGCCTGACCGCTCCATAGCTGAAGAGGTTTGCCATGTCCTGGTTGTCTTCCGCCGGCACATCGAGCGGCGGCACCCGGTAGACATACTCGCCGGAGACTCGCAGGGGCTCGCGGCTGGTTGCGACCAGAGAGACACCGGGACTGGCGCGCAGCAGGGCCTCCGCCATGCCGGCCGCGGCCTCGATCACATGCTCACAATTGTCGATGACCAGCAGGAGCTTCCTTGTGCCGACCGCACGCGCGACACCTTCGCGTGACACGCTGTCCGCAACGTGCGTGATGCCGAGCGCGCTCGCCACCGTGGCCGGGACGAGCTCAGGACTCGACAAGGGACCGAGCTCGGCGACGAATACGCCATCAGGAAATCTCGGCAGAAGGTGCCTCGCGACCTCCAGGGCCAACCGCGTCTTGCCGATGCCGCCCGCGCCGACCAGGCTGACCAGCCGATGTTCGGTGACCAGGGCGGTGATTTGTCCCAGCTCGGCCTCTCGACCAATCAGCTCAGAAACCGCCTCCGGAAGGTTCGTGGTCCGCGACGGAGGAGGACCAGCGGGCGTGGCCGTGACGGGTGCGATGAACCGGTACCCTCGCCGGGACAGCGTCTCGATGAACCGGGGCTTCCTCGCGTCGTCTCCCAGAACCGCTCGAATGGACGCGATGTGGCTCTTCAAAACCTCCGGTTGAACGTACGTTTTCGGCCACAGCGCCTCGAGGAGCTCATCGTGGGCCACCAGTCGTCCGGGGTGCTCGACGAGATACCGCAGCAGGTCAAAGGCCCTGGGTGCTAGAAGAATGCGCTCCTCGGCTGCGCCATCACCACGCCAGAGGCACTGATTGACAGTGTCGAGGCGAAACGGCGGAAACTCTCTCATCTCAACGGCCCACGCGGCTCATCGGCCCGTCCTCGCAGAAGGGACCACACTCAACACTTGCTGATGGCTCTGGTCGCCGCCAAGAATCCGCTTCTTTTAGAGCCCATGCAATAGCAGCCCGGTACAGGACCCTGTAATTCCTCGCCTTCTGTCCGCGAGGTCTTTACCAAAAGAACACCGAGCGATCACGATTCGGGCCGGCATGGATCGTACGTTCCCCTTTGAGAGGTGGAGCGATGGCCAGTGCACTATCAGATGCGGAATTGGACGTTCTCTCGGACGCCGGCGAGCTGGAGGCTTCCTGGGCTGCCCGTCCGATCGAATTGATCGACCGCCGCGGACAACAGCCCCCCTGGATGGAAGACCCGGGCGGCCAAAGCCTCACGACACTACTCGAGCACACAGTGCAGCACGTGGGTGCCGAGCGAGCTCTCCTTATCGTCCGCCGGGCGGACGAGGTCCGGATCGAAGCGGAGGTGACAACGCAGCCGGACACCATCGTGGTGCGCCGCCTCGACGCGCTCCCTGGACCATCAGATCTGCCCAATACGGTTTTGAGGTACGTGCTGAGGACGCGAGAAGCCGTGAGGCTCGACGACGCGAGCGTCCGGAACCCGTTCTCCAACGACCCCTACGTGATCGAGCACCGCGTCCGCTCCTTGCTGTGCTTGCCACTCGCGACACAGGGAATGCTGACCGGCGCGCTCTACCTCGAGAACCGCGCGGCCTCGCATGTGTTCACGCCGCCCCGTGTCGGG
>DASWEL010000231.1:0-2757 GCA_036394755.1 Gemmatimonadales bacterium | reverse complement strand
CTCGGTATGAAAGCCTGCCTCCAGCACGCTCGCCTCGCGCGATACGGCGACGCCCGCGCTCAGATGAGGTCAACCTCGAACTTCAGTATGTTTGATATCGGTGATTGCAGGCCCCCGCGACAAATGACTAGAGTCGGATGGCAAATCCGAAAATGCGGAAGTTAAAGTGTCCCACCAGCGCACGACGGTTCAAGCGCTCAGTGCATCGCCGAGCGGTTCACCCTTGGGCTTCACCTCGACGAGGGAGATCTGAATGGGGCGGTACGCCATGTATGGATGAACGAACCGAACCAACACGGGACGACCTCGGCACCTCGTAAGTCGCCGTCGTTGTTGGTTCCTGTTGGGTCTTTTTGGTCCGTGTGTAGGGCGGATTTCCCCTCATAACCCAAAGGTCGCGCCGCCAACCCTTTTCGTGTACCCAGACTCAGCCAGGAGTCCTGAGGAATGTCGTGGCACGGCCACGAGATCTCTGTCGGCCTTGCTCGCCCGTATGTGCCCGATGATTGGCTGCGGCGCGCGCGGGCCTACGCGATAGCCGTCGTCGCGTCCATCGTCGTCATTAAGTGTCCTAGTCGTTTCCGGAGGAACAACCGGGCGCGACGCACACGCGTCGGACGAGACGCTGATCCCGAGGGCTTCCGCGATCTCGCGACGCGACTGCCCATCGACGTCGCGCAGCACCAGCACGGCCGGTCAGCAGCTGGCAATTCGTCGCGAACGGGCTCGCCGGTTTCAGCCGACAGCAGGCGGCGTATTCGGATTCGGGCGCAGGCGTCCCTGGTCGTCGTAGGCCACCGTGTGCAGCACGAGATCCTCACGAGGTGTGAAGCCGACCCGCAGGCGCCACGTCTGCCATTGGACCTCGTGGCCGCGGAACTCGACGCGGGGCCCCTTGCCGCGCGATCTCCTTGGGCGGCTCGTGGAGGGGAGACGCGCACGAAGAGCGCATCGTGCGGCTGCGGTGAGCGCCGATCGTAGCACGTCGGCTCACGCCCGACCGAGGCTGCAGCGTGGCCTGCTCATACGAACTGGGTTACCCTCGGGTGTCGCAACGGCGAAGCGCGATCCGCAGCCGACCAGCCATCGTTGGGGGGCGAGCATGACGACGATCCTGACCGAATCCGACGAGTTCACGGTCGATGCGGCGAACGGTCTGTGGCTGGCGGCGGCCGACGCCGCACGCGTCACCGGCTGGACCCTCAAACCGGAAGGAATGTGTCGCGGCGATCAGTGCGTGCCCTTGGCGTCGACGGCCGTCGTCGCGGGCCGCGTCGACGTGGAAGCGTTCTGGCGCCGGCTTGGCAATCCCGTCCTGTGTTCCGATGATCGCGAGACATGGGTGCTGGGTGCCGGGGCCGAGGAGCGCAACGCCGCGCTCGCCGGACTGATGGCGCCGAACTTCACATTGCCCGATCTGTCGGGAAGGCCGCACACGCTGTCAGATCTGCGCGGCAAGAAGGTGCTGCTCGTCACCTGGGCATCGTGGTGAGGCTGCCGGCTCGACCTGCCCGTGTGGCAGCAGCTCTTCAGCGATCTCAAGGATCACAGCTTCATGGTGGTCGCCGTGGCCGAGGACAGCCGCGGCGCGGAGCACGTGCGGCCGTGGATCGAGCAGGCCAAGGCGGCATACTGGTGCCTGATCGATCCGGAGCACCGCGTGGCCTCGCTGTACGGGATGGCGAACGTGCCGCGCGCCGTGTGGATCGACGAGCGCGGACGAATCGTACGCCCGCCCGAGACCGCCGGATCGACGGATCATTTTCGGAATATGGATCAGAAGGCGCTCACGATGTCGGCCGCCGATCAGGCGGCGCGGGATGCCGGCAAGGCGTTCTACGTCAACGCGGTCAAGGAATGGGTCACGACCGGACGACACGGGCTCGACGCTCCGGCGGCACGGGAGAAGCTGCCGCGCATCACGGCCGATATTGCGCTGGCGCTTGCACACTTCCGGCTCGGCGTGTGGCTGCGCAGGCATGGCGCCGTGGAGGAGGGGAGTCGCCATCTGGCCGAGGCCAGTCGGCTGCATCCAGAATCCTGGAACATGTGGCGCCAGTCGGCTGATCTCGAGGCGGTCGGCAGGGCAGCCGGGCCGGAGTTCTGGGCACGCGTGCAAGCGCTGGGTGACAAGCCTTACCACAAGCCTCCCGACCTGCCCGGCTTCCCGACCTAGAGTCCGCGGTGTAGTGGAAGAGTACCGGTGATGGCCGCCCCTGGGCAGGCGGCGAGATACTGAGCTCTCCGAAAACTTGTGGGATACAAACCCGTCGAATCCGTTAGGGTGTCGAACGAGTTGTAGCATTCTGCATTGCGGGCCCCCGCAACCATGAACGACGAGGGGTTAGCGGACGCGTGCCTACACTGCAACGATCCGCTCGGTTCATCGGGCCTCGTCCGTCTCACGCCATCATCACGTAAGCCACGCCGAGCGCCACCAGAGCGGCCGAAAGGACCAGTTCATATCGCTGAAGGAATATCGAATGCCATCTGGGGCAGTGGGCGGAATGAAGGGGGATCGCCATGAAGGTCGACGAGGCAAGCCTTTCTACCGACCTCCAAGGCTCCATTCTAAAGCCGGCTGAGCCAACCGGCTGGGGCGTCGTCGTCCTAGCGGGGTCAAGCGGAAGGGTCGATGTTGCACGCGCCAAATTGTTGGCAGGGCTGGGGGCCGTATGCATCGCCCTTCGTTACTTCGGTGGTGAGAGACAGCCACCTGGAATCTGTGAGGTTCCGCTAGAAGTTTTCACGCGGGCA
>DASWEL010000230.1:0-9917 GCA_036394755.1 Gemmatimonadales bacterium | reverse complement strand
CTTGCCGTTCTATCTGCGGCATCAGGTTCTCCTCGCGACGGCCACCGCGCGCGAGCTGACGAGCACCTTCGTGCTCGATTACCAGGAACAGTTCCGCCGTGACAGCACGTCACCGCTCCGGCCGGCCGACGACTGGCGCGGTCGCGCGCGCGACTGCCGCACACCGGCCGTGTTCGTCGCGCGTGCCACCGACGCGCGCGTCCGCGCGCAGCTCGATTCCGTGCTCCCGCTGCTCGCCGTGGAGGGTAAATACGCGGCCTATGGACCATGTGCGGCATCTTCGGCGCGATAGGGGCCCCGCGGGGGGGGGCGCGCGGCGAAGCACCGCTGCGCCATCCGGACGCGCTCGCGAGGATGGCCGCCGCATTGCGCCACCGCGGGCCCGACGGCGAATGCATCGTCGGTCACGAGCGCGCGCGCATCGGCGCGCGCCGGCTCGCGATCATGGATCTCACGACCGGCGATCAGCCGTTCCAGAGCCCTGACGCCAAGATCTGGATGGTGTGCAACGGCGAGATCTACAATGCGCCGGAGCTGCGACGCGAGGCGTCCACATGGGGCTATCCCTTCCGCTCCCACGGTGACATCGAAACGATCGTTCCCTTCTACCAGCGGTTCGGCGCGGACGCGGTCGCGCGGCTCGAGGGGATGTTCGGCCTCGCGATCTGGGATGAGACCCGGCGCCGGCTCGTGCTCGCGCGCGATCGCGCGGGCGAGAAACCGCTGTTCTGGACTGACGTGGATGGCGAGCTGCGATTCGCATCCGAGATCCAGGCGCTGCTCGAGTTCCCGGACCAGCCGCGCCGGCTGAATCGCAAGGCGCTGTCGCTGTACCATGCGCTGGGCTACGTCCCGGCGCCCTACACGATGTTCGACGGCATTCACAAGCTGCCACCCGCATCACTGCTCATCGCGGAAGGCGAGCGAACCGAGGTTCGCTCGTTCTGGAGCGCCGCGGCGGCGGCCGGCAGCCGGTCGACACTCGGCGACGCCGGGACAGTGCGTGACACGCTGCTGCGTGCCGTGAAGCGCGAGCTGATGTCCGACGTACCGCTCGGCATCTTCACGAGCGGAGGCCTCGATTCGTCGCTGCTCGTCGCCGCCGCTGCCCGCGGCATCCGGGGCGAGCGCATTCACACGTACGCGGTGCGGTTCACGGAGAGTGGGTACGACGAGAGCCCGTATGCGGAAGCGGTGACGCATGCGATCGCCAGCGTCCATCACGTCGTCACGGCCGACGATACATCGCTCGGTCGCGCGCTCGAGGTGGTGTCGCGCGCACTCGCCGAGCCGCTCGGGGACCCCGCGGTGCTTCCCACGTTCCTGCTGGCGGAAGCCGCCCGCGAGGACGTGAAAGTCATTTTGTCCGGGGAAGGTGCCGACGAGCTGTTCGGCGGCTATCCCACCTACCTCGGCCACAAATTCGCGGAGCGCTGGCAGCGGGTCCCGGGCCCGCTGCGGCGCGGCGCGCGCTGGGCGGCGGATCGCTGGCCGTCGTCGACCGGCAAGATGACGCTCGAGTACATGGTCAAGCAGTTCCTCGCCGCCAGCGAAAAACCTTGGCTCGATCGCCATCTCACCTGGCTCGGCGCGATGGCGATTGAGGACGGCGTCATTGCGGAGCTGGCTTGCAAACTGGACCGCTTCCCGCACGACGATCCGCTGAATCGCGTCATGTGGCTCGATTTCTTGACCTATCTGCCGGACGATCTGCTGGTCAAGGTCGATCGCGCCACGATGCTGGCTTCGGTGGAGGCGCGGGCGCCGTTCCTCGATCGCGAAGTGATGGAGCTCGTGCTTCCCGCCCCTTCGCGTCTCAAGGTGCGGGGCCTCACCACCAAGGCAATATTAAAGGAAGCAGCGCGCGGGCTGGTGCCGGACGCCGTCATTCATCGCCGCAAACGCGGTCTCTCCGTGCCGGTGGCCCGCTGGCTGAACACAGGACTCGCTCCCCTGGCCGACCGCCTGCTCGACACGCCGCTCCTGGCAGAGCACCGAACCGGTCGCCGGAATCATGCGCGGAGATTGTGGCCGCAGCTCATGCTCGCGTTGTGGAGTGAACGGTGGGGGGTAGAGATCACGTGAACAGAGCCGAAGCCCTTGCTCTCATGCAGGAGCACACCCAATCGCCGTCGCTGCGCCAGCACATGCTCGCGGTCGAGGCCGCGATGCGTGCGTATGCCGCCAAATACGGCGAGGATCCCGAGGGGTGGGGGCTCGTCGGCCTGTTGCACGACTTCGATTACGAGAAATTCCCCAATCAGGAGCACTCCCCCAGCGATGGGCATCCGGCGTGGGGCGTCAATCTCCTGCGCTCCAAAGGCGTCGCCGAGCCGCTGCTGCGGGCGGTGTTGGGACACGCGACCTATTCCGGGGTGCCCCGCGATACGCAGATGGCGAAGACGCTCTTCGCGGTCGACGAGCTGTGCGGCTTCCTCGTCGCGTGCGCGCTGGTGCGGCCTTCGAAGAGCTTCGCGGATCTCGAAGTCTCGTCGGTCAAGAAAAAGCTCAAGGACAAGGCGTTTGCTCGCGGCGTGAACCGCGATGAGGTGCGCCAGGGCGCCGAAGAGCTCGGCGTACCGCTCGACGAGCACATCGCATTCTGCATTCAGGCGCTCCGCCCGGTGGAGCCCTCGTTGGGCCTCGGGGGGGTCGGGGGGGGAGGGTGAATCCGTTTTCGCGGGCGTTGGATAGGGCGACGGGAGCACGGCCCATCCCCGGCAACATCGTCCGTCACATCTCGATCAGCAGTGATGCGCTTCAGACGATGCTGGAAATGATCGCCGCTGCACAGCGCACGATTCATTTCGAGAACTACATCATTCACGACGACGACACCGGGAGGCGCTTCGCCACGGCGTGGGCCGAGCGCGCGCGTGCCGGCGTGCGCGTGCGCGTGCTCTACGACGCGTTCGGTTGCCACGGCACCGGCAGCCGGTACTGGCGGGAGCTGCGCAGCCACGGCGTGGACGTCCGCCCGTTTCGCCCGATCTGGACGAGCGGTCTGATCGCAGCGTTCAGCCGCGACCACCGCAAACTCCTCGTCGTCGACGGCGAGCGGGCGATGACGGGTGGGCTGTGCATCGGCAACGAATGGGCCGGTAATCCCACGAACGGAGCGCCGTGTTGGCGCGATACGATGTTGATGGTGTGCGGCCCGGCGGTTGTGGCCCTCGAAGCGGCGTTCGCCCGGATGTGGGCCCGTGCCGGCCGCGCCTTGCCCGAAGACGAAACCACAGCGACGCCCGAAGAATGTGGGCCGACGGCTGTGCGCGTGGTGGAAGGCTTCCCCGGACAGTCGCGGATCTATCGCGCAGTCCAGCTGCTGGCGGCCGCGGTGACGGAACGGCTGTGGATCTCCGACGCCTACCTCGTCGCGCCACCGCCGCTGCACGCGAGCTTCGTGGATGCAGCCCGCAGCGGCGTGGATGTTCGCTTCCTGCTTCCCGGCACCTCCGACATCCCCATCGTCCGCATCTTCACGCGCTCAGGGTATCGCGAGCTGCTCCACGCGGGCGCCCGCATCTTCGAGTATCGCGGCCCGATGCTGCACGCCAAGACGCTCGTGGGCGATCACGAGTGGGGGCGCGTGGGATCGAGCAACCTCAACGTCTCGAGCCTGCTGGGCAATTACGAGCTCGACCTCGTCGCCGAGCATGATGGCTTGACCGCGACGCTCGCGACGCAGTTTTTGCACGACATGGCGCAGAGCCGCGAGATCGTGCTGATGGCGCGGCGCCGGCTGCCGCTGCCGCCGCGGCTCGTCGCTGCCGCCGCGGTGCCCCCTTCTCACGCGGTCGCCTCGTCGCAAGCTCCGGCTCCGCAATACAAGCGCACGCTGCGCGAACGTCAGGCCGTCGTCGCTGTCGCCCTCATTCAAGTCGCCGGTGGAGCGCGTCGCACGGTGGCTGGTACTGCGGCGGTGGCCTTCCTCCTGGTGGGCCTGTCGCTCATCCTCTTTCCGCTGGTTGCGAGCGCGGTTCTGGCAGCGGGCGCGTTGGTGACCTCCGTCTGGCTCGCCGGCTGGGCCCTCGCCAGACGGCGGCGCCGCCGTGAGAGCGATGTTCGCTGAGCGCGAGGGCGGAGCTGGTGGGCCAGGCGGGGGGGCCGGGGGGGCCGGGGGGGCTCAACCTCCGACCGGCGCTGCGCGTATGGGAAGCAGCGAAGAGGACAAGGGCTTAGTTGCTAAGAGTTTAGCGGGTGATCGCGACGCATTCGGCGTACTCGTGGAGCGATATGCACAGCAGGCGCGGCGGGTCGCCCGGGCGGTGTTGGGCGATCCCGACGATGCGGATGATGCTGCACAGGACGGTTTTCTGTCTGCCCTGGTGAAGCTCGCGCAGTACGATACACGCCGCCCCTTCGGCCCCTGGTTGATGCGGATCGTCGCGAACGCTGCCACTGACCGGCGGCGGCGCCGCAACGTACGGCAGGCTGAGCCGCTCGACCCGGCGTTGGTGGGCGGAGGTCCGCGACCGGACGCGGTGGCGATTCGCAACGAGTTGGGTGCGCGTTTGCAAACCGCGCTCGGCGAGCTGTCGGAGCGCCGTCGGATGGCAGTCGTCTTGTTCGATGTCGAAGGTTACTCGCACGCCGAAATCGCCGGGATTCTGGGAATTCCGGAAGGAACCGTGCGATCGGAAGTGTTTCACGCGCGTCGCCGTCTACGCACGCTGCTGGCAGACTGGAAGGAGCAGGCACGATGAAAGACACACAGCCGTTCGATCATCGCCCGGATCCCGAGCTGGGCGCGGCGTTGCGCGCCGCGCTCGAGCCGAAGGACGATCAGAACGCGTTCGTCGCGCGGGTCATGGCGCAGTACGAGCGGGCGTTGGACCGTTCTACGGTCCCGACGCTCGACGTGCTGGCGTCGTGGTTCCGGCCGGGCATCGCTGCCGCGGTCGCGGCCCTGATCGTCGGATTCCTGTTCGGGCGAACCGTGCTGACGCCGGCGCCGGCATCGATCGACGCCGCGATGGCACCGCTCGAAGGACAAGGCCTTGCGGCCCTCGTGACCGCGCAGGATCCACCGGACGCCAGCGTCGTGTTTGCGTCATTAGTTGATCAACGCTGAGAACGAGAAATGAGGAACCATGCTGAATAGATCGAAACTCGCCGCCGTCGGCCTTCTGGCCGCCGTGTTCGTGGCGGGCGGACTTGCCGGATGGGGCGGCCGCGAGGCGGTCGAACACGACGGGCGCGGCCCCGGACGCGGACCCGAGGCCATGATCGCTCTTCTGAGCCGGGAGCTGGGCCTCAGCACCGCGCAGCGGGATTCCGTGCGCGCGATCTTCGCGCGGCACCGCCCCGAGACCGATTCGCTCTGGGCTCGGGTCCGGCCGCGGTTCGATTCCATCAAGGCCCGCATGCGGGCCGAGATCGATGCCCAGCTTACACCCGAGCAGCGGACTCGTCACCAGCAACTGATCGATCAGGCTGAGCATCACCGTAGGGAGCGGGAAGACTCCACCAAGGGCAAGGCGGGGGGCCACTAATGCGGCGGAGTTTGGTGGGGGGGATTCTCCTTGGCACGCTGCTCGCGGCACCTGCCGCGGCGCAGCAGGAAGTGACGCTGCAGGAAGCCGTGCGGCGCTCGTTGGACGTACAGCCGGGCATGGTCCAGGCGCGCGGCGACCAGCGGAATGCGGGCGCGTCGACGCGGTCGGCGTTCGGTGCGTTTCTTCCGACCTTCTCGACCGGCATCTCGGCAGCGCGCAGCAACGTCAGCCGCATCGACCCGACGACCGGTCAGCCGGTCCCGCCGGAGTACTCGTACACCGGCAGTCTCAACGCCACTCTCGAGCTCTTTGACGGCTTCCGGCGGTTCGCCAACCTGCGGGCGGCGAACGCGACTGGCGACGCCGCGGCAGCCGGGGCAGTGAACCAGCGCTTCCAGGTCACGCTCGCGACGAAACAGATTTTCTATAACGCGTTGGCGTCGGAAGATCTGGTCCGCGTTGCCGAATCGCAGGTGCGTCGGGCGCAACAGCAGCTGCAGATCTCCGTCGAAAAGCTGCATGCCGGCTCGGCGACCCGCTCGGACTCGCTCCGCTCCACGGTCGACTATGGCAACGCGCGCATTGTGTTGCTCCAGGCGCAGGCAAATCTCGCGACAGCCGAGGCGAATCTCGGCCGCCAGATCGGCGTCGACGCGCTCGTGCGCGCCATCCCGGACACAGTGCTGCCCGCCGTGCCTGACACCGCGGACCTGCGGCGCGCCGCGCTCGAGAGTGCGCCGGCAGTCGAACAAGCAGAATCACAGGCGAGCGCAGCGCGCGCGCAGGTGTGGAGCGCGCGCTCGCAGTACTGGCCGTCGCTCACGGTGAGTTACAGCAACAATCGCCAGGGCGCCGGATCGCCGAGCTTCCCGCTGTTCAACAACTATCCCGAAACGTTCTCCTGGCGGTTCGGGGTGTCGTGGACGCTCTTCAACGGCTTCTCGCGCGAAGCCAACCAGGTCTCGGCCTCGGTCAATCGTGACATCGCCGAGGCGCGGGCTGCTGATACGCGCCGGCAGGTCAACGCGCTCATCACGCAGGAGCTCGCGGCGCTGTCGACGGCCGTAGAGCAAATCAACATCGCCCGCGACAATCTGGCCGCGGCGACCGAAGACTTGCGCGTGCAGAACGAGCGCTATCGCGTCGGCGCCGCGACGATCCTCGATCTGCTGACGTCGCAGGCCGCCTTGACGCAGGCGCAAGTCAACGTCGTCCAGACGCGGTTCAACTACCTCATCGCCCGCGCGCAGGTCGAAGCGGTGCTCGGACGGACGCTATGACATCGACCGACGCCATGCTGTTCCGTACCGGCGACACGCCGACACCCGACACCGTCATCCTGACGCACCACCTGACGCGCGAGTACGTGATGGGCGCGGAGGTCGTGCACGCGCTGCGCGGGGTGGACATCCAGATCAAGAAGAACGAGTTCGTCGCGTGCATGGGACCGTCGGGATCGGGCAAGTCGACGCTCATGAATCTGATCGGCTGCCTCGATACGCCGACGAACGGCGAATACTGGCTCAACGGGCAGAAAGTAAGCGACCTCAGCGACGACGAGCTGGCGCGGATCCGCAACAAAGAAATCGGGTTCGTGTTCCAGACATTCAATCTGCTGCCGCGCGCCGATGCGCTCCACAACGTCGAGCTGCCGCTCATTTACGCCGGCATGGGATCCAAGGAGCGGCGCGAGCGCGCCGCGCGCTCGCTTCAACAGGTGGGACTGGGTGACCGTATGGATCACCGGCCCAACGAGCTGTCGGGTGGACAACGCCAGCGCGTCGCCATCGCGCGCGCCCTGGTGAACGCGCCGAGCATCCTGCTCGCCGACGAGCCGACGGGCAACCTCGACTCCGCGACGGGCAACGAGATCATGGGGTTGTTTCACGAGCTTCATGATACGGGCCAGACCATCGTGCTGGTGACGCACGAACACGACATTGCGGTACACGCGCACCGCCAGATTCACCTGCTCGACGGCAAGATTGCGCGCGATGAGAGGACGGAAGGTCAAACGTGAACACAAAACTTTGGGGAAGCGCCGCGGCGGCATTGCTGCTCGCCGGCCTGGCCGGTTGTTCGAAGAAGCAGGCCGCGCAATCGTACGAGGCCGTTCCGGTGGAACGCCGTAACCTGGTGGTGTCGGCTTCGGCATCCGGGGCCATCGAGCCCGTGCTCACCGTGGACGTGAAGTCCAAGGCGTCGGGGGAAATTATCGGGATGAATGTCCAGACGGGCGACGATGTGAAGCAAGATCAGCTGCTCGCCTCGATCGACCCGCGCATCCCGCGCAACAACCTGGCGCAGTCGCAGGCGAACCTACAGGTCGCCCAGGCGCAGCTCAACAATGCCAAGGCGCAGCTGGCCCGGTCCGACACGCTGTTCAAGGCGCAGGCGATCACCCAGACCGAATACGACGGCGCCAAGCTGGACTACGCGAACGCCTACGCCTCGGTGATCCGCGCGCAGTCGGACCTCGAGAACTCGCGCGACCGCATGAACGACACGAAGCTGCGGGCACCGCTGGCGGGCACCATCATCGCCAAGAACGTCGAGCTCGGCACCGTGATCTCGTCGCCGACGACGGACGTGGGCGGCGGTACCGTGCTGTTCAGGATGGCGAACCTCGACACGGTGCAGATCCGCGCACTCGTCGATGAGACGGATATCGGCAAGGTGTCGCCGGGCCTGCTCACGACGATCACGGTCGACGCGTATCCCAACCGGCCATTCGAAGGGGCCGTCTTGAAGGTCGAGCCGCAGGCGACCGTGCAGCAGAACGTCACGATGTTCAACGTCCTGGTGCGAATCCCTAACCCGAATCATCTGCTCAAGCCGGGCATGAACACCGAGGTCGAGATTCACGTCGGACGCCGAGACAATGTGCTCGCGGTGCCGAACGCGGCGCTGCGGACGCAGCGCGACGTCGCCTCGGCGGCGCAGGTGCTGGGGCTCGATCCGAATGACGTCCAGCAGCAGCTCGCGGCCGCGCGCCAGCAGCCGCAAACGCCGACCAACCGCGACAGCGCGTCGCTGGGTGGAGGCACCGCACGCCGCGACTCGACGGTCAAGCACGACTCCACCGCTCCCGGCGGCAGTGGCAACACGATGACCATGCCCGACGGGCGGACGATTCAGCTTCCTCCCGGCGTAACGGAAGCGCAGATCAGGTCGGCCTTCCAGAAGCGGATGTCTGGTCAGGAGCTGACCCCAGCGGAGCAGAACGCGATGACCGCCATGCGGGCCATGATGCAGCGCGCTGGCGGCAGTGGCGGTGGTGCCGGCGGCGGCGGCGGCGGCCTCCGTCGCAACACGGGCGAGCCGTCGAGCTACATCGTCTTCACGCTCAAGAACGGCAAGCCGACTCCAGTGCAGATCCGCACCGGGCTCACCGATCTCGACTACATCGAGGTCGTGAGCGGGCTGACCGAGCAGGATACCGTGCTCGTGCTGCCGAGCGCGTCGCTGCTCAATGCGCAGCGCGACATGCAGCAACGCATGCGCAACGTCACTGGCGGCGGCTTGCCCGGCGTTCAGCAGCAGCAGCCGACCACACCGGCGCGGCCGCAGGCTGCGCCGACCAGGCCCTAGCATGCTCCTCGGCGAGATCTTCCAGGTCGCGCTCCAGGCGATTCGCGCCAACAAGCTGCGGTCGTTCCTGACGATGCTGGGCATCATCATCGGTGTCGGCGCCGTCATCACGATGGTGGCGCTCGGCAGCGGAGCGCAGAAGGCCGTCCAGGCGCGTCTCCAGGCGCTCGGCCCGACCCTGCTCTCCATCTATCCGGGGCAATCGTTCCGCGGCGGTATTGCCATCATGTTCGATCAGCGCGTGAGCGTCACGGTCGACGATGCGAACGCCCTCACGCGCGACGCGCGCTACGTCAAGGGCGTCGTCCCGGAGCTGACGCGCAACTTGCAGATCAAATTCGGCGGCCAGAACGGGAACGTGAGTATCGTCGGCACCACGCCCAACTATCCCATCGTGAAGAACTACACCTTCACGGCGGGCCGGATGTTCACGGCGGGAGAAGACGAAGGACGTCGCCGCTACGCGGTGCTCGGCTCGGCGATTCCCGACATGTTCAACCGGAATCCTGCCGCCATGATCGGCCAGGAAATCCAGATCCGCGGCATCCCGTTCGAGATCATCGGTGTCCTGTCCGCCAAGGGATCGGCGGGCGGTTTCGGCAACCCCGACGAGCAGATCCTGATCCCCCTGCAGACCGGGCGCTACCGCATCATGGGGACGGACCGTCTCCGATCCATAACGGTCGATGCAGCGAGCGTCCCGCAAATGACCCTCGCCATGATCGAGATCGAGCGCGTGATGCGGCGCGAGCACAAGGTCCGGCCGGGCGGCGAGAACGACTTCCAGATCCGCAATCAGTCCGACATTCTAGCGACGTTTCAGGACAC
>DASWEL010000229.1:0-6953 GCA_036394755.1 Gemmatimonadales bacterium | reverse complement strand
GGAATCGCGCCCGGCTACGGCGGCACGCAACGGCTGCCGCGGCTGGTGGGGAAAGGGGTCGCGATGCAGCTGATTCTGACCGCCGAGATGATCGACGCACAGGAGGCCTACCGGATCGGGCTCGTCAACAAGGTCGTGCCGGCGGCGGACCTGCTCGCCGAATCCGAGAAAATGATGCGGGGTATCCTCGCGATGGGCCCGCTGGCCGTGCGTCTCGCCATGGAAGCCGTCGATCAGGGCCTGGAGATGACGCTCGACGAGGGCCTGCTGCTCGAGGCGAATCACTTCGGCCTGTTGGCCGCGACCGAGGACATGAAAGAGGGGACGACCGCATTTCTCGAAAAGCGCGCGCCAAAATTCCAGGGGCGCTAGCCCTGCTGTTCGCCGCGGCCTGTCTCGGCGAACGCGAGCGGCCCGGCCCCCCGCAGGTTTCGTTCACGATCGACGACACGACAGTGGTCTCCAGCCGCGTTGACACCATTGGCGGTACGGTGCGCGCTCAGGATGGTGATGGCATCGATTCGCTCTGGGTCACGGCCGGATCCCAGCAGTGGTCCGAAGACGGGGGGGTCAACCAGGTCATCAGCACGCGTTACCGCCTCATCATCCCCTCCGGTACGCAGGCGGGCACCCAGATTCCGATGTCGTTCCGGGCACGCGACGCGGCCGGTTTTGAGGCCCAACGCGACACCTACGTTGTGGCTGTACCGTAACTTCCGCCACAGCCTTAACTGTTGACAGGACAATGACTTCCGTGTATTTTAGGGGCTGTGACTGACCGCTCCAACCGCCCCCCAAAAAGCCGACCTGTGGCAGTCGCCGAGGCGCTCGAAGGGTACCTGAAACGGGCGGGTTTGGCGCGCCGGGTGGGCCAGGCGCAGATGATTCCCGATTGGCCGCGGCTGGTGGGTCCCCAGATCGCGGCCGTGGCCACGCCCGAGAGCATCACCCCCGATGGGGTGCTGTTCGTGCGGGTGGCCACGAGCTCGTGGATGAACGAGTTGCAGCTCATGACCCCCGACATCATGGCCCGCGTCAATGCGGGGCGTGGTGCCGGCCGCATCACCACGATACGCTGGCTTCTTTCACGCTAGGAACTTGATGCCGAAGAAGAAATCCGCTCCCCACACGTCGAAAGAAAAAGGCAACGGGGACTATCAGGCCGATTCGATCCAGGTCCTCAAGGGTCTGGAAGCCGTCCGGCGCCGGCCGGCGATGTACATCGGCTCGGTGTCAGCCCGGGGTCTGCACCATCTCGTCTACGAAGTGGTGGACAACTCGGTGGACGAGGCGCTGGCAGGCTTCGCGACCGACATCTCCGTCACGATCCATGCCGACAATGCCATCACCGTCGTCGACAACGGCCGCGGCATTCCCGTCGACATTCACAAGACGGAGAAGAAGCCCGGGGTCGAGGTCGCACTCACGATGCTCCATGCCGGCGGCAAGTTCGACAAGAGCAGCTACAAGGTGTCGGGCGGCTTGCACGGCGTCGGCGTGTCTGTCGTAAATGCGCTTTCCGAGAAGCTCGAGGTCTGGGTGGACCGCGACGGCAAGCGCCACCACATGGCGTTCGAGCGCGGGGACACCAAGAAGAAGCTCGAGGTCGTCGGCAAGGCCAAAGGCACGGGCACGACGGTGTGGTTCAAGCCCGACACGAGCATCTTCACCGAGACGCGCTTCGATTACGCCACCATCGCCAACCGGCTGCGCGAGCTCGCCTTCCTGAACAAGGCGCTCACGATCGTTCTCAAAGACGAGCGCAAGGGGAGCACGAAGGAAGAGACCTTCTACTATAAGGGCGGCCTGTCCGAATTCGTGAAGTGGATCGTCGGCAACCGCCGTCCCCTGCATCCCAAGCCGATCACATTCGAAGCGTCGCGCGAGGACGTCGAAGTCGAGGGCGCGGTGCAGTACGACGATCAGTACAGCGAAAACACGTTCACCTTCGTGAACAACATCAACACGCACGAAGGCGGCACGCATCTCACCGGCTTCAAGTCGGCGCTGACCCGCACCATCAACGAGTGGGCGAAACAAGACGGCGCCCTGAAGAAGGAAGACTTTACGCTGTCCGGCGACGACGTGCGCGAGGGGCTGAACTGCGTCCTCAGCGTCAAAGTCAAAAACCCGCAGTTCGAGGGTCAGACCAAGACCAAGCTCGGCAACTCGGAAGTCGAAGGCATCGTGAAGACGGTCGTCAACGAGGCATTGGGCGCATTTTTCGACAAGAACCCGAGCATCGCGCGCGCGATCATCGCCAAGGCGGTGAGCGCGGCCCGGGCCCGCGAGGCCGCCCGCAAAGCACGCGAGCTGGTGCGGAAGAAGAGCGGCCTCGACGCCGGCCTCCTGCCTGGCAAGCTCGCCGATTGTTCGCTCACCGACCCCAAGCTGTGCGAGATCTACCTGGTCGAGGGCGACTCGGCGGGTGGGTCCGCCAAAATGGGCCGGGATCGCAGCTACCAGGCGATCCTGCCGCTGCGCGGCAAGATCCTGAACGTGCAAAAGGCACGCATCGACAAGATTCTGTCCAACGAAGAAATCCGCACGATGATCACGGCCATCGGCACGGGCGTGGGCGAGGACTTCAAGGTGGAGGAAGCGCGCTACCACAAGATCATCATCATGACGGACGCCGACGTGGACGGTGCGCACATCCGCACGCTGCTACTCACATTCTTCTATAAAGAGATGAAGCAGCTGATCGACGTCGGGTACATCTACATTGCACAGCCGCCGCTCTTTCGTGTCTCGAAGGGCAAAGAAGAGTTCTACGCCTACGACGAAAAAGAGCGCGATACCTACGTCAAACGCCTGACCAATGGCGCCGAGAGCAAGACCACGATCAACGTGAGCCGCTACAAGGGTCTGGGCGAGATGAACCCGGATCAGCTGCGCGATACCACGATGGATCCTGCCAAGCGCACGCTGCTCAAGGTGACGATGGAAGACGCGCTCGAGGCGTCGCAGCTGTTCGAGACGCTGATGGGGGACGAAGTCGAGCCGCGCCGCAAGTTCATCGAGGAAAACGCGAAGTTCGTGAAGAACCTCGATGTCTGATGGCCGTCATCGGCGTCGTCGCGGTTCTGCTGATCGTGCTCGTGTGGTTCCTGTGGCCCAGTAAGGACGCCGGACCGGCGCGGCGCGAGCGACCGGACGTCGATGCAGCGGAGTTGGAAGCCGCCGAGCGAGACGTGCAGGAGGCGGCCGACGAGGAGACCGTTCGCGACTGGGGCCCAGGAACGGGGCAAAAGCCCCTGCCCTAACTCAGCTCCTCAACGCCCGCCCGGGTAACGCGGTGCGACACGAGCCGTAACGGTTTCTGCGTCAGCTTGTCTCCGATCACAATCGCCTGCTTGAGCGCGTCGAAGCCGGTGCGGATGCCGTCGGCGTCCTTGGCGAATACCGAAGCGATCGGCTCACCTTCCAGCACCTTGTCGCCGGGCTTTACCGTGATGACGAACCCCACCGTCGGATCGATGGTGTCATCCACGGTGCGCCGGCCGCCTCCGAGCGCGATGATGGCGCGGCCGATGGTCCGAGGCTCGACGCGTTGCACGACGCCGGTGCGCGGCGCGGCGTAGACCTCCACCGCGAGCGCCTGCGGCAACACCGACGGGTCCTCGACGGCCTTGGGATTGCCGCCCTGCGCCTCGATGATCTGCTCGAACTTCTCCGCAGCGAGGCCCGACTCGATCGCGGTTTCGAGTTTCTTGCGCGCCTTCTTCGTGTTCTTCTCGATACCGCCCTGCAGCAGCATCTCCACACCCAGCGCGTAGGTCACCTCGAGGAGATCGGGCGGGCCCTCGCCGCGCAGCGCGAGAATCGCTTCCTCGGTCTCGAGCACGTTGCCGCAGGCGCGGCCCAGCGGCCGGTCCATCGCGGTAATGAGCGCGACGGTGGGGCAACCGCGATCCTCGCCCAACGCGATCATCGTCTGCGCCAAGTCGAGACCCCGTTCGACCTCCGGCAAGAACGCGCCGCTGCCGTTTTTCACGTCGAGCACGAGACCATTCAACCCTTCGGCGAGCTTCTTCGACATGATGCTCGCCGCAATCAGCGGAATCGATTCGACGGTGGCGGTGACGTCGCGCAGGGCGTACAGCTTGCGATCGGCCGGGGCGATCTCGGCGGTCTGGCCGATCAGCGCGCAGCCGAGTTTCTGCACCTGCGCCTTGGCCTCGGCGAGCGACAGGTTGGTGCGGAATCCGGGGATGGATTCGAGCTTGTCGAGCGTCCCGCCGGTGTGCCCGAGTCCCCGGCCCGACATCATCGGCACGGCGACGCCGCACGCCGCGACCAGCGGACCCAAGACGAGCGAGACCTTGTCGCCGACGCCGCCCGTGGAATGCTTGTCGATGCGCGGCGTCGCCCAGCCGTCGAACGACAGGCGATCGCCGGATGCCAGCATCGCGTCCGTGAGCGCGGCGAGCTCCTGCCGCTCGAGCCCGCGCATGAACACCGCCATCAGCAAGGCCGCGATCTGATAATCGGGGATCCGCCCGGCCGTGTATTCCGCGACGAGCGCGGACCACTCTTCGGGACTCAAGGTCCCGCCGTCGCGCTTGCGCTCGATCAAGGGGCCGACGATCATTCTCGAATGTTCTCCATCCTGCTCTCGCTTTTGGTCCTGCAGAATCCTGTCAATCACATCGCACTAGGCGACAGCGCCGGCCTGATGCATCCGGACGTCCAGCTACGCCACTACCAGGCGGCCCTCGCCATCGACTCGCTGAGCTATGAGGCGAACTGGAAGGCGGCGCGGGCGATCGCCGACGTCGCCAAACAAATACAGGGCAATGCCGATTCCCTCAAGCACCGCCGCGACAGCCTTTATTCTGTGGGCCGGGGCTATGCCGAGCGGGCGATTCGCGCGGATTCGACGAAGGCCGACGGACATTACGTCCTCTCGATGGTGCTGGGCCGCCTGTCACGGACCAAGGGCAGCAAGGAACGGGTGCGCTACGCGAAAATCATCTACGACGAAGCGACCCGCGCCGTCCAAATCGACTCCACCTACGACAATGCGCACCATGTGCTCGGCGCGTGGAATGCCGAGGTCAAGCGGCTGTCGGGCATTCAGCGCTTCTTTGCGAAGGCGCTGTTCGGCGGCGGCTTCATGGACAAGGCGAACTGGGACGATGCCGTCAAGCAATTCCAGACCGCCGTACGGCTCGCCCCGAACCACATCTACCACCGGCTCGAGCTGGCGGAGGTCTACACCGACCTCGGCCGCTACTCGAAGGCGCGCGAGCAGCTGACGGTGATCGCGACGCTGCCGGTGGCAGACGTCATGGATCCGCAGTACAAGAAAGACGCCGCCGACCTCCTGGCCGACATCAAGAACGAGAAGGACGAGACGTAGACGGGTATGATGTAGGGGGCGCCGCATGCTGCGCCCCTACCGACCTGACATCAGTTTTTCAATCGCATCGGTCGTGCGCGGCGCTCCCGCCGACAACCATTCCCCGCCCTTGGCGGTGACCAGCACGTCGTCCTCGATCCGCACGCCCAGCTGTTCCGGCTGGATGTAGATCCCCGGCTCGAGCGTGATCACCATACCCGGCTCGAGCGGCCGGCTGATCCCGACATCGTGCACGTCCATCCCGATGGGATGGCCGAGGCCGTGGTTGAAGAACTCGCGGTCATCGCACGTCTGCTGACCACACAAGTTCCCGGAGTGGTCGCGCATGTAGCGCCGCGCGATGCCGTCGAGCTCCCGCATGGTGATGCCCGGGCGCACCGCGTCGAACGCCGCCTGCTGAGCGCCGAGCACCAGATCGTAAATTGCTTTCTGCCGCGGCGTGAACTTGCCGTTCACCGGGAACGTGCGCGTGACGTCGGCGGTGTACTGACCCCATTCCGCGGCGGCGTCGATCACGACGAGATCGCCGTTCTCGGTCTTCCGGCGGTTGACGTCGTAATGAAGCGTCGTGCTGTTGGGTCCGCTGCCGACGATCGACGGATAGCCGACACGGTCGGCGCCGTTGCGGCGAAAGCCATCTTCGAGTGCGGCTTCCAGCTCGTACTCCCACATCCCCGCCCGCGCGGCTCGCATGGCTGCGATGTGGCCGGCGACGCTGATGTCCACCGCGCGACGCAGCCGCGAGACCTCGTCGGCGTCCTTCACGACGCGCATCGAGTCCACGATCGGTTTCAGGTCGTTGGGACGCACTACGTCCGTGCCGCGTTGCACATGCGGCGTGTAGTGCGGCTCGGGCCCGGCGCGGAGTCGGGCTTCGAGCGAATCGACCGGCAGCACCTTCGCGATCCCAGAGAGCCGCACCGCCACACTATCTGGTCCCAACCGTAATCCCGTCCAGCGCTCTTGCGATGGCGTCCGCGGCGGCAGAAACAGCACCGTCTCGAGCGAGTCCGGACCGCGCGCCGTCATCAGCAGCCACGCGTCCTGCGTCTCGAGCTCGGTGAAGTAGTAGAACGTGTTGTCCTGCCGGAAGTCGTTGTCCTGCACGTAGTCCTGCTCGATGTTCCGCTCGTGCGCCGACGGAATCAGCACGCTGCCGCGCCCGACGCGTTTGAGCAGCGCGCGCCGGCGGGCCGCCACGGCGGCGGTGTCCACGGGACGTCCCATGCCGGGCAGCTGGGGGATCACGGTGTAGGCCCCAATCGGCGTCGGAGATCCCGCTGATTGAGACGCAGCCTGCGCGCAGAGAGCGACGATGGCAACGTTCGTCAGGAGAATGGTTCGCATGAGGCGTAATCTACACGTGCTTGACTCCCCCTGAGTCCCCGAGCGAAACTATTGCACTCATGACCATCAACTCGGCTCTCACACACGCGGAAGCGGAACGGCTCGCCGCGCGGATCGCCGAGCTCGAGCATGAGCGGAAGCATCTGCTCGCCGTCATCGAGATTCTGAAGGAAGCGTCCAGTTCCTTACACTTTATTGACATTCTCCAGTCTATCGCTCGCAAACTGGGCGAGTCGTTCGG
>DASWEL010000228.1:0-2708 GCA_036394755.1 Gemmatimonadales bacterium | reverse complement strand
TGACCGCGGATCAAAAGCGCGTGGCCGACGCGATCCAGTCGGGCCCACGCGGCGCCGGTCTCCGCGGTCCCTTCAACGCGCTCCTGCGAAGCCCCGAGCTCTGCGATCTCGTGCAGCGCCTCGGCGCCTTCGTGCGATTCGGGACCTCCATCCCCCAGCGGCTGAACGAGATGGCGATCATCATGGCCGGTCGTAAGTGGACCGCGCAGTACGAATTCCACGCGCATCGCCGACTCGCCCTCGAGGCGGGGCTGAGCCCTGCCATCGCCGATGCCATCGCAGCAAACCAGCGCCCCGCGAGCATGGCAAAGGACGAGGAGGCCGTCTACGACTTCGTCTCGGAACTGCTGGTGACGGGCAGCGTCTCGGACCCGACGTTCCAGCGCGTCAACGACACCTTCGGTGAGCGCGGCGTCGTCGATCTCGTCGGCACCGTCGGCTACTACAGCCTGGTGTCGATGACGCTGAACGTCGCGCAGGTGCCACTGCCCGCCGGAGTCATGCCACCCCTGAAGTAGATGATGAACCCGCTTGGCACGGAGGAACGTCCCGATGGCGATCATCGATTCCCAGGTCCACTCCTATGAGGCGAACACCTCGAAACGGCCTTGGCACAGTGTCCCGAATTGGCCCGATCACGTCACCGGAGACGAGATGGTGGCCGCGATGGACAGGGTCGGCGTCGACGGCGCGATCTTCATCTCCGCCTTTTCCATGTACCGCTACGACGCGAGCTATGCGGTGGAAGTGCAACGGGCTCATCCCGGCCGGTTCGCTCTCGTCAAGCCGGTCGACCCGGATGATCCGGCGGTGGCCGATGTCATCGCCGACTGGAAGAAGACCCCGGGCGCGGTCGGCATCCGGATCATGATGACGAAAGAGGCTGGGCGCGAGCCGAACCACCCGGGGCTCGACCGGATCCTGCGCGCCGCGGTTCGGTACGACTTTCCGGTCAACATGCTGTGCTGGGGCAACGTGGACGCGGGCGCGACGCTCATCGACCGCCACCCCGACACGCGATTCATCATCGACCATCTGGCCATCATGCAGCCTCGAACGCCGCCCGCCCCGCCGCAGCCCTGGGCTGATCTGCCGAAGGTGCTCGACCTCGCCAAGCGCCGGAACGCGGTGATCAAGGTCAGCGGTGCCTGCACGCTGTCCCGAGAACCCTATCCTTTCCCTGACATCTGGGATCCCCTCGCCCGCGTGTTCGACGCCTGGGGTTTCGAACGCTGCCTCTGGGGGACCGACTGGACTCGCGCCTTCGCAGTCGTCAACTACGAACAGGCCGTCGAGCCCTTCCGCCGAACCAACCGCCTGAGCGACAGCGAACGCGCAATGCTGATGGGCGGTGCCTGCGCCAAGGCGTATGGCTGGTCTCCGAAGAAAGCGTGATCGTGATTCCTGGGTGAAGTCTGGGTAAACGAGAGGGGCTAGCGGCTGCGACGTCCGCTAACCCCTCGTTCTTCATGGTTGCGGGGGCTGGATTTGAACCAGCGACCTTTGGGTTATGAGGGGAAATCCAGTCACCACGACAACCAAGACAAACCAACAGCGCCCAATAATGACCTGGAGTTGCAGATCGCTCGAGTCGGGGCGTCTCGGCTCATTTCGGTTGGTTTACTTCATAGCACCTTCATAGCCAACCTCGCGGTACCGACGAGTGCGAGCTCGACGACGACGGCATTGATTCGATCACGTTCCGAGCGATCCCAGCGGGCGTCGCGACCAGGGTCAATCCGACAGTCAGTCCGCAGAAGAAACCCATCACGTCGTGCATCCGACCGAGCCGCGCCTTGGAGAATCCTCCGGTGCTCATCGTCTGTTCCTTCCGAGAAGGCTGCTTCGTACTCAGCTTGCGGGCCGGAGCACCGACGGCGGGACAAGTCGCGATACGGCGCCAGCCGCCAGCGACCGTAGGCGACGAACGCAGCAAGGAGCGCCACGATCACGTTCATCAGCGCCACCGCAACCATACCGCCCGCCCACATGACGACCGTCGCACCGATCATAATGATCACAAGCCCCGCCGCGGCCAGCGGCGTCAGGCCCTGGCGGATGCGCAGAAGCCCGGGGAGGACGAGGCCGAACGCGCCAAGCACCTCGGCCACGCCGGTCGCCTCGGCACCACCTGCACCATCCTATCACCGGTCTGGGTGCGTGGCAGTCGATATGCATGTAGATGCATAGAGAGGATATTGATACATCGATATGGAATCGGATGCCGAGTGGCGAGCGTCTGAAGGCGCAAGGAGATCCGTGATGCCGGAAGACGAACGTCGCCAACCTGGGCGAGGCTTCGGCGTGGGCCTGCCAAATGACGAGTGACCTCGAAAGGACTCGCTTCGATGCGCGCCGGCGGTTACTGGAGGCGCATGGTTCGGGCCGACCCGGTGGGCCGTCCTGCGCCGCACCTACGCCGTCGTCCGAGACTGAACGTAATGCGGTCACACCGGAGGCTCGACGACATGGGAAAGCTCGACGGCAAGATCGCGCTCGTAACGGGTGCCAGTAGCGGGATTGGGCTAGCGGCGGCGAAGCAGTTTGTCGGCGAAGGCGCGTACGTATTCATCACTGGACGCCGTGAGCCGGAGCTGGCGTCGGCCGTCAAGGAGATCGGGAACAACGTCACCGGTGTCGGGGGCGACGTTTCGAACCATGCCGACCTCGACCGCCTCTTCGGCCAGATCCAGCGTGAAAAGGGGCGG
>DASWEL010000227.1:0-2409 GCA_036394755.1 Gemmatimonadales bacterium | reverse complement strand
CTCGATTTCGCGGAGCGCGAGGGCTTCGAGGGGCACCACATCTGCTTCCGCGTCTCGGACGCCGAGTTCGACGCGATCTTCGGGCGCATCCAGGCCGCCGGCATCACGTACCGCAGCGGTCCTCGCGGCGCGGACGACATGCGCATCAACACCCGGCTCGGCGGCAAGAATCTCTACTGGCAGGACGCGGACGGCCACCTGTGGGAGATCCTGACCGTCAGTTATGCGCGGCCCGAGCACGAGCCGCTCACGCGGGTGAGGTGATCGTGGCGACGCCGCTATCCCCGGATGTCCGCGCGCTCCTGGACGAGCCGAACTTCGCCCATCTCGCCACGCTCATGCCCGACGGCTCGCCGCAGTCGGCGCCGGTGTGGGTCGGCGTCGAGGGCGATCACGTGCTGGTCGCCACCGGCGAGGGATCGCTGAAGGCCAGGAACACCCGGCGCGATCCCCGCGTGTCGCTGTCCGTCGTGGCCATGGACAACCCGTACCGCGAAGCGCAGCTTCGGGGCCGGGTCGTCGAGCGGCGGCCCGATGCGAAGTTCGAGGTCATGGATCGGATCTCCCGCAAGTACATCGGCAAGGAGTTCCCGATGCGTACCAACCCCGAGCAGCGCGTGGTTCTTGTCATCGAGGTCCAGCGCGCGCGCTACACGGTGCTGCCGTTCTCACACACGCCGCCACGACGGTCATGACTTTCCAGGCGTGAGCTCCAGCTGTGAAATTTTGCTGAGGAGCGTTTTGTAACTGACCTTGAGGACACGGGCCGCCTCAGCGCGGTTCCACTGAACGCGCTCGAGCACGCGGACGAGGGCTTCCCGCTCGGCGGCGAGGGCGCCCTGATATCCGATCTCGCGCAAGCCCTGGGTGACGACCGGCGCGGGTCGAGGCGGATCGTCGGCCGGCCGCATGGCGTGGGGCGCAAACGCCTGTTCAGCGTCAGGCAGGAGAACCATGCGACGAAGGACGTTCTCCAGCTCCCGGACATTGCCGGGCCAGTGGTACGCGGTGAGACGTGCCATCGTCTCCGGCGCGAGCTCCCTGCGGCGTCCATATTGCTCGTTGAACCGGCTGAGGAATTGCGAGACGAGGGTGGGAATGACCGCCTTCCGCTCGCGGAGCGGAGGGATGCGAACCTCGACCACGTTGAGGCGATAGTAAAGGTCCGCCCGGAACGCGCCGAGCGCCGTGGCACGCTCGAGATCCACGTTGGTGGCCGCAATCACGCGCGTCTCCAGCTTGATCACCTCATGACCCCCAACACGAGAGAATCGAAAGTCCTGGAGCACGTGCAGAAGCTTCGCCTGCAACGCGAGGGGCAGGTCGCCGACCTCGTCGAGGAAGATCGTGCCGTGGTGCGCCTGCTCGAATTGCCCCTGCTTTCGTTGATGCGCGCCGGTGAACGCGCCTCGCTCGTGCCCCAGCAGCTCGGACTCGAGCAGTCCCGCTGGGATCGCGGCGCAATTGACTTTGATAAACGGCCCTTGATCGCGTAACGATGCGGCATGGATGGCTCGCGCGACGAGATCCTTACCCACCCCGGTTTCACCGCGAATCAGGACCGCGGCGTCCGTATCCGCGACGTCGGCGATGAGCGCGCGAATGCCGTCCATCTCGGGGCTGCCCTCGAGCAACGGCGCGTCGTGGACCACACGGCGGCGAGGCTTGCTCACGCATGTCCTCCTTGGAAGTCCCGCCCTGGGACGCTTCATGTCGAGACATGACGCGGCTGTTTTGCGTTTGTGAGTGGCAACCGTCAGGGGTCGGAGCGCAAATCCGATGCCGAATCGAGAGGTCCGCAAGATCACTAGCTTGCAGGCGGCTGCTCAGGGAAGGGCCGGCCAGTTTCTGATCGGAGCGGCGCGAAAGCGATCACCAACGCCCTCTTCGCGTCGAATGTGGCCGGCTATAATGTCGGCTGCTTCAGTCCACTCGCCGAGGGGGAGCCATGCCGGAGCCGAAGCGCGAGGTCATTGCCAACGTCGCCCGCCTGCATCAGCACATGGACCGTCACCGGCTCGCGGCCGTGGTGGCGCGCTCCGGACAGAACTTCACGTACCTGTCCGGTCTCGCGTATCCGGGGACGCTGGCGCGGCATCTCGACATCGCCGATTCCGTGCGAGGCGTGCTGCTGATCTGGCCGCGCAATGGCGAGCCGGTGATCGTGCTGAACAAGATCGCCGAGGGCCTGACCCGCCGCGATTCGTGGGTGAAGCGCACGGAGGTGTACGAGGCGTACTCCGAGTCGCCGTACCGGCGGCTGGCGCAGGTGCTGAAGGGCCTCGGGCTCGGCGGCGAGCGCGTCGGCTTCGAGAAGAACTACGTGAGCGCCGCGCACTGGGAGGAAGTCCAGCGCGAGCTGCCGCAGCTGACCATGGTGGACTGCGCGGCGATGATGGACGAGGTGCG
>DASWEL010000226.1:0-6923 GCA_036394755.1 Gemmatimonadales bacterium | reverse complement strand
GAGATCTTCCAGGCGCTGCGCGCGCTGTCGTTCGCGATCAAGTTCGGCCCGCTGCTGGCCGAGCACCGGCACCAGATCAAGGACACCGTCATCTGGAACACCGAGCAGGGGCTCAAGCTCACCGCGCGCGAGCTGGGCGAGGCCGAGGTCAAGCGCACCGCGCTCTATCACCGCGTGCGCCAATTCATGGAGCGCCACGAGTTCCTGGTGCTGCCCGTCACCCAGGTGCCGCCCTTCGACGTCACGCAGCCCTACGTCACCGAGATCGAGGGCATGCGGCTGCCGACCTACATCGACTGGATGCGCGCGTGCTCGGACATCACCGTCACCGGCCATCCGGCGATCTCCGTGCCGGGCGGCTTCACCCCCGAGGGGCTGCCCGTCGGGCTGCAGATCGTCGGCCGGCACCAGGACGAGTGGAGCGTGCTGCAGCTCGCTCACGCGTTCGAGCAGGCGACGGGCGTGGGGCGTCGTCGCCCGCCGGTGGCGTCGTGAAGCTCGTCCGCTACGGGCGCGCGGGCGCCGAGAAGCCGGGCGTGATCGACGCAAGCGGCGCGCTGCGCGATCTCTCGCGCGTGGTGAAAGACATCACCGCGGAGGCGCTCTCATCCGCCGGGCTCAAGCGCCTGCGCGCGGTGAAGGTCGACCGGCTGCCGATCGTGCGCGGCCGGCCGCGGCTGGGCTGTCCGCTGGCCGGCATCGGCAAGATGGTCTGCATCGGGTTGAACTACACCGACCACGCGCGCGAGGTCGGCCGCCCCGCGCCCGACGAGCCGACGCTCTTCATCAAGGCCAACAGCGCGATCGCCGGGCCGTACGACTCGATCGTGCGCCCGCGCGGTGGCGTCAAGCTCGACTACGAGGTCGAGCTGGCCGCGGTGATCGGCCGCGACGCGCGCAACGTCAGCGAGGCCGACGCGCTGAAGCATGTCGCCGGCTATTGCATCGTCGACGACGTCTCCGAGCGCGCGTTCCAGATGGAGCGCGGCGGCACGACCACCAAAGGCAAGAGCGCCGACACGTTCGCGCCCATCGGTCCGTGGCTCGTCACCGCCGACGAGGTCGGCGATCCGCAGGCGCTGGAGATGTGGACCACGGTCAACGGCGAGCCGCGCCAGCGCGGCCACACCAAGGACATGATCTTCTCCGTGCGGACCTTGATTGCGTACGTCAGCCAGTTCATGTCGCTGCGCGCGGGCGACCTGATCTCGACCGGCACCCCGGCCGGCGTCGCCCACGGCATGAAGCCGCCGCGCTATCTGCAGCCCGGCGACGTGGTCGAGATGGGGATCACCAAGCTCGGCGCGCAGAAGAACCACATCGTCGCCGGCTGACGTAGTGTCTCTCCCTCACCGACAGACGATGAAGACCCTGGCCGCGACATCGACAGCGCCCGAAGACCTCCTCGATGCCGCGCGGACCATGCCCCCCGGGGACATCGCGACGTGCGACTGGCTGTCAGACTGGGTCCCGGCTACAATCTTCCTCGACTGGGCACGGCGGGGACTCACCGAAGCCGACGGCTATGGCCTGAGCAACGCTGTCACGTACGCGAAGCGGGCAGCTGCTTGTCGCATCGACGTGCTTCTCCAGTACAACCATCTCGTCCCGTTCTCTCGCTCGAGGTTTCCCGAAAAGATCACCGCCCTGCGTCAGGTGGGACTCAGCATACCGGACGTTGTTCACGAACTAGTCATCGACCCCCGAAATGCTGTCGAACACAACTATCAGCTTCCAGACCCGGAGACTGCCCGCCACGCCGTTGGTGTTGCGGAACTCTTCGTGGGGGCGACCGATGCCGAGTATCAGCGATCATCCATCGTCGCCGTGGGATGGAACGTAATGGGAAGCCAGCTGGCGCCGTGAACACCTGCTGGCCAACCAGCCGCTTCAGCTGCCCGGCTTCGCCGGCGGCTGAGCGCCTTGTCGCTAGACGCCTATATGGACCAATCGGCGCGGTGGTATCGCCTTGAGAAGCTCCAGCAATTCGGGCACGAGGGCCTGCAGCGATTCGATTCGGTTCGTGGGTGCAACAAGAACGACGACGGAGATGGGCAGGGTGGTCAGATTCTGCTTCGTACTTCGTGCCCCGACAGCAACGTGGCAAATGGTCGTGGCAACGACTCATCGAGCAGGACGCGCACAGGCCGGCAGCACCTCCTTGGCGGCGATTTCGAGTACAGCCATCGCCTGCTCGCGCTTCACAGACGGGAAGTGGTCAAGGAACTCGTCGAGCGTATCTCCTGCCGCCAAATAGTCGACAAGGTTCTTTAGCGGAACCCTTGTCCCACGGAACACAGGTGTCCCGCCCAAGATTTCTGGGTCACTGTGAACGACTGCGTCCAAGGTTGCCACGTCGCCTATCCTACATCCCGACCGAGGAATGCTAGAAACGTCCAGCGTGATCGCGAAGCGTCTAACTTCCGCATGCAGGCGACGGCCTTCGGCCGCGCCTGATGCCGCACGTTAGGCACGCACATATGCTCAGTCTGCCTTCTGTGGCGATCGGCGCATCGATCGCCATGACACCGGCGACACGGGTGAGGTTCGCGAGGCGGTTGCCCATGCCCGCGCTCGCCTGCGTTGTTCTGTTGAGTCTTCTCGGATGCGCGGCTATCGGAGTTCCAGCAACCTCAGACCCAGACAGAAAGCTGGCTCAGGCTTACCAGCTCATGGCGATCGAGCGTTTCGTGCCGGCGGAGCGGCTAATCCAGGAAGCGCTCGATATCTACACGAAGCAAGGAAATGAGATCGGCATGGCAGAGGCCTATCACACGTTTGGGAACTTCTATAAGAATGAGATCTACCATACGAAGTTCGCGCGCTTTTACAAGAGCCTGGGCACGTACGATGGTACATACATGAGATCGATCGACAACTTCAGCACTGCGAGGGCCCTGTTCGAGAAGAACGAGAATTACGCCGGCGTCACGAAATGTCTTATCGGCCTAGGCAACGCGTACTCGCTGCGAGCGGAGAAAGACAAGGCATGCGTAAGCTATGATGACGCTCTCGGCTTCTACAACAAGGCAAAGCAGAAGGACCCGAGCGTCAGGCTCCCAATCCTGACTAAATATCGGGACGCCGAGGAGCTTATCAATGCATTCAAGCAAAGCGAAGGGTGTAAGTAACGGGTCGGTACACATCGACGGGCGCCTAACGATCCGCTGCAGCGGGCCGGCTACGCCAGCCGCTGAGCGCGAGCGTTGATATGACTTCCGCTGTCAAGATCCACGACACGTCAGGGCCTGGTGCGGGCCATGCGCCGTCGCTTCATAGTCGTAGTTTGATCGTGGTTGCTCGAGCCACCGGCCGCTGCGGCAACTGTGGAGCTACTATCTGGGGCGATGAAACAGTCCGGGCGTAGAACGCGGCTGATACGCCTCGTTCGCCGACTCCGATCGAGCGATGAGGCCACATGTACTTCGAGATCGTCGGGCCGATCACCGACATCGAGATCATCGCCGTCGGGAGGGCGATTCGCCAGCTCTCGCGGCTGCGGCGACGGCACGGTCGGGGTCGTTGGCGTAAACTCAAGGGGATCGCCACGGTCCGCATCGTCAGCGGCGAGCTGCGGCGTGCCGAGATCCACTGGTACGAGGCACATGGAATCGGACGCGTTCGCCACAAGATCAAGAGGTTTCTAGACTGAGCCATGGCGACCCGGGAGAAGGGATACGCTCTCTGCGTTGAGAATCGCGGCGCCGAAGATCTTGAGATCCGCAAGGTCTACCGCGTGCTGCACGACAAGGGCGCGGCCGCTACCGGCTACACGCGAGTCATCGACGAGTCCGGTGAAGACTACCTCTACCCGGCTGACTATTTCGTCTCCGTCGAGTTGCCGCAGAAGGCGAAGCGTGCCTGGACGGCGAATCGAGGCCTCGCCAAGCGACGGCGTTCGTCGAACAAGCCGCTTCAGCGGACCGGAACTCGCGTTGCTCGCTCCGGCCGCTGAGCGCCGTCGTTCGGCGGGACGAGACGCACCACCGACCGCTGCTCATGGCAGGGAGATAGTGTGGACGAGGACCTCGAAGCGATGACGCGCGAGCAACTGATCGCCGCGGCTCGTCGGCTACGCGCGGGAATTCGTAAGCACCGGGACACCACCGGACACGCGCTCTGCTGGCATCACCCGGCGCTGTGGGGCCTCCTGCCTGACCAGACAGACCCTCTGCCGACGGTGCCCACGTGGCCGGAGTTTCTCCGGGGCTGTCTGCAGTATCGCGAGTCTTTGGATAGACAGCTGCCTGATGCGCCCCGCTCAGATGCGCCGTATCGGCCGTGACGGTCGGGCGCCGAGCCGCGGCTGCGAGGGCCGCCGAACTTCACATTGGAACGGACCGGGGACCTTCGGCGTCCGCAGCTTACTGCCTCGGCGTTCGCCTGCTGAATTGCCCCTTGCGGACCGACAGCGCTGTGCCTACAGTGTGAGCACATGATGACTAAGACCCGTATCGTGCGAATCGGCAACTCGCGGGGCATCCGCGTTCCCAAGATTCTCCTGGATCAAGCGCAGTTGCCCGATGAGGTTGAGTTGCACGCTGAGCCAGGACGCCTCGTCGTCCAAGCGACGCGGCGGCCGCGGACCGGCTGGGCGGAGGCAGCACGGGCCATGTCAGAGCAGGGCCATGACGGCATGCTCGATGAGCCGACGGCGACCCGCTTTGATCGTAAGGAATGGGAGTGGCGGTAACGCGGGCGTCTCGAGCCCGCGGCGAAGTCCATCTGGTTCGTCTGGACCCCACGCTCGGCAGCGAAATTCAGAAAACACGCCCCTGTCTCCTCGTATCACCGGACGAACTCAACCAGCATCTGCGCACGGTGATCGTCGCGCCGATGACGACAGGCGGGCGCGCATATCCATGGCGGGTGGCCTGTCGCTTTCAGCGCCGATCTGGCTTCGTCGCTTTGGATCAACTCCGGACAGTCGATGCCGAACGCCTTCTCCGCCGGCTCGGTCGGCTCACACCGCAAACGGTCACCATAGTCCTTCGGCGGCTACAAGAGATGTTCGCTGAATGATACGCAGTCGCTGCGCCGGCCGCTGAGCGCGCCAACGTCAGGCGCCACCCGGCACCTGGAGCCTCACCGGCCGAGTGACTCAGCCGGCCCTCACTCCCCGCCCGCCGGCGCCGGCTGCGCTGTCACCACGCGGCGCCTCACCTGCACGACGGTCGCGATCATGACGAGCATCACGGCCGCGATCACGACGAACATCGCGCGTGGCTCGCCGCGGTCGAGGAACCAGCCGTAGACCGGGGGCGCGATCAGCGAACCGACGTCCAGCCCGGAGTAGACGAAGCCGAAGACCTTGCCGGATGAGCCGCGAGGCGTGGCCGCGCGCACGAGCATGTCGCGGGAGGGCGCGGTGACGCCCATCGAAAAGCCGGTCATGGCCATGACCACGCTGATGGCGCCGAGCGGCAGGGCGCCGGAGGCGAGCATCACCATCAGCGTCGCCGCGCACAGCACGCCGGCGGCGGCGACGATGTCGTGGCGCGTCGCACGATCCGCGAGGAAGCCACCGGTCAGCACGCCGGACGCGTTGCCGCAGAGGTAGACGGTCAGCGCGCCGGTTGCCAGCACGAGCGGCGCCTGGTAGATGGCGCCCAGCGCCGGCACCGCGAACGTCTGGATGCCGCCGGTCGACGCGGTCAGCAGCACGAAGTAGCCAAACGCCATGAGGATCGGCACCGCCATCAGCATGCGGAGATCGGCGCGCAGCCCCGTTCCATGCGCGCGCGGCAGCGGCGGCATCGGCGCGCCGAGCCCGCGCGTCTGGAGCGCGATCACCAGCGTCGCCAGCAGGGCCGCGCCGCCCGCCGTCAGCAGCGCGATGCGCCAGTTGGCGAGATGCGTGACGGTGCCCACGAGCACGGGCGCCAGCACCCAGCCGAGGTTGCCGGAGATCTGGTGCACGCTGTAGGCGCGCGCGATGCGGCGCCCGCTGACCGCGGCGTTCAGCATGGAATAGTCCGCCGGATGGAACACGCTGTTGCCAAGGCCGGCCAGTCCGGCGAGCGGCAGCAGCGCCCAGTAGCTCGGCGCCAGGCCGGCCGACGCGATGGCGACGGCGGCGAGCACCATGCCCGACAGCAGCACGCGGCGCGCTCCGAAGTGATCGACGAAGAAGCCCGCGACAGGCTGGGCCAGGCCCGACACGGCGTAGAACACGCTGGAGATCACGCCGAGCGCCACCCACGACACGCCCAGCTCGTCGCGCAGCAGCGGAAAGAGCGGCGGGAGCGTGAGCTGCAGGAAATGGCTGACCATGTGGCCGGAGCCGATCAGCGCGATGACGCGCACGTCGTCCCGGAGCGAGCGGTCCATGGGGAGCGGGCCTAGGACGTGGGCGTGAGCGCGGTCAGGTGCGGAAGCACCTCGCTCGCGAAGCGGTCGGTCGAGGCCGCCGCCTGGGCCTCGGTGACGTCGCCGAAGATCGGGCGGATGACGAGATACGTGCAGGTGCTGACCGCAATCTGGCGCTCCAGCTCCTCGCGCACGTGCGCGGCGGTGCCGGCCACGGCGAGGCCGCGCTGGCGCGCCTCGTCGAAGTCGCGCGCGAACCGGATCGGCGAGGAGCCGAAGTCGCGCCAGAGCTTGGTGAGATTGGCGAACCACGTGGCGTAGTTCGTCCGGGCGATGGCTTCGGCCTCGGCGTCGGTGGCCGCCACCACCACGTGGCGCGTCATGCCGAGCTTCGGCATCGGTGCGCTCCCCTGCTTGCGCTGCCACACCTCGCGATAGCGCGCGAACAGCTCCGTCGCGCCCTCGGCCGGATGGTTGGTGAGCACGTGCACGCCGTTCGTGGCCGCCCACTCGGCGCCGCGCTCGTGCGCGAGCCCGTACCAGATCGGCGGATGCGGCTTCTGGAACGGCTTCAGCACCATCGGCACCTTGCGGTACGTGTAGCGCGGACCGCG
>DASWEL010000225.1:0-7044 GCA_036394755.1 Gemmatimonadales bacterium | reverse complement strand
GCGGGAATTCCGCTGCTCATCGAGACCGCACGCTCCCATCCGAACCGCGAGGTCCGGGCCGACGCCCTCCGCCGTCTGGCGGAGAGCGACGACCCGCGTGCTCAGAAGGTCTTCGACCAAACCCTGCGACGCCCCTAGGGCTGACGCGCCTCGCTCGAGGTGCTGGCGGCGTTCTCGCTGCCCAGCCGGTGCTGCTGATACCAGCTCAGCATGTAGAGCTGGGTCCGGAGGAAGTTCGACGGCTTGGAGCTCGTGCCGTGGTACTCGCCGTTGAAGCGCAGCATGACGACGGGCACCTTCAGCATCTTCAGCGCCGAGTAGTACTCTTCGGTCTGCGGGATGGGCGTCCGCAGATCGAGCTCGCCGGTCATCAGCAGCGTCGGCGTCTTCACGTTGCCGACATACGCGAGTGACGACTGCTTGATCCACTGCTCCGGCTTTTCCCAGAATGGCGCGTCGAAGAAGCCATAGGTGAAGAGCGGGACGTCGGTCTGCCCGGCCATGCTCATCCAGTCGATGACCGGACACCGCACGGCCGCCGCCGCGAATCGCGTCGTGTGGCCGATGACCCAGCTCGACAGCACACCGCCGCCCGAGCAACCGCCGACGTACATGCGCTGCGTATCGATGTACCCGCGTCCCACGACGGTATCGACGCCGGCCATCAAGTCGTCATAGTCGACGCTCGGATAGGCGCGTTCGATCGCATTGCCGAACGCGCTGCCGTAGCCCGTGCTGCCCCGCGGATTCGTAATGAGGACCACGTAGCCATTGGCGGCGAAGTTCTGCAGCTGATAGCTGAACGCGCCGTTGTACATCCCGTGCGGCCCGCCGTGGATCTCCATGATGAGCGGATACTTCTTGGTGCGATCGAATCCGGGCGGCTTGATGATCCATCCCTGCACCCGCGCGCCGCCAGTCGATGTGTACCACACGTCTTCTTCCGACCCGAGCTTGATCCCCTGCAACACATCGGCATTCACGCTCGTGAGGAGGGTGATCGGCTGGGCGCGGCGAAGATTGAATCGGACGACGTCGGCGGGCTCATCGGCGTCGGAACGGACGCCCACTGCGTTGAGGTCGCGCGACACAGAGGTCAACGAAAGCATCTGCGCGCCGTCGGTGACGCGCCGGTTGCCACCCCGGAGTCCCGCGAAGTACACGTTGCTGGTGCCTTGCTCGGCGAGCGCGAAGAAGACGCCGCTGCCGTCGGGACTCCAGCGGACCGCGCCAGGATCACGGTCATACGTCGTCAGCGCGCGCAGGCCACTGCCGTCGATCCCCACCGTCCAGACTTCGTCCGCACGATAGGAGAACGTGCCGTACTCGTGACCCGTGAACGCCACGGTGCGCCCATCGGGCGACACGACGGGCCCCGTCCAACCGCCCTTCTTCGAGACGAGCTGGCGCACCGCCCCGCTCTGCACGTCGACCGTATAGAGGTACGATTCGCGATAGCGATAGTCCGCATCGGCTTCGCGCAGCCCGTCGAACACGATCGTGCGGCCATCGGGTGTCCAGTCGTAGCTCGGCGCGCCGAAGCCGCCCAGCTCGCTGGTCCCGAAATCGCCCTTGGTAAGCTGCCGCGGCGTCCCGCCCTCGGCCGGCACGAGGAAGATCTGCGTCGTGCCTTGCTCGACGTACCCGCTTCGATCCCGCCGGTAATGCAGCTTGTCCACGATGCGCGGCGCGGGGGTCCATTTCGCGCCTTCGGGCGCCGCCGGCATGCTGATCTTCCACGGCGTTTCACTCTTCACCAGCATCGCGAAAGCGACCGAGCGGCCGTCGGGCGACCAGCTCAGGTTCGACGGCGTTTCGCTGACGTGCGTGATCTGCGAGGTAGCGCCTTCCGCGTCCATCCAGCGCACGAACACCTGCGTGCCCTTCGGATCGCCGTCGGCGAAGTAGGCGATGCGCGTGCCGTCCGGCGACCAGCGCGCGTTCGAGCCCTTCACGAGGAAGCGGTTGCGTGAGCCGTCGGCGTTCATGATCCACAGACCCGCATCCCAGCGGTCTTCGATCTTATTCACCCAGCGGCGCGTGTACAGGATCTGGGAGCCGTCGGGCGAGACTTGCGGATCGGCGACTTGTTCCCAGTCGAGATAGTGGTTGGCGGTGAGGAGCGTATCGGATGCGGTTTCTTGACTCGCAGCAACGGACGGGACGACGAGGAACGCGGCCAGAATCACGGATCGCATAGTGCCTCCGCGGACGGCGGAATGAAGGATGGCTCTAAGAAAGCCTCGGAACGCCGATCAGGTAACTCCCCCGCAGTGGCGACCACCGACCCCGAAAGTCGCCGATCTCCCAGTCGTAGGTGTCGAGTCTCCGCACCAGATCTTTCAGCTCGGGCTTGGAATAGGTCCGCAGGCACGAGACGACTCCGTCAAATGTCCCCAGGATCGGCAAAACGGGCGGGAGGTAGGTCCACGCCAACCGGGACCAGCGCCAGGGACGGATGAACGGCGCCGACACGAGCGTGCCCAGCCAGGTTAACGTGACCACCGCGATCTCGAGCGGGGCGCGGCGGGCGATCTCGAACACCCCGATCCCCTGTCCTCGCTGCACCGCGTCCGCCAGGATCGCCCGGGCCTCGGCCGGTCGGAAATGGTGAAAGGCCGTGAAGATCGTCCGGAATCCGTCGAGTTCCGCGGGCACTGCCCGTGCGTCTACGCGAGTTACGTCGTCATTGTGCGGATACAGGTCCGTGAGAATCACCGGCACGCCCACCTGAGCCCCCAGCCGGCGCCACGGGCCACCCGCACCCGAGCAGAGATCGACGATCCGGCGTGCCTTGGTGCGCACGAGCGCGCGGCGCAGCAGCGGACCCACCGGATCGTAGGCACCGGTAAGGTTTTCGGTAAAGGCGAGAAAGTCGGTCAGCGCGTCGCGCAACGACGACGGGCAGGAGGGAAGATCGTGAATTTCGACGAGCTGCAGCCGCATGGCTGCACAATTTGCACGAAACGCGCCACGAAGTGAGATTTCGCGCCCGAACATGGAGACCCTCGCCGAAACCGCGACAGCGCCGTGAGCTTGCGCACGACGCCGTTTCATCCCCGCACGGGTCCGTTGTCGGAAGGTCAGGCCTGGCGGCGTTGGGCCGGCTACGTCGTCGCCAGCTCCTACGAGCTGTCGCACGACCGCGAGTATCACGCGATCCGGAACTCGGCGGCCCTGTTCGACGTCTCGCCGCTCTACAAGTACCTCGTCACCGGCCGCGACGCGGCGCGACTGCTCGATCACGTCGTCACGCGCAACATCGGCAAAGCGAAAGTCGGACAGGTGCTGTACACGCCGTGGTGCGACAACGAAGGCAAGCAGATCGACGACGGCACGATCTCGGTCCTCAGTGAGCAGACGTTTCGCATGACGTCCGCCGATCCGACGCTGCGCTGGCTGCATCTCAACGCGTTGGGTCTCGAGTTGAAAATCGAGGACGTTTCTGAGTCCACCGCCGCAGTGTCGCTCCAGGGTCCGAGCTCGCGCGCGATTCTCCAGATCGCCGCCGAGCGCGATCTGTCCGCGCTCAAGTACTTCCGGCTGACGAGCGCCAAGATCCGCGGCATCCCCGTTACCATCTCGCGCACCGGCTATACGGGGGACTTGGGGTTCGAGGTCTGGGTTGATGCGTCACAGGCCGTCCCGCTCTGGGATGCCCTGATCGAAACCGGCACGCCCTACGGCATCACTCCGGCGGGCATGCTGGCGCTCGACGTCGCGCGGATCGAAGCGGGGCTGCTGCTGATCGAGGTGGACTACTTCTCCTCGCGGCACGCGTTGATCGAATCGCAGAAATCGTCGCCACTCGAGCTCGGGCTCGGTTGGACCGTCGCGACCGACAAGGAGCGCTACAACGGCCAGGCGGCGCTCGAGGCCGAGCGGAAACGCGGTCCCGCGTGGCAGTTCACCGGCCTCACCGTCGACTGGGATTCGCTGGAGCAGCTGTACGCCGCAGTGGGCTTGCCGCCGCGGCTGCCGAGCCAGGCGTGGCGCACCAGCGTGCCGATCTACGATCGTGGCGGTCGCAAGCAGCTGGGCTACGCGACGAGCGGTGGCTGGTCGCCGCTGCTCAAGCGTTACATGGCGTTGGCGCATCTCGGATCCGAGCATGCTCCCGGAACGGAAGTCCGCATGGAGCTCACCGTGGAGCACCGCCGCAAGCAGGCGCAGGCGCACGTCACGCCGCTGCCGTTCTTCAACCCCGAGCGCAAGCGCGCATGAAACGCTACGACGCGATCGTCATCGGCGGCGGCCACAACGGTCTCGTCACGGCCGCCTATCTCGCGCGCGCCAAGAAGTCGGTGTTGGTGCTCGAGCGCCGGCCACGCGTCGGCGGCGCCGCCGTCACCGAAGAGATCTTCCCGGGCTTCAAGTTCACGATGTTCTCCTACGTCGTCAGCTTGCTGCGGCCCGAGATCATTCGCGATCTCGACCTGCCGCGGCATGGGCTGCACATCCTGCCGCTCGAGAGCACGGTCACGCCGATGGAGAACGGCGACTACCTCGCCGCCTGGGGCGATCACGACGAAACCCGCCGCGAGCTGTACCGCCATTCGCCGCGCGACGCCGAGGCGTACGACGAGTACGGGCGCCTGATGCATTTCATGGCGCAAGCGGTGAAGCCGATCCTCGGCATGGTGCCGCCTGATCCGACGTCGTTCGCGCCGTCCGATCTCATCGGGTTGCTCAAGCTGGGCAAGCATTTCCGCGGCCTGGGCGGAGAGCGGCTGCACGCCCTCGTCAAGCTGATGACGATGAGCTCGGCCGACTTCCTGGACGAATGGTTCGAGACCGACGTCTTAAAGGCCACCAAGTCGGCGAGCGGTATTATCGGCACGTTCCTGGGGCCGCGCTCTCCCGGCACCGCGTACGTGCTCCTTCATCATTACATGGGGGAGCTGGACGGCGTATTTCGGGCGTGGGGATTCGCGAAAGGAGGCACGGGCGCGGTGAGCGAATCGATCGCGTCCGCCGCCCGCTCGTTCGGAGCTGAGATCAGGTGCGATGCCGGCGTGTCGAAGGTCCTCGTCCGTAATGGCCGCGCCACTGGCGTCGTGCTGGAAAACGGTGACGAGTTGTCTGCGGGAATTGTCGTGTCGAGCCTCGACCCCCGGCGCACGTTCCTGCAACTGCTCGAGTCCGATCAGCTGCCCGCCGAGTTCGTCCAGGACATCAAGCGCTTCAAATTCCGCGGCTCCTCGGGCAAGGTGAATCTCGCACTCGATGCGTTGCCGAGCTTCACTTGCATGCCGGGCATCGGCCGGCAACATCGTGGCGCGTTCTCGATCAGTCCCAGCCTCGACTACGTCGAGCGTGCGTACGACGACGCGAAGTACGGCGAATTCTCGCGCCGCCCGTATATGGACATCGTGTTTCCCTCGATGATCGATCCGGGCATGGCGCCGCCGGGGAAGCACGTCATGTCGATCTTCGTGCAGTACGCCCCGTACCACCTGAACGGCGGTTGGACCGACGCGAAGCGTGAGGCGTTCGGCGACGCGGTCGTGAACACGGTCGAGAACTTCGCGCCCGGATTCAAATCGCAGATTCTGCACCGGCAGGTCATCACGCCGCTCGACATCGAGAAGATCACCGGCCTTTCGGAAGGCAACATCTTCGCCGGCGAGCTGGCGCTGCATCAGCTGTTCTTCCTGCGTCCGGCACCGGGGTGGGCAAAATTCGCGACGCCGGTCCGCGGCTTCTATCAGTGCGGCTCGGGTACGCACCCGGGCGGCGGGATCATGGGCGCGTCGGGGCGGCTCGCGGCGATGACGATTCTGAAGAACGGCGCATGAGCTACGACGCGATCGTCATCGGCGCCGGGGCGAATGGGCTGGTCACCGCGCACTACCTCGCGCGCGCGGGCAAGCGCGTCCTGGTCGTGGAGCAGCATCAGGCGCCGGACCCGTCCGCCGACATCGGTTGGCTCCCCGACGTCGTGATCCGGGACCTCGGCCTTTCCGGTGCAGGCCTGCGCATCGAGGAGCCGGACCCCTGGATCACGGCGCCGCTCCCCGCCGGCGGCACGCTCGAGCTGTCGCGCGACATCGGCAGATCTGCCGAGGCAATCCGGCGCATCAGCCCCGGCGACGCCGCGAAGTGGCCGGATTTCTGCCGGCGCATGCGGACGCTCGCGAGCGTGCTGGAGCGACTCTATCTCGTGCCGCCGCCCGACATCGAGTCGACCGACGCGCGCGAGCTCGCGCGGATCGCCGGACTCGGCCTGTACGTTCGCCGCCGCGGCAAGCAGACCGTCATCGACCTCGCGCGCATTCTCCCGATGTCGATCGCCGAGCTGCTCGACGACTGGTTCGAGAGTGACGTCCTGAAGGGATTGCTCGGCGCGCTCGGCATCTGGCACCTCAAACAGGGGCCTCGCTCGGGTGGCACGGCGTTCAATTTCCTCCACCATCATGCCGGGAGCGCCGCCGGAGTCTTCCGGCCCGCGCGTTCGAACGTCACGCAGGCACTCTCCAAGGTGTCGGGTGTGGAGATTCGGCGCGGCGCGCGTGCGACGGTCCTCGCGAAGAACGGGAAGGCCACTGGAGTTGTCCTCGAGAACAGCGGAGAGACGATCCAGGCAGCGCTCGTCATTTCGAGCGCGCCGCCGCGCGCCACCCTGCAGCCCCTCGCGATCGAGCTCTACCCGGACTTCGCCCGCGCGGTCAACAACATCAGGGCAAGCGGTGTCGTCGCCCGTGGCACTCTCACGCTCGAGCAAGCTCCAGCGTACTCGACGTTCTGCATCGCGCCGTCGCTCGATTATCTGGAGCGGGCCTATGACGATGCCAAGTACGGCAAGGACTCGACCGCCCCGTACGTCGAGGTACAGCGCACGGATGGGCGGGTGGAGGTTCATGTGCAGTTCGTCCCGCCCGGCACTCATGACGGGCTCGCAGATCGGGTGGCGCAGATCCTGAAGGTTCGGCCCAACCAGCTTGTGCTTCAGCCGGCCGAGGAGAGCCTCTACCACGGAGAGCTCACTCTCGACCAAATTCTGTTCATGCGTCCCGTGCCGGGTTGGAGCCGCTATCGCACGCC
>DASWEL010000224.1:0-37036 GCA_036394755.1 Gemmatimonadales bacterium | reverse complement strand
GACTCCTCCAGCGGGGCGGGGACTCGTCGAAGCTGCTGAGGGGGACGGAAGGCCGCAAGGATGCGAGAATTGGGGGATTAAGCCCGCCCGCGTAAAGTTCAGAGCCGGTACGTTGTTTTCACCAGCTCATACGCAAGCGCCCGCGCCATCCTGCGCGCGTCGCTCTCGTCGATCACGTGGCGCGCCACCAGGCCGCCGAGATAATTGGCATCCATGCGCCGCGCCAGGTCGTGCCGCGCAGGGATCGAGCAGAACCCGCGCGTGTCGTCGTTGAACCCGGCGGTCTTGTAGATCGACGCCGTTTCGGTCGTGCGCTCGCGGAAGCGCCGCATGCCTTCCATAGAATCGTGGAACCACCACGGGGGGCCGAGGCGCACCGCGGGGTAGTGGCCCGCAAGCGGCGCGAGCTCGCGGCTGTAGGTCGATTCGTCCAGCGTGAACAGCACGAGCGTGAACCGCGGATCGTTGCCGTAGGCATTGAGCAGCGGGCGCAAGTTGCGCGTGAACTCCGTCGCCACCGGAATGTCGGCGCCCATGTCGGGACCGAAGCGCTCGAACACCACCTTGTTGTGATCGCGCAGCGCGCCGGCATGGATCTGCATCACCAACCCGTCGACGAGCGACAAACGCGCCATTTCCATCAGTAAGTGCGCGGTGAAGCGGCGCTCGTCGTCCGGCGTCGCCTCCCCCTGGCGCGCCCGCAGAAACAGGCGCTCGGCCTCTTCTTCGGGGAGCACCGAAGTGTAGGGTTCGAGCACGGCGTGATCGGTCGCTGTCGCACCGAGCTGCTTGAAGTACGCACGGCGCTCGGCGAGTGCGCGTACTAGCCCTGAGTAATCGCGTGCCCCGAGCGCATCAAACTCCGGCGAGGCAATCTTGAACTGCGCGTCCGGCCGAAATGTCGGGATCACGCGGCCCTTCCAGCCGGATTCGCGGATGGCGCAATGGTGTTCCAGGCTATCGGTCGCCGCGTCCGTCGTCGCCAGCACCTCGATGTTGAAGCGCTCGAACAGGGCCCTCGGCCGGAATTCGGGGCTCTTGAGCTTTTCGACAATCTCGTCGTAGATCCGTGGAGCAGTTTCACCCGATACCGAATCCCGAACGCCGAATACCTCGAACAGCTCGTAGTCGAGCCACGCCCCGCTCGGGGTGCCGCGGAACAGGTAATAGTGCTCGGCGAATAGCTGCCACACGCGGCGGGGCTCCGCCTTCAGCAAGGCTTCGAGCGGAACGCCGTTGGCGTACAGCAGGCGCAGGATGTAGTGGTCGGGCTGAACGATCAGCGACGCCGGCTCGGGGAACGGCGCGTTCTCGGCGAGAATGCGCGGATCCACGTGGCCGTGGGGCGAGACAATCGGGAGGTCGCGCGTCTCTTCGTACAGCGCGCGCGCGACGCGCCGCACTGAAGGATCGGGGTCGAAAAAACGATCTGGGCTTAAGATCAATTATCTGGGCTTAAGATCAATTATCTGGGGCTTAAGATCAATTAGAGGTCAGCTTCGTTTTAGTCCACACTCTAAAGAGTGGGCCCAATAGAGCACTGCGCTTGAAGCGCAGTGATTTCCTGGGCTCACTCTTCAGAGTGTTGAATCCTCTCAGACCGTCGGCGTCCACCCGGGCGCGTACTCCCGCTGCCAATAAGCCATCGCGGCCTCGTCGCCCTGGATGCGGCCCGTCGCGGGATCGACGCGGAGCGCGCGACCCGTCCACTGCGCGATGTTGCCCAGATGGCAGAGCAGCACGCTCTTCGCACCCTCCTCGATCGGCTGGCTGACGGCCGAGCCGGTGCGGACGCCCTCGACGAAGTTCGCGATGTGGAGCGCCGTAAGCTGATCGTCGCCGCTCACCGCGAGCGAATCGGTGCCCGACGGTGGGGGCGCGACGTTCTGCTTCACGACCTTGTTGTCCATGTCGTACACGACGTACCCGTCCTGATCGAGCACCATCGAGCCTGTCGTGCCGTGGATCATGGTCCCGCGACCTCGGCCCTCGACGGGATAGGGATTGCAGCTCAGCCCCTGCCAAGCGATCGACCGGCCGCCATCGAACTCGAACGCCGCCTCCTGCGTGTCGGTGAACTCCCAGTCGTCGTCGAAGTGATAGCGGCCGCCCGCGGAGGTGACGCGCACCGGATGATCGACGCCGAGGGCCCAGCGGGCGACGTCGATCTCATGCGTGCCGTTGTTGCAGATCTCGCCCGTGCCCCACCGGCGGAACCAGTGCCAGTTGTAGTGAATCAGGTTGTCCTTGTACGGCGCCCGCGGCGCCGGCCCCTGCCACAGCTCGTAGTCGAGGCTACCGGGTACCGGCGCGGGCTTGCCCCGCCCGATCGTTGCGCGGCGGTTCGCGTACCACGCGCGGGCGAAGTACGGACGGCCGATGATCCCGTCCCGAATCGCCTGCACGGCCTCGATGGCGCGCGGCGAGCTGCGGCGCTGCGTGCCCATCTGGACCACTCGCTTGGTCTTGCGCTGCGCGTCCACCAGCAGCTCGCCTTCACGCGCGTTGTGGCCACACGGCTTCTCGAGGTAGACATGCTTGCCGGCCGACATCGCGAGGATGGCGGCGGGCGCGTGCCAATGGTCTGGCGTCGCGATCACGAGTGCGTCGATCGACTTATCGTCGAGCGCGCGGCGGAAATCTGCGAGGGACTTGGGGCTCGGGGTTTGGGACTGGCCAACAGCGGCGGCGCCCTTGGCCAGCACCGTGCTGTCCACGTCGCACAGGGCGGCGACTTCGGCATGCGGCGTCTTGGCGAACGTTTTCGCCAGCACGGTCCCGCGGCCGTTCAGGCCCATCACGCAGACCACAACCTTCTCGCTCGGCGAGCCCTTGGCGAAGAGCGGCGCACGCGCCGCCATGAGTCCGAGCGCGGCGCTGGAAGCGGTTTTCACGAAGCGACGGCGTTTCATAGTGGCCTCACTTTTATATCGCGGAAATAGACCTCGTCTCCGTGGTCCTGCAAGACGACGTGGCCGCGGCGCTTTTCCCCGAATCCGGGAATCGTCTTGTACTTGCTGGCGGCGAGCAACGAATCCATATGCACCGTGCCGAGCTCGAACTCGACGGCTTTCTGCCCGTTGAGCCAGTGCTCGCCGTGGTTGCCGCGGAACACGATGCGCGAGCGGTTCCACTGGCCCACGGGGCGCAGGTCCTTCTTCGCGTTGGGCGCGATCAGATCGTACAGCGCGGCGGAGCGGTGGGTCGGCAGCTTGCCGTCCTCGTGCCGGTCGTCGTCGAGAATCTGGTACTCGAAGCCGAGGGCGGAGTGCGTGGGCCCCCCCTGGGTGCCCGCGCCTCCTTGGGCCAGCGACATCGCTTCGGACACGTTGTATTTGACGCCGCTGTTCGCGCCCGGCGTGACTTTCCACTCGAAGCTCAGCTCGAAATCGGCGAACGAGTCCATAGTCATGAGGTCGCCGCCGACGAGCGGCCGCCCGTCGGCGACGCGCGGCACGTTGCCCGACGCGATCTTCTTGATCGCGCCGTTCACCACGACCCAGTGGGCGGTGGGCACGGTGTCGTAGCCGAGACCGCGCCAGCCGGTGAGCGTGCGGCCGTCGAATAAAAGACGCCAGCCCGAAGCTCGCTCCGCGGGCGTGAGGGTGTTGGGGGTGACTTGGAGGAGAGAGAGGAGCAGTGCTGCAGCGATCATAGAGTCTCCATATTCAACACTCTAAAGAGACACGGGTTCAAGCCTTGGCGCTAACAAATGAATGATCGTCCACGCAGTGACGTAAGCAAATCCGCATACCGCGAAGATCGAGGCGTAGTTGCCTCCGGTCGCGTCGAGAATCCGGCCGGTGAGCCACTGGAACAGCACGCCGCCTATGGCGCCCGCGAAGCCGCCGATGCCGGAGACCGACGCCACGGCGCTCGGCGGGAACATATCGCTCGCGAGCGTATAGACGTTGGCCGACCAGCCCTGATGCGCGGCGGCCGCCAGGCTGATGATGAGCACGGCGGTCCACATGCTGCCGGCGTACGGCGCGAGCGCAGTGGGCACGATCGCGACCGCCATCAGCAGCATCGCCGTTTTGCGCGCGCGGTTCACGGTCCAGCCGCGTTTGAGCAGACGGCTCGACAGCCACCCGCCGCCGATAGACCCGACATCGGCGATTACATACACCGTAATAAGAGGAAGGGCGACCTGCGCCAGCTTGATGCCGTAGGTGCGATCCAGGAATTTCGGGAGCCAGTACAGATAGAACCACCACACGGGGTCGGCGAGGAACTTGCCGGCGACGATGGCCCATGTTTGACGCATGCGGAGCAGGTGGAGCCACGGAACTCGGGGCTGGGGGTTAGGGGTTGGGGCCTCGCGTGCGGGACTACGGTACAGCGCCAGCCACAGGATCAGCCACAGAAAACCGAGCGACCCCGTCCCAACAAACGCCCAGCGCCAGCCCCAATTCAGCGCGATGAACGGGACGATGAGCGGCGTGACGATCGCGCCGGTGTTGGTGCCGGCGTTGAAGATGCCGGTGGCCAGGGCGCGCTCCTCCTTGGGGAACCATTCGCCCACGCTCTTGATGGCGCCGGGAAAGTTGGCCGATTCGCCGAGGCCGAGGAGTGCGCGCGCGGCCGCGAAGGCGGCGGTCGTGCGGGCGAGCGCATGGCCGATCGCCGCCAGGCTCCACACGACCACCGCTGTAGCAAAGCCGCGGCGCACGCCCACGCGGTCGAGCCAGCGCCCGGCGATCAGGAATCCGAACGCGTACACGAAGGTGAACGAGTAGACCACGGCTGCGTACTGCGACTCCGACCAGACGAGCTCGCGCTGCAACGTCGGCGCGAGGATGCTCAGGACTTGGCGGTCCATGTAGTTGATGGTCGTGACCGCGAACAAGAGGGCGCAGATGGTCCATCGATACCGGGATCGGGGACTGGGGACTGGGGACTGGTCGTGCGTCACGGTGACTTCAAAGCTACTTTCAGAACACGCGATGACTACCCGCAGGGAGTTCGTTGGAACAACCGCTGCGCTGCTGTTGCCGTGGCAAGCGGCCAAGCAGCTGCCGCTCGGGTTCTCCACCCTCGGCTGCCCCACTTGGCCCTGGCCCAGGATCCTCGACTTCGCGGCCGAGCATCAGTTCGCGTCGATCGAGCTGCGCGGCATCCTGACGAACATGGATCTCACCAAGGTGCCGGAGCTGGCGCCCGAGCGTATCGGTGACGCGAAGCGGCAGCTCGCGGCGCACGGGCTGATCGTCTCCGATCTCGGCGCGTCGGCGCAGATGCACGACATGGATCCGGTCAAGCACGCCGCGCAGCTCGACGAGGCGCGGCGCTTTATCGATCTGGCCGACGCGCTCGGCGCGCCGTATGTGCGCGTGTTCGGCAACGAGTACGTGAAGGATGTGCCGCGCGACGAGATGCTCGCGCACATCGGCGCTGCGCTGCACGAGCTGGGCGATTATGCGCGCGACAAAGACATCACGGTGATCATCGAGTCCCACGGCGCCTTCACCGACTCGCCCGCGTTGCTCGAGATCCTCCAACGAGCCGACTCACCCAACGTGGCGCTGCTCTGGGACGCGCATCACACCTTCGTGTCGGGCAAGGAGCAGCCTGAGGACACGGTACGGCAGCTCGGACGCTACATCCGGCACACCCATCTCAAGGATTCCGTCGCCGCCGGCAGCGACCGCCGCTACGTCCTCACCGGGACGGGTGACGTGCCTGTGAAACGGCAGATCGCGGCGCTCGCGAAGATCGGCTACCGCGGGTTCTACAGTTTCGAGTGGGAGAAGCGGTGGCACGCGGAGATTGAAGAGCCCGAGGTTGCGATTGCGCAGTATGCGAAAGTCGCGGGACAGTATCTGAAAGATGCGGGAGTTGGGTAGACGGTCCAATGCAGGATCGAGTCATCCCTCAACACAGGGGCGTGTTGCTAACCGTTGCCTCCCAGCCCTTCCCACAATCCCTGCAAATACATCGCCCCCAACGCTCGATCGTACAACCCGTAGCCCGGCCGCCCCCGCTCGCCCCAGATCATCCGCCCGTGGTCGGGTCGCATCGGTCCGGCGAAGCCGGTGTCGCGCAACGCTCGGAGCACGTCGGCAAGACTCACGTCTCCCGAGGGATGCGGCGTCTCGTGAAACTTGCGGTCGCCGGTGATGCGGACGTTGCGGCAATGCGCGAAGTGGATGCGGGGGCCGAGGCGCCGCACCATCGCCGGCAGATCATTCTCGGGGAGGGCGCCGAGCGAGCCGGTGCAGAACGTCACGCCGTTGGCGGGATGGTCAACGAGCTCGACAACCCGCTCCAAGTCCCTCCCGCGGCAGATGATGCGCGGCAACCCGAAGATGGGCCAGGGTGGATCGTCCGGGTGGATCGCCATCCGCACGCCCGCCTGCTCGGCGACGGGGACGACGCGCTCGAGGAAATACGCGAGATGATCCCACAGCCGTTCGGCATCGACCTCACGATACGCAGCGAGGATGGCACGCAGCTCGTCCGCCCCGTAGGCCGTGGCCCACCCCGGCAAATCTCCAATCCCGAGCCCCAAGTCCCTGTCATCATACGCGAGCGCGGTCGATCCATCGGGCAGCGGCATCGCGAGATCGGTGCGCATCCAGTCGAACACGGGCATGAAGTTGTAGCACAGCACCTGCACGCCGAGCTCGCCCATGGTGCGGACGCTCTCGCAGTAGTTCGCGATCAGCCGATCCCGCGTCGGCCGGCCGAGCTTGATGTCTTCGTGGACCGGAATGCTCTCGACGACGGCGAGCCGAAGCCCGGCGTTCGCAATGTCGTCTTGCAAGTTCGCGAGCCGATCGCGCGGCCACGTGTCGCCGACCGGCACGTCGTACAGCGCGCTCACGACGCCCTGCACGCCGGGGATTTGGCGGATGTGCGCCAGCGGTATCGGGTCCGCCCGTCCGAACCAGCGGAACGTCATGTACATCGCGCGGTCTCCGCCAGGTGGCTCACGTCCGCCGCCGTCGAGCGGCCGAAGTCGCCAGACTGGCCGAGCTTCAGCGCGCCGGCCGCGGCCGCGAACTCCACGACGTCCTGCGGCGACCGCTTCGCGAGCAGCGCCGCGATCAGGCCGGCCGTGAAGCTGTCGCCGCCGCCCACGCGATCCACGACCTGCACCACATGCCTGTGCGATCTGACGACTGCGCGCGCCCTGCTGTCGTACAGCACGGCGCTCCAGGCGTGCTCGCGGGGGCCGAGGATCTCGCGCTCGGTGATGGCCACCGCGCGGCAGCCGAACCGGTCCGCGAGCGCAGGCGCGAGCGCATCGCCACTTGCTTCGACGCCGAGCATCGCGCGCACCGCCTCGCGGTTGCCGATCAGCACGTTGGCCTGCCGCGCCAATGGCTCGAGTACCGGCCTCGGGTCGCGAGCGCGCCACAGCGCTTCGCGGTAGTTGAGATCGAGGCTGACTGTCACGTCGCGTTTGTGAGCGGCGACGAACCCGTCGCTCAGGGCCGCAGCCGGTCCGTCGCCCAGGGCCGGCGTGATCCCGGTGCCGTGCAGCCAGGGCGCGTCTGCGAGTGCGGCGGCCCAGTCCACGTCGGCGGGGGCGATCTGTGAGAACGCTGAGCCCGCGCGGTCATACACGACCCGCATGGTGCGCAGGTCCGCGCCGGGCTCCACGAAGTACAGACCGAGCCTAAAGCCGCCGCGCAACACACGGTCCACTGACACGCCTTCGCGCCGCAGCGCGTCGAGCCCCGCGTCGCCCAGAGGGCCATCGGGGAGACGCGTGATATAAGAAGAAGGGACGCCGAGGTGTCGCAGCGCCACGGCGACGTTGGCTTCGGCGCCGCCAAAGAACGTGTGGAGTACCGGCGACTCGAGCAGCCGCTGCTCGCCCGGCGGGCTGAGCCGCAGCAGGAGCTCGCCGAACGTGACGACGCTCAAGCTGCCCGGGCCGCGGCCACGGCGTCCACCAGGGCGCGCGCGCGGCGGGTGAGCTCGGCCCAGGCCGAGTCACGGATGAGTTCCGCGCTGACCAGCGCGCTGCCCACGCTCACCGCGGCCGCGCCCGCCCGGATCCACTCGCCGGCGTTTTCGAGCGACACGCCTCCCGAAGGCACCACGCGCAGGAAGGGCAGGGGTGCGAGGACCTCGCGCAGATAGCGTGGCCCCACGGCGGATGCCGGGAACAGCTTGATGAGTGCCGGGCCCGCGCCTGCGCGCCACGCGTCGAGCAGCTCCGTCGGCGTGAGGGCACCGGGGATGCAGGGCACGTTCAGGTCGCTGCAGACGCGAATCACGCCGCGCTCGAGCGTCGGACTGACGACGAACCGCGCGCCCGCTGCGACCACATCGCGGGCCGAGCCTTCGTCCAGCACCGTCCCAGCTCCTACGAGGCTCTGGTGAGCGTTGGAGCTGAGGCGAGCAATCGCGTCGAGCGCGCCCGGCGTGGTGAGCGTCACCTCGATAACGTCCACGCCGCCCGCCGCTAAGGCCCTAGCCGCGGCCCGCAGGTCCGCTGTTTCGAGCAGCCGGACGACGGCGATGACGCCGACGGACGTTAGGCGATCAATCATGCGCGAGCGCGGCCTCGACGCCATCCCGCTCGAGGACAGCCAGCCAGCGCGTCGTCGCCGCGGCGAACTCCGGGATGTGCGCCGCCTCGCCCAGCGACGCGAGCGGCGCTCGGGTGAACAACAGGTGCGCAGCCGCGGCGAGCGCGAGGTCCGGCTGAGCCCGTCTGGAGATGAGCGGCACGACGCGGATCCGGAACTTCTCCTCCTGATTCGTCGCAATCACGCGCCACTCGTGGTCGAGCCACGGATTCGCGAACCGTTCGAGCACTTGATCCGCAAAAGCGCGCGCGTCATCCACGGGAAGATCGGTCACGGGGATGATCTCCTTGAACAGTTGCTTGAGGAAGGGCGCGAGCATCGGATGCACGGTCGTCTCACGCACGGTGCGGACGCCGGCGAGGAGCGCGAGCGGCGCGGTCGCGGTATGGACTGCGTTGAGCAAGCGCAGCTTGCGCTCGCGGTAGAAGCTGATATCGGGTGCAAACAGCACGCTCGCGCTCTCAATAGGCAAGACCGCGCGCAGCTCGGTGGGGTCCGCCTCGATGGCCCACAGGGAGTACGGTTCGGCCACGGTGAGCAGCGCGTCGCGGTAGCCGAGCTGCGCCTCGAGGGCCGAGTGTTGGTCGGGCGGCGGCGCGGTCACGATCCGGTCCACCAGCGAAGAGCAGAATCGCACGCGGGCATTGAGCCAGTCGCGGAACGCCTGCGGCCGGTCCTGCCGCGACGCCAGTTCATCGACCATCGCCGCGAGCCGCGGTCCGTTGTCCGGGACGAGTTCCGTCGGGATGACGAACACAGGTGGCGCATCCGGTGTGCGTGTGAATCGGGCGTACAGCGCGTCCGTCAGCCGACCGAGGAAGGGTGCGTCGATCCGGAACCCCGCCTCCGAGACATTGCTGACGATCACTTGGATCTCGGGCCGCGCCGCTACGTCGCGCACGACGTTCCACTGACTGTCCGCGGCGAGCGCGCGCGAGATCGCGCCGATGAGGCCGACCCGCTCAAGTGGCGCGCCGCCGGACAGGCCGCGCTCGACCAGCGTGAACAGCCCGTCCTGGGCGTTTAGAGCACTGGAGCGGGCCGCTCCTTCCGCGGTGCTCTGCACGACGGCGATGCGGCCGGCATGTGTGCCTGCCCGGTTTGCCGTGTCCACGGCCGCGTCGCACAGCGCGCGCAGCAGCATGCCGCTGCCGAATTGGAGCACGCGCTCGGGCAACTGGTCTCGTGCGTAGGTTCTGGCGGGCCAGAGGGCGCGGGTCAGGAGGGGAAGCACACCGGATAAGCTATTCTATCCCATGACGCGCCGTCGCCCCACCCACCCGCGCTTCGACTCCTCCGACGACCTCCTGGGCGCGCCGCTCGCCGGCCGCATCGACCTGCACGGCATGTCCGCTGCGCAAGCCGAAGCTGCCGTCCGCGGCTTCATCGATACGTGGCGGCGCCGAGAGCCCGGCGCAGTCGTGCTGATCATCACCGGGAAGGGAAAAGGGTCGGAGGGTGGCGCAGTCCTGCGGCCGGCAATTCGCACGCTCCTGAAAACCAAACTCAGCGGCTACGTGTCGGACTGGGCATTGGACAATTCGGAAGGGGCCTACAGAGTCAGAGTGCGCTGAGCGCCTGCGCGACCTTCCTTACCTTGTCCGCATCTCTCACACTGAAGTGTACTTCGCGCACCCCCGTCTCCCGGACGAGCCGGGCGACGGTTTCGGGATTGATGCCGCCGCCGGGCAGGATCACGATCCTTCCGTTCGCTTGCGCGACCAACGCCCGAATCTGATCCGCGCCCTCGGCCGCCGTCGCTGCGCCACCCCCACCCGACGTCAGCAGGCGGTCGACGCCAAGGCTAATGAGCCGCTCCAGCGCTTCGGTGCGATCCGGGAAGACGTCGAATGCACGATGAAACGTCACGGGGAGCGGCCGAGCGGCGGCGATGAGATCGCGGGTGCGATCGAGGCTCAGGTCTCCGGTCACGATGCCGTGCGCGCCCGCACTCCTGGCTCGAGAGATTTGCTCCAGCATCGTGCGATGCTCGGCGTCTGTATAGACGAAATCGCCCGCGCGGGGACGCACGAGGATGAAAACCGGAATAGGAAGTTGAGCTTGAAGGAGGTTCAGATCGGGAGTCGTGCCGCCCTGCGCCAGATCGGTGCAAAGCTCAATGCGGTGCGCCCCACCCTCGGCCGCCGCGAGCGCGGCGTCCAGCGACTCGACGGCCGCCTCGATGAGAATGGTCACAGGGCGAATTTACCCCATGCGCGAGCGCTAAACCTGACTATTATCCATCATGCCTCAGACCTTCACCCGCCTCCGCACGCCGATCGGTGAGCTCGTTCTCACCGCTTCCGACACGGCGCTGACCGGCGTTTTCTTTCCGACCTCGCGGCGCGGGCCGGCGCCGACGCACCAGGCGCATTGGGTGGAAGCCAGGGAAGGGCCGGCCGCCGACGTGCTCGCACGTGCGCGCCAACAGCTCGAGGAATATTTCGCGCGTAGTCGCACGAATTTCGAACTGCCGCTCGAAGCGCTCGGCTCGGCGTTCGAGCACCGCGTGTGGAACGCCCTGCGGCAGATCCCGTATGGCACGACCACGAGCTACGGCGCGCTCGCCAAACTCCTCGGCGACAAGCACGCGACGCGCGCCGTCGGTCTCGCGAACGGGAAGAACCCGATTCCGATCATCGTCCCGTGTCATCGGGTGGTGGGATCAAAGGGCGAGCTGACGGGCTTCGGTGGGGGATTGGATACGAAGCGCTGGCTGTTGGAGCACGAGGGGGCGCTAATGGAGCTCGGGGTTTAGGGCCTGCATCTGGTCGAGGAATCCCACCTGCCCGCGCAGGATTTTCTTCCGAGCCTCAGCCAACCCGAACCACGCCGCGCGATCGACCTCCGGATATTCGCGCCCTTTCAGCACGAAGCTGTTGCTGCGCACGCGCGCCGGATCGGCGTCGCCTTTTACCGCCCATGCATGCACGACTTTGCCGCCCGGCTGCTTGAGCGGCTTCAGCGGGACGAAGTCTCCCGACGCCGTGAGGCTCGTTTCTTCCGTGAACTCGCGCTTGGCTGCATCCAGCGGATCTTCGCCCTCCACGAATTCACCCTTCGGAATCGACCAGGCGCCCTCGTCCTTCTTGGCCCAGAACGGTCCACCGGGATGCACCAAAAAAACCTCGAGGATCCCGAGGTTTTGGCGGTAGAGTAGAAGTCCAGCGCTGGTTTTTATTTGTGTCGGTAGACGATGCGGCCTCTGGTGAGATCGTAGGGCGATAAGGCGAGCGTCACCCGATCTCCCGCCAGAACCCGAATCCGAAACTTGCGCATCTTGCCCGCGATCGTCGCCAGCACTGAATGCCCGTTGACCAGCGTGACCCGGAACGTCGAGTTGCGGAGCAGCTCCGAAACCGTCCCTTCGATTTCTAAGGCGACTTCCTTCGTCATTGCGTAGACTCCTCGCGTTTACCGGTGCGGCGCTCGACGAAGGCGGTGTGGCCGCAGGCGCAATGTTCCATCATGCGGCCGTTGCGGTCGGTGCGGAACTCGAGATACTCGCCGCAGGTGGGACAGCGCGCGGGCCCGCGGTCCGGAACGAGCGGGCTGCGCGCGGCCGAACGATTGCTGCTAATTGCGGGATGCCGATCGAATGCGATGTATCCCGCGAAGCCCGCTCGCCGCATTCTCAGGCGCTGGGCCATACACCGTTGCGTCACCACAGACGCACAAACCGCTGTGCGGCGCGACCGGGGGCGTCGCCATCGGCGACTCCCGGTACGTCGTCCCTGCTGGATTACCAATGAACCCGCCACAAGAATGACAGTGAATCTCCAGCATGAACGCTCCTTCGCCTCGCTTTGCGCGTGACCGGCTGAGTCTCAACTGGCACAACTTACCGGACTGTACTAAGTTTGTCAAGTTATGCATATAGGGTATCAACATATTAACGGGGACTGGTTAAGATGGATGTAGCCTTGGTGATCCGGCAGCGCCTCGATGAGCTGGACCTCGATCAGCGCGATCTGGCCGACGCCGCCGGCGTCACGGAGTCGTACGTCTCGCAGCTGCTCACGCACAAGAAATCACCGCCGGCGCCCGACCGCACCGACATTTACGACCGCATGGACCGCTTCCTCAAGCTGCCGCACGGCGAGCTGGCACGCGTCGCCGATGCGCATCTGAAGGAAGAGCGCAAGCGCCGGTTCGGCGACGTCGCGCCGCTGTTTCCGGAATTGCGCGCGCTGATCCTGCGCAAGTGTGCGACCGACCAGGTCGAGCCGGTGCGCGCCATCATCGAGCGGCAGTCGTTCGGGGAATTGGAGAGCCTCGTCGCGCAGACGCTGCTCAACGTCGTGCACCTGGGCAGCGACGTGATGCACGTTACGCCGAAGCAGCGCGCTCGCCTCGATGCGGTGATAGACGCGTGGGAATGGGATCCGGCGACGTTTGCGCTCACCGTTTCGCTCGCGACGGGCGAGCAGAAGCGCTTCGAGTACAGTGAACGGTTGAACGGCGGCCAGGAGAAGGGACTGGTCGAGTTTCTGCGCGATCCGTTGCTGAGTGGTACGGCGACGGACGAAGAGCTCGCGTTCTTGAAGTCGTTGCAATTCAAGGATCGCCGGCCGACGGCCCTCTACTATTATCGGGAGCTCCAAAACCTCCGGGACCCGCTGCACTTTCGCGCGTAACTTTCAGGCGTGCTTCTCTCGGCGCTTGTCTCTACTTCGAACCAAGTGGCGGCCACCTCCGGCCGCCTTGCCAAGATCCAGCTCCTCGCCGATCTCCTGAAACAGGCAGGGCCCGACGAGGTCGAGCTCGCCATCGCGTATCTGTCGGGCAGGGTGAGGCAATCAAAGATCGGCGTCGGGTGGGCGACGCTGCAAAAGGCCAAGTCTCACGTCGGCACGACGGCACGACTGCAATTACGCGATGTCGATGAGACGCTCGAGCAGATTTCCAGCACGGCGGGGAAGGGCTCGGCGGCGGAAAAGCAGCGCTTGCTCGGTGCGCTGTTCTCGCAAGCCACCAAAGAAGAACACGACTTCTTGTTTCGATTGTTGACGGGAGAGCTGCGCCAGGGCGCGCTCGAGGGAATCATGGTCGAAGCGGTCGCCAAGGCGCGTGCGCTGCCCGCAAGCGACGTGCGCCGCGCCATGATGCTCGCCGGCAACCTCGGCGCCGTGGCCAAGGGCGATCTGAAGAGCTTCGCGATCGAGCTGTTTCGCCCGATCAAGCCGATGCTCGCGAAGACGGCCACGGATGTGGAAGAGGCGCTTGCGGAGCTCGGTCCGGCGTCGTTCGAGTACAAGCTCGATGGCATTCGGATTCAGGTGCACAAAAACGCGGACAAGGTGCGCGTTTACTCGCGCACGCTGAATGACATCACCGCTGAGCTCCCCACCGTCGTCGACATATCGACAATTATGGATATGTCAGAGGTCATACTGGATGGCGAAGCCGTGGTGCTGACGGCCGACAAGCGACCCGTCCGCTTTCAGGACACGATGAAAGGCCTCGGCGGCGCTGTCCCGTTCTTTTTTGACATCCTGTATCTCGATGGAACATCCCTCCTGGATCAGCCGTACTCCGCGCGCAGCAAATTGCTGCCTGCGAAATACCGTCCGCCGCGCATCCTCACCGGAGACGCGCAAGCCGCGCAAGACTTCTTCGACGCCGCAGTCGCCGCGGGCCAGGAAGGCCTGGTGGCGAAAGGTCTCGAGTCGAAGTACGAGGCCGGCCGGCGTGGCGGTGCGTGGTTCAAGATCAAGAAGGCGAACACGCTCGATCTCGTCGTACTGGCCGCGGAGTGGGGCCACGGCCGTCGCCACGGCAAGCTCTCCAACCTCCACCTGGGCGCGCGCGACCCGAGCGGCGGGTTCGTGATGCTGGGCAAGACATTCAAGGGAATGACTGACGAGCTGCTCGAGTGGCAGACGAAGCGGCTCCAGGAGATCGAGGTGCGCCGGGAGGGACACGTCGTGCACGTCCGGCCGGAGCTCGTCGTCGAAATCGCGTTCAATGGTCTGCAGGACAGCCCGCATTATCCGGGCGGGCTCGCACTCCGATTTGCGCGCGTGATCCGCTACCGGGACGACAAGAAGCCCGAAGACGCCGACACGATCGAGACCGTCAGGAAGCTACACCGCGAAGGTGCGCCGGACTCCGACGGCAAATAGCGGCCACGGCATCACGCTCTTCAAACGCGGGAGCCAGGCGGCATCGGTCCCCACCCGGTAACGAAGTCCGGGCGAGCGGCTTTGGATGACGCGCAGCACTCTATTTGCGACCGCCTCAGGCGAGATGCCGTGCTTCACGTGGCGGCCAAGGGCGGCGGTGGCGCTTTGACGGACGCCGTCATAGGCCGCGAGCGGCGTGGCCGCGACCTGCGTGCTTTCGCCGATCTGCGTGGACACGAAGCCCGGCTCGATCAGCGTGACGTTGATGCCGAAGGGCCGGAGCTCGTGCCAGAGTGCTTCCATGTATCCCTCGAGCGCGAACTTGCTGGCCGTGTAAAACGATCCAAAGGGGATCGCCGTGATGCCGGCGAGCGATCCGATCGTGATGATCTTGCCCGCGCCTGCTTTGCGCATGGCCGGCAGGACAGCCTTCACCATCCGGACGACGCCGAAGAAGTTGGTCTCGAGCTGCGCTTTCGACTCGTCGAGGCTCGTTTCTTCGGCAGCGCCCATCAAGGAATAGCCGGCATTGTTGACGAGCACGTCGATCGGACCTACGCGGTCGATGCAGGCGCGCACAGAGTCATCGGAGCGGACGTCGAGCGGGATGAGCTTGCCGGTGGGTTTCCGAGACGTGCCATAGACGTTGAAGCCCCGCTCGGTGAGCAGTTGCGCGATCGCCTGACCGATGCCGGACGAGGCGCCCGTGACCAAAACTGTCTGTGACATAGATTCTCCGGGGGGAGGATGATGATGCTATTCCTGCTACTCCTACTACAATTCCCGCGCAGCCAACACGGTTCCGTGAGTCAGCATATCCAGGGCACGGAAGTCACGATCTCGTACAATCGTCCGGTCGCGCGCGGCCGCGAGCTGTTCGGCAGCCTCGTCCATTACGGGCGAATATGGCACCCCGGCGCGGACTCGGTTTCCACGATCTCGTTCAGTAAGGATGTGATCGTAGACGGCCACAGGCTCGCTGCGGGACGCTACTCTCTCTGGACCATTCCTGAGGAGCCGCCCAAGCCGTGGACGGTGATCTTCAACCGCGGCCTCGGCGGCTGGCACACGAGCTATCCGGGCGAAGCGCAGGATGCCCTGCGGCTGAGTGTTACGGCCGAGACCGGGCCGCACATGGAGACGCTCACCTATTACTTCCCGGTCGTCGACGCGGACTCGGCGGTGCTCAGGTTCCAGTGGGGGACGGTGGTAGTGCCGATGAAGATCAAGGTCACGCAGTGAAGGTCGGCGAAACCCTCTACGTCAATGGCCGCGATCGAGCACACAGGCAAGGGACCGGCGAAGCTTCCGGCAGGCAGCGGCTCGGCTATTTCCTCAAGATGACGAAGCTGAATAAGCGCTTTGGGATGGTGCAGTGAGCCCCATCTCCTCCAGAAACATCGTTCCGCCGGCATCCCGGCCCGACCGCCGTTCGCAGCGTGTCAGCACCAGACGGTCGCGCGCGCGCGTCATCCCGACGTAGAGCAGCCGGCGGGCTTCCTCGATTTCATCCTTCGTGGATTGATATCCGAGGAGTTCGTTATCCTCGACGCCGACGATGTAGACGCGCGAGAACTCGAGCCCCTTGGTCGAGTGGAGCGTCAGGAGATTGACGCGATTGGGCGCGGCTGCTTCGCCTTCGGACTTTGACAGCGCAACGCGCTCGAGCAGACGGTCGACGCTGTCTTCGAGATTCGCGCCGCCATCATCCATCAGCGCCCGCAACCGCGCTACGGCTGCCGGATACCGCTGCGCCGGATCCGGCTCCGCGCGCAGTTTCATCATGAGCGCGCGCCCACCGAGTCGCTGAATGACTTCTTCGACGGTCGGTGCGGTAGCGCCGCGGCGCTCGCGGTCCATTGCGTAGAACTCGAGCGCGTCGCTGTAGCGACCCAGCGTTTGGTAGCGCGCGGTGTTGAAGAGATTGGCCCGCTCTCCAGTCTTGGGTCCGTCTTCCAACGCCAATGCCAATCCGAGGTAGTCGAGTACGTTCGCGAGCACGGCTTTCCGCGCGCGCACCGCTCGGTGCTTCTCGAGCTCACGATACACCTGCGCCAACGTCACGGCGTCGTCGAGCGCATGGTGCGCTCGGCCGGCGTCGATCCCGAACCGATGCGCGAGCTCCTCCTGCGTCGCGCGATCGCGCGACAAGGAGCGCGCGAGGAGCAACGTGTCGTAGAAGGCCAGATTTGCGACCGCGGGGTCACCACCGGCCAAGCGTTTCAAGACCGGAATGTCGAAGTGTTGGCCGTTGTGGGCGATGAGAACGTCTGAACCGACAAACGCAAGAAACTGCGGCAAGACCGCGTTGAAAGGCGGGGCATCCTTTACGTCTGCGTCCGTGTATCCGTGGATCTGCGTCGCGCGCGGGAAAATGGGACGGAAGGGGTTCACGAGGGAGTGGAACCGCTCCACAATCTCGCCTTTCACGACGCGCGCCGCGCCGATCTCCACGACGCCGCACGTGGCGACGTCGTCATCAGTGGTCTCGAAATCGAAGGTGACGTAGCGCTCGAGCGCCGTGCCGATGTCCTTAGAGCTCAGGAGCTGGAGTGCCTTGAACACGGTGAGTGCATCGGAGGCGACGTGCGTCGTGCGTGGTGCGTCGTGCGTGGTGCTGCTAGGAAGCCTCCGCACGCCAGCCGCCGCGAGCATGCCTCGCAACGCAATCTCTGCTCCACCCCGTGGTTCGAGCACGATGTCCTGTTCACTCGTAATCGCTTGCTCGATCTCTTTCGCCAGCTCGACTGCTTCCGGAAGCGCGGCGGGATCCGTCAGCTCGTCGTGCCGTTCCTCGAGCACGTTCTTGAACGGCCCGATGCTTTGCGACAGGATCTCCTCGATGACGGCGGGCAGCGTCGGGTGCGAGCGAGGCAGCGAGCGCAGGTTCTCGATCTGGAAAATCAGCCGCCACAGCTTCTTGGTATCGGGATCGTGCCGCGGCCGGCGCTGCGCGAGCGCGCGCACCTGCACGAGGAAGTCGCCCCCCCCGGGGCCGATTGCGGCCTCCACCTCCTGCAAGAAGTGCTGTGACAGGACGCTCTGCGCGAACGCGTGCAGCGCCGCCGGATCGTTGGGGCTACGCACCACGCGCAGCGCCGTCATGACGTAGCCGATGACGGCGTCTTCCATGAGCGAGCGGCCGCGAGCGAGCCGGCAGGGAATCCCGGCGCACAGCAGCCGGCCCTCGAGGTACTCGCCCAACTTGTGCTTGCGATAGAGGATTGCGTAGTCGCCCCAACCCTGGCCGTCGGTCACGATATCCTCGAGGAGCCAGGAGGCTTCTTCCTCCTCGTCATGGAAGGAGTACGCGGCGACCTCGTGCGCCGACTCCTTGTCGGCGGTGAGCTGCTTTTGGAAGAGCTGCGGATTCTGCGCCAGCACGCGTCGCGCCGTCTCGAAGATCTGTCGGGAGCAGCGACAGTTCTTGTCGAGGATGATCGGCTCGACGTCGTAATCGCGCTTGAACCGCACCAGCACGTACGGATCCGCGCCGGTCCAGGCGAAGATCGACTGCTCGTCATCGCCTACCGCAAAGAAATTCCCATGCCGCTCGGCGAGCTTCTTGAGAAAGTCGTACTGCACCGCGTTGACGTCCTGGAATTCGTCGACCAGCAAATAGTCCCAGCGATCCGCGATCAAACCGGCGAGCGGCTCGGCCTTCGTGATCAGCTCGTCGAAGTCGACCATGTTGCGGTGCGCGAGCCAGGAGCAGTACTCGCGAAACAGCCGCGCCTCGTCGGGTTGCAGCTTGTAACCGCTGAGCCTATGCCGGCCGAAGCGGTTGAGCACGCCGCCGCGGCGCTCCGCCGGCACCCGCAGCCGGCCGAGTACGACGCCTTGGTAGACCTCATCGGCGACGCCGAATCCTCGTTTGAGGCCTGCCGCAGCGGTGTGCTCGCGCAGCAGCGCGAGGCACAGCGCATGAATCGTCCCGCGCGTGACCGCTTCGGCCTTGTCCCCCAGCGTCTGTTTGAGCCTCCCAGCGATCTCCTCGGCGGCGCGATTGGTGAATGTGACGGTGCAGATGCGCTGCGGATCGATACCGGTGCTGATGAGATGCTGGATGCGCCCGATCAGGCAGAACGTCTTGCCGGCGCCCGGCCCAGCGACGACGAGCGTTGGGCCGAGGGGCGCTTCGATCGCGCGACGCTGTTGAAGGAGGGGGGTTAACGACACGAGCGAATCATACTAGGTCGAACGGACCTCAGCTGAAAAACACCACCGACACCAGCACAAACAGCGGCAGCAGTATTCCAACGCTGTAAGCCATGTAGCCGAAGAAGGACGGCATCTTCACGCCGTTCTCTTCGGCTATCGCTTTTACCATGAAGTTCGGCGCGTTCCCGATGTAGGTGTTGGCCCCCATGAACACCGAGCCCGTCGCAATCGCCGCGAGCAGCTTCGCTGCTTCGGGATTCAGTGCCAACGTGCCGATATAAGCGCCGTGGGGCGCCACGCCCTGGAGTCCTGCGGCACTTGCCGCGAACGCGAGGTAGGTCGGCGCGTTGTCGAGCACACTCGACAGCGCACCCGAGGCCCAAAAGAAGTGGGCCGGCCTCGTCAATTCAAAGTCGGGTCGTTGCGCCCACGCGTTGAGCATTTCCAACACGGGCGCCATGGTCGCGAAGATTCCCGCGAACAGCACTGCGACTTCGATGATGGGTCCGAACGAGAACACGTTCTTGGCGCGGCGGTCCTGCGAGCCGGCGAAATAACCGAACAACGCCAACAGCACGATCAACACCTCGCGGATGTTCTGCCCCCACGGCCGCCCGACCGCCGCCGCCTGTCCCGCCGCCACGATGGTGACGATCACACCGAGCAGGACCAGGATCTCGACGCCGCCCGTGATGCCGAGCGGCTCGTGAATCAGCACCTCCTCATGCTGCGAACCGGGCAGCTCGTTCTCGTCTCGATTGAGCGCCCATCGGTCCCAGAGGTTGAAGATCACGAGCAGGCTGCCGTTGATCAGGAGCCACTGGGGCCAGAGGCGGAGCGTCCAGTCGAACGGCACGCCCTTCAGGAAGCCGAGGAGCAACGGCGGGTCGCCGACCGGCGTGAGCAGGCCGCCGCAGTTGGCGACAACAAAAATGAAGAAGATGACGATGTGGGCGACGCGTTTGCGGCGCTTGTTGGCGCGCAGGAGCGGCCGGATCAGCAGGACCGACGCGCCGGTGGTGCCGAGCAGGTTCGCCAGCACGGCACCGAGCCCCAGCATCCCCGTGTTGACGAGCGGCGTCCCCGCGAGTGAGCCTTGAATGTGGATGCCGCCCGTGACCACGAAGAGCGCGCCGACAACGACGATGAACCCGATGTACTCGTGGAACTTCTCGTGCAGCAGCTCGGGAGCGTGGATGCCCAGATACACGAGTATCGGGGCGGACACGAATACCACGACGAGCGCCTTGTTCCGGTTCTGATGCCACCACCCGGGCGCGGCGAGCGGCGCGAGCGCGATGACAAGCAGCAGCGCCACGAAGGGCAGGGCAGTGACGAGCGGAAGCTCAGCGCCGGGCATAAGTTGGACCCATGCTGCTGATAATGGTGGTGCTTGCGCAAGTCCCCCACGGCCCGATCGAGCTGCAGCCGGGCATGATCATCACGCACTCTGTGCGTGTTGTCCCCAAGACGTATCGCCTCGCGGGTGCTCCGATCATCGTGCGGGGCGACAACATCACCGTCGATTTCGGCGGCGCCACCCTCGAAGGCACGGACCCCCAGGCCGAGCCCGATCAAGCGCGCGACACCGCCATCGTCATCGACGGCGGCACCAACATCCGCATCGTCACGGCCAACATCCATGGATTCAAAGTCGGTATCCTCGCGCGCGGCACTCGGCAGCTGACGCTCCGGAACAGCGATCTCAGCGACAACTGGAAGCCACGGCTCTTCAGCCTGGTGGAGCACGAGAGCCTGGTCGATTGGTTGTCCTTCCATCACAACGAGAAGGACGAATGGCTGAGGTTTGGAGCCGCGATCTATTTGCAGGACGTCAAAGGCGCCGAGGTACGTAACAACGTCGTGATCGGCGGCATGAATGCACTGCTGCTGGTGCGATCCAATGGCGTGACGATTCGGGACAACAAGTTCTCGTTCAACTCAGGCCTCGGCATCGGCCTGTACCGCTCTTCGGACGACACGATCATTCATAACGAGGTCGACTACAACGTCCGCGGCTACAGCCATCGCTTCTTTACGCGCGGCCAGGACTCGGCCGATCTGCTGCTGTTCGAGCAGAGCTCACGCAACGTCGTCGCGCTCAACTCGCTGACGCATGGCGGCGACGGCGTCTTTCTCTGGCCCGGACAAACGACGATGGACTCGGGGACCGGCGGGGCGAACGACAACCTGTTCTACGGCAACGACGTGAGTTATGCGACGGCGAACGGCGTCGAGGCGACGTTCAGCCGCAACGAGATCATCGCGAACCGCGCCTGGGGCAGCGAGTACGGCGTGTGGGGCGGCTATTCCTACCAGAGCGAAATCGTGGGGAACGATTTTCGCGGCAACCGGACCGGCGTCGCCATCGAGCATGGGCAGGACAATGTCATCGCCAACAACCGATTCGATCGCGACTCCACGGCGATTCGGTTGTGGGCCGATTCGATCGAGCCGTCCGACTGGGGCTATCCGAAGCATCACGACACCCGGAGCCGGAACTACCGGATCAGCGGCAACGACTTCAGCGGCAACCGCACGATTCTGAACGTCCGCAACACCACCGGCGTCGACACCGTCGCCGCGATCAGCCGCCCCTTGGCGCCGCCGGTTGTGGGCAATTTGCGCCGCCCGTCCCCGCCGCTCGCGCAGCGGGACCGCTCCGCGATCATCGTCGACGAATGGGGACCATACGGTTGGGAAACTCCCAAACTCTGGCCTGCCGATTCCACGCGTGCGATCCCCTTGCACCTGGTCACTCTTGGGCCGCCCGGCACATGGCGGCTCCGTTCGCTCCGTGGAGTGGCGACGCTCTCGCTCGCCGCGGGACGCATTGGCGATACCATCGCCGTCATGCCCAAGCGCGATTCGACGGGCGACTGGGAAGTGACGGTCGAGTCACGCGGGACGCGGTTTTCGTACAGTCGGTTCGAGCCGAAGATCGATTGGGAAGTGAGGTTCTTTATCTGGAGTGATTCGTCAAATTTCTTCGAGAAGCCTGTGAGTTCGGCTGACCCCGGGGCGACGCCCCGGGGGGACTCGGTCCCCCCCGGGCCACCGGCCCGGGGTCAGCCGAGACTCGATTACATGTGGTATCGTGCGCCACGCGGCTTCCGGGCTTTGCCGCAAGCTCACTGGTCTCTCCAAGCCTCCGGTACCGTGACTCTCCCTGCGGGCACCTACTCACTCCGAACCATCAGCGACGATGCCGTGCGCGTGTGGATCGACGGAGCCTTGGCGATCGACGCCTGGACCCCGCACGAGTCGCAGGTAGACTACGCGCCGATCACGGCCGGAGAGCACAAACTGCGCGTCGAGTATCGCCAGGTGGATGGCTGGGTCGAGCTCCGCGTGGACATCATACGTGGCTCGTCACGGAGTCCGGGCTCGCCCGGCCCGCATTAGCTAAGGGGCCAGCGCCTTCCGAATCAGTTGTGCCACTCGCTCCGCGGCCGGCGGATCGAGATTGGCGAGCACGATCACATCGTAGCCGCCCCGGAGATCGCCTTCGACCGCGGCGTTGAGTCCCGGTGCGCCGCCCGCGATGCCCACTCCTGGCGGCGGCCCGGCTGGGATCTTGCCCGCGCGGAGGGCGTTGACGAGCCGCAACAGATCGTGGGCCGTCGAGTACCCACCACCCGCTGAGCTTCCTTTGCCCGGCAGGAAGTCGGTGTTGGGTTTGAGTGGCGTGCTGGGGTCCGCGTCTTGCGCACCGCGCGTATAGCCAATCGCGGTATTCGCCGGCCAGCGATCGATCCGCCAGCTCCCCGTCTGCGTCATCCCCGCGGGCTCGTAGATGTGGCGACGCACGTATTCGTAGTAGTTCTCGCCCGACAGCTTTTCGATCAGCAGGCCGAGCACGATGTAGCCGGCATTGGAGTATTGCTGGCGGGATCCCGGCTCGAACTGCAGCGGCTGATCCTTGAACAGCTCGAAATAATCCTGCAGGCTCACGACATCGTGGCGCGTCTTCCCCGGCGGCGCCGCAAAGATGTTGCCTTGAATCCCGGCGCGGTGCTCCAGGATCTGGCGGATCGTCACGCGCCGCGCCACGTCCTGATTGGGATAGTCGGGCCAGGCGCGCGCGAGCGACGAGTCGATGTTGAGCTTGCCGGCCGCGGCGAGCTGCCGGATGGCGATGCCGGTGAAAAGCTTGTTGATCGAGCCGAGGTTGAAGGAGGTCTCGAGATCGTTGGCGCGACCGGCTTCCCGATCTGCCATCCCGTAGGCGCGCTCGAACTGCGGCGCACCGGCTTGTGCGACGAGCACGACTCCTGAGAACTGGCCGAGTCGTGCCAGGCTATCCAGGGAAGCTTGCCAGCCCTGAGCTTGGGCCACGAAGAGAAGCGCGAGTGTGAGTGTCATGCTAAACCAGACGCACAGCCGCTCTGAAACGTCGCTTAGATTCCGGTCTTATGGAGCACGAAGCCGCCATCATCGCCGGTGCCGGGCCGATTGGCCTGGCGTGCGCCATTTCTGCCAAACGTCGCGGCATCGATCCCCTCGTGATCGATGCCGGCGCGCTCGCGAGCTCGATCGTCCGCTACCCGATCAACATGACGTTCTTCACCACGCCCGAGCGCCTCGAGATCGGCAATCACCCGTTAGTGTGCGCGGGTGCCAAGGCTACGCGCGAAGAAGCCCTGAAGTACTACCGCGGCGTCGCTCGGGTCGAAGGCATCCGCGTCCGCTCGTTTACAACACTGATAGGAAGGAATGAAATTGAGACCCGGTTGGGGCGTGAGCCGATCTCCTGGGACAAGCTCGTGTTGGCGACTGGCTATTTCGATCACGTCAACAAGCTCGGCGTCCCGGGTGAAGACCTGCCGCACGTCCACCACTACTTCGACGAAGCGCATCTCTCCTATGGCCTCGACGTCGTCGTGATCGGCGGCAAGAACTCCGCGGTCGAAGCCGCGCTGCAGCTGTTTCGAGCGGGGGCACGGGTCACCATCATCTATCGCGGCACGACATGGCCCAAGAGCGTGAAGTACTGGCTCCGTCCCGACCTCGAAAACCGCATCAAGGCCGGCGAGATCCAGGCCCGCCTCGGCAGTCAGGTCGCCCTAATCACGCCGCGCGACGTGCTCGTGCGCGGCGCGCTCGGCAACGAAGAACGGATTCCGGCCGCGCGCGTGTATCCGCTCATCGGCTTTCATCCCGATTTCGAGCTGTTCCAGCGCATCGGAATCGCGTTCGATGCCGAAACGGGACGGCCCCAGATCAATCCTGCAACGCTGGAAACGTCGGTCCCGGGTGTGCACGTCGCGGGGAGTGTGACCGCGGGCACAAGGATTTCGGAGATCTTCATCGAGAACGGCCGCTTCGATGGCGAGAAGATTTTCGGCTCGTCGGCCGAACGGCAGCGCGCTCAGGACCTATACCAAGGGATTAGAAGGGAAACGGGGGAGTAGTCCCTTCCCATACGGTATCCTCGGGCTAACTTGCGAACAATGTCCGAACTGCGCACCGCCTTGGCGGACGCCCTCGGCCCGCTGTACCGGATCGAGCGTGAAGTGCGGCCGGTTGGCGAGTACCGGCTCTTTGTCGCAACGCAATCCCAAGACGGCACCGAGCTGCTCGTCAAGATTTTGCCGGCGGCGTTGTCGCTGGGCATCGATGACCTGCAATTCGAACGCGCCGTATTACTGGTCGGCGAGCGGCTGCAGCATCCCAATCTCGTGCGGCCTCGCGGTGCCGGCCGCGCCGGTTCGTTCGTCTATCACACCCGTCCCTTCGTCCCCGGCACGACGTTGCGCGCCTGGATCGGCAACAATGGCGCGATCCCGCTCGCCCGGACCGTCGAAATCCTCCGCGGCGTTCTGAGCGGTCTCGCGCACGCGCACGCCGCCCAGATCTGTCATGGCGAGCTGAAGGCGGAGAACGTGCTGCTGGCCGACGAAGGCGTGCTCGTGGCGGACACCGGGATCGCCAGCGCGCTCGGCAAGCCGGCGACGACGCGCAATGACATGGCGGCGGTGCAGTTGCTGGCGCGAGAAATGCTCACCGGTGCGAAGCCCACGATCGGGGAAGAACCACTGGAGCAGACGCGGACGCTGCCGCTGTGGCTCACGGAGTGGATGCGCTCGCGCTGGACGGATGCGGTTCGCGCGCTGGCGGGGATGCGACCGCCGCCACCTTCTAGCTCCCAATCCTCGCAGCTCTTCGCCTGAAACGTTGTTGTCTTGCCGCAGCAATGGTTTCGCTCCATGTCTCCATTCCTTGGCGAGCGATGACTATGTCGGCCGGCGCGTCGGCAGGCGGGCGGTCCCACGCTTTCTCGACGACGTCTTGATCGTCGGAACGGAGCAGGGGGGCCGAGACTCGGTCCTCGGTGTGCGGCCGCCGCCCTATGCGGCGCCGGCTTTTTGCGGATCTCCGCGGTGTCGGGACGCCTGATCTGTTCGTGGGTCAAGCGGGCGGCGGAATCGCTTACTTCAGCGCCAAGCCCCGACACTTCTGAACGCCAATTGCGTATTGTTCGACATCCCTTGTCCCGGACTCCGAGATGCTAAAGCCTGTTGTGCAGCTCGCCGCGGTCGGTCTCGTCGGCGTTGTGCTGTGGAAGCTTGCTGCGGCTTTCCTGCTGCCATTGTTCTTTCTCGTCTTCAAGATCGGCTTGATCGTCGCCCTGATCATGTTGGCCTTCTGGTTCTTCAATAAGAAGTCACGTGGTAAGGAGGACACGCCCCCCGCGTCGTCGTAGTGTCCTCCGCAACACAATCGAGGCGCGCCCAGCCTGCATCTGGCCTGGCGCGCCTCGTGCGTTCTCCCCCCTCGAAAGGGGGGGCCATGACCAACTGGAAAGCCGTCACTATTTCGCTGGGGCTCGCTGTGGGCTGGATCATGGGTAATCCGGCGGTTGCGCTCGGACCCGCTCCAGAACCGCAGGCGGAGGTCCAGATGAACATCGCGCGCGTCGAGTCTCTTACAGAGCATCTGCGCAGCAATCCTGAGGATGTCAGCGCGATGGAGGACCTCGCCGCACTGTACATGGCGAACGGGTCCAACGACGCCGCGATTGCACCCCTCGCTCGAGGGCTGCAGCTCGATCCGCATCGCCGCAGTCTCTGGGTGGCGCTGGATGTCGCGGTCATTCGGTCGGGACGGAAAATGATCAGTGATTCGGATTTGACCCGACGGGCGGCGGAGTTTTCTTCCAAACTGCGCGATTAAGCGTAACAGGCGTGGAGATGCGTATGCATTTCCACGCCTTTCTTTATTGGTCTACCCAAGTCGAGCGCACATCGTACGTGACGTTGTAGACCAGCTGATTGATCAAGTGACCATACGCGTCGTTCGGATCCCGCGCCGAGAACTCCGGTGTGCCGCCGATGAACGAGAGGCCGCCGACCTCTTCCGTCGACGACGAGCTTCGGCGCCACATTACGCCGCCGGTCCGCGTGTTCACGAGCCACACCGACAGGTCGACGGTGACGGTCGCTCGCAGCACTGGCGACAGACTCGCCGTCAACCCGCCGTGCGGCTTCACGTTCGAAATCTTGAGGTGCCCGAAGAAGGCGACGGGGCAGCCGTTGGTATCGGCCCCCGACGCGAAGACGCGGCTCGAATCCGCCGACTTGAACTCGCGCATCTCGATGCCGCTCTGCGCGGCGAGCACGTATTCCTCGAAGCGATGCGTCGCGAACTCGTGGAGGTTGCCCTTCGCGTTCTCCACCGAGAACTCGAACAGCCCGATATTGTGATGCGGGACGAGATTCAGCGTTGGGGGGAGGAGCACCCGCTGCCGCACCGGCCGGCGCGATCCGCCGCATCCGACAATGGCCAGGATGATGAAGGAAGAGACCAAGAGGCGACGCGCACGCATAGGGACCCTCACAGGAGGAGGAGCTCGGGGGTCCAACATAATGAACGGCGGCGGGGCGGTGGGAATCTGCATCACCACGCCGTTCTACGCCGTTATACGCCTTCGATTTAGGGTCTTGGCTCTCCCGAAGTCCACCGTTCCGTCGGCACGTCCGCCGGAACCGGTTGGGCTCGGATGTAGGAGACCACCTTCCAGATCGCGCCCGGCGACATGACGCCGCCGTAGGCGGGCATGCCGCGGGGACGGCCGTAAAAGATCGACTGATACAGTGCGCCATCCGTCCCGCCGTACCGCCACCGGCCGTCGACCAGACTCGGTCCCACCCAACCGAGGGCGCCGCCGCCGTGGCAACCGTCGCAGTTCATCGCGCTGAAGACCTTCGAGCCGTCGGCCGCGTTCGCCGAGTCGATCGGCAGCGGGTTCTTGACCTCACCTGCGGGAGGCTGGTTGCCGCCGGCCGCGACGTGGTCGGGATAGCGGACTCCTCCACTGGCGTCGGACCGACCGCACGCGACCAGCAGTGCCAAACCGACGGACGACGCACCACGCACGACGCACGGTCTCAAAGGCCGAAGATCCAGACAATGCCTCCCTGGCTCGTGTGCCGCGCGAGATCGGACGCGAAATCAGCGGGCGGCCGAACGTCGGCGGGATCGTCGGACCGCACGTCGCCCGACAGCAGGAACCAGTCGCCGCCGATGCCGGCATACACCGCGATGTACTGCTTCCCGTTCGGTCCGCGGAATGAAATCGGCGCGCCCACGACACCCGAGCCCACTTTGAACTTCCACAACTGCTTGCCGGTCCTCGCATTCGCGGCCTTGAACCAGCCGTCGAGCGTGCCGTAGAACACGACGTCACCGGCGGTGACAACGCTGCCGCTCCAGACCGGGAACTTCTCTTCGATCTTCCAGACCCTGTGGCCGCGCGCCGCGTCCCACGCGATGAACGCGCCCATGTACCCACCCGGCCCAGGCATGTACGGCGTCGTCGCGCCGATATACGGCGTGCCCGGAATGCGCGTCACGGGGGCCGCTTCGAAATTCATGCACAGGTTGTTTGTCGCCGTGTAGAAGAGTCCGGTGCGCGGGGAATAGGCGGAGGGTGACGCGGGACTCTTCCCGCCCTCTAGACTCGGGCAGATGCCCTTCACGTTGCCGCGCGACGCGCCCGTAGTCTTGGTCGTGTCGACGATCGGCAGTCCCGTGCGCTTGTTGATTCTTTTCGCCCACGTCACGTTCGCAAACGGCTCGGCGACCAGGAGCTCGCCCGTCACGCGGTCGAGCGTGTACGCGAAACCGTTCTTGTCGAAGTGCACGAGCACTTTGCGCATGCGCCCGCCGACCACCATATCGACGAGAATCATCTCGGCGTTGGAGTCGTAGTCCCAGCTGTCGTGTGGCGTGAATTGATAGGCCCACACCAGGGTGCCGTCGCCCGGCCTGCGCGCGAGAACGCTGTTGGTCCATTTGTTCTCGCCCGGACGCTGCTCCGTGTTGTAGGGGCCGGGGTTTCCAGTGCCGAAGTAGATCAAGTCGAGCTGCGGGTCGTAGGAGATCCAGCCCCACACCGGCGCGCCGCCGCGCCGCCACGAATCGCCCTCCCAGGTCGACACGCCGATGTTCGGATCGCCGGTGTATCTGCCCCGGCCTGGGCGCGCCAGCATCAGCGAATCGGGACCCATGTTGTGCGCGGTCCACAGGATCTTGCCCGTGGCGACGTCGAGACCCTTCACCCAACCGTAGATCCCGAACTCGCCGCCCGACGGTCCCACGATCACGCGATTGCCGGCGACGAACGGCGCCATCGGCGTTGTCTCACCCTGCTGCATGTCCCCGATCTGGGTCTTCCACAGCTCGCGCCCCGAGACGGCATCGACCGCTACGGTGTGCCCGTCGAGCAGGTTGTAGATGATCTTGCCGTCCGCGTACACCGCCCCACGGTTGATCGCGTCACAGCACGCGAGCCCAAGCGCAGTGGGATTCACCTCGGGCCGATACTTCCATTTGAGTGGGTAGCCCTCGCTCGTCAGATCGAAGGCGTACAGGACGTCGGGGAAGGGAGTGACGACGTACATCGTGCTGCCGACGACGAGCGGTTGGCCTTCATGCCCGCCGAGCACCCCAGTCGAGAAGCTCCAGACCGGGCGGAGTCGCGGTGCGTTCGCGGGAGTGATTTGCGACAAGCCGCTGTAGCGCGTCGCGGCGTAGTCTTTCGCCGGCATGGTCCATTGTCCGTCGTCGCGAGCAGGGATTCCCTGGAGGATGGGCAGCAAAAGAAGAAGGAAAGGCGCCGGACGCATATTGTAATGATACCCGTCCGTCGCTAGAGCGCCCACCGCAGCGACAGGGCCGCCGAGCCATAGCGCCAGGCCCCCGCGGTCGTCGCTGCTTCACGCGCTACCATCGAGTCTTCCCCTTCGAGCTCGAGCTGGAGGGCGCGCCCGGGAGCGAGCGGCGCGGTGATGAGTGAGTACCAGCGCAGCGCGCGGCTCCACGGTCCCGGCTGGCCTCCAAACTCCGCGACCCGCTGCGCGCCCACGCCGACATCGAGAGCGAGCAGCCAGCCGCTCGCGGTCTCGATTTCTATGTAGGACCCCGCTTCCACTACCTGGCCGAGCCGCGGCGCGAAGTAGCCCGCGGTGCTGGCGTGCGAGTAGCGGATCTGGTGGACCTGACCCGACAGCTCGATCGCTGGTGACAGCGCGACCGCGACTACGCCGCCGAGCGCGGTGCGATGATTCAGATCCGCGGTATCGCGCAGCAGTGCGGTCCGCCCGAGGCCGCGCAGCTTGAGCGTCCGCGTCACGGGGATCTCTACCAGCGCTCGCAGTTCAGTTCGCAAGACGCGGTTGTTCACGAGCAATGGGCTCACCGCCAGCGCCGCGCGTTGGGCGCGGACATCGACGGTGACGCCGCGCGTGGAGCTGCGCCAGCGCGCGCGCACCCGGCCCGTGGGAACGACGGTCGTGCTCCCACTGTCGCTGCGTTCGAGTCTGGTCCCTCCAAGGGCGCCTTCAACGGTGGCCAGCCGGCCCGCCCGCCACGCTGCGCGCAGCGCGAGCTGCTCTAGCCCCGCGGTACTGACGCCGTCCGTCACGCGATCACGGCTCGCTTCAACGCCGAGCCGCAACGGCCCACGCGCCTGGAGCTCGACGCTACCACCCAGACGGAACGTCGTGTTTCCGTCCGAATCGCGGCTGCCACTCACCACTGGCGTGACTGCCGGGGCGGCGGCGCGTGCGCGGGGGAATACCTTGGCCCGGCCGGCGACGGCCTCCGGCTCGCCGGGCGCAAGCCGCAGCGCGGCGTCGTAAGACCGCAGTGCCTCTGCATACCGCCCGGCGCGGGCGAGCGCCTCGGCCGCCGCCATGTAGCCCCACGGATCTTCAGGCTCGAGCTCGACGTAGCGCTGGAACAGCCGCAGCGCTGCAGCGGGGTCGTCGCGCGTGAGTTGGGCGAGACGATAGGTCGCGTGGGAGTTCTCCGGATCCGCAGCGAGCACGGCCGCGTACTCCCGGGCTGCGACGCTCTCCGCTTTCGCTGCCCAGGCCGAGTCCGCGCGCGCCAGAAGAGCAGCCACGCGGCCGGGACTTTGCGCCAACGCCCCACGCGGGCCGGGGACGACGAGCCCGAGGATGAGGAGCAGCGCCACGCGCCGGAGCTCCTGCACCACGCGTGGGTCGGCGCGGCCTGCTGGCATGGTCTTCGGGAGCGGCGACCGCCTGCCACGGTGTACCCAGAGCCGCAGTAACTCGACCCCGGCGAGCACGCCGGCGAGCGTGCCGAGGGCGAGCGCGACGCTCGCGATGCGAAGCACGTTACCCGAAGGTAGGGAGGTGCCGAGGCCGGCGATTGGCCGCGCGGCCGCGAGCGCGTGGCCCAGCAACCACCCCGTCACCCACATCGCTGCCAGAATCCCGCCGGCGATCGCCAGCTGCGCTGCGACGACGCGCCAGTTGCCCCTCCCCGGCGACCGCCCGCGGACACGGCGGTACGCTTCGCGAAGCGGCATCGCGAGCGCGCTCGCGAGATAGAAGATCCCGCCGATTCCCGTGCCCGGCAGCCCGGCGATCACCGTCAGTGTCCTTTTTTGTAGTGCCGCAGGGGGCGACCCAGCAGCTCGGCGCATACAGCGCGCAGGAAGAAGACAGCGTTGACGGTGCGGAGCAGGAAGAACGCCGGAACGCTCGCCAGGGCCCGCCCGACCTCTCGCCGCGGGACCGCACCTGCGAGCACAGGAACCAGCACGGCCGGGGCGTCGATCACATAGCCCAACAGGACCCAGGGGCTCGCGAGCAGGACGGCGAGGGCGGGGAGGGCGACCAGATACAATGCGGCGGCGACCGTGGCATCCCAGAACGCCACTGCGACGGCGGAGCGGAGGTACGGCACCGCGAGCAGGTCGCGCCAATGCAACCTCACGTTCTGGACGAACCCGTGCGACCAGCGCTGCAGCTGGGTCCCCATGAGGCGGAAGGTGCGGGGCTCGATCGGGTAACACACCGCTTTCGGCACGAAGCGCACCTCGTACCCTGCCTGATACAGGCTCCACGTGAGATCCATGTCTTCGGCCAAGGTGCGGTTGGACCAGCCGCCCTGGGTGCGCAGGATTGCCGTTCGGTACATCGAGAAGCAGCCGGATGAAATGAGCGGCTTCCCGTAGTACTCCTGCACCTGCTTGTAGAACGTGAACGCGAACAGGTATTCGATATAGCGCCCGCGCTCCCAAACGCTGCGGACGCGCTGCGGCAGCACGAAGCCGCACGCGGCTGCGACGCCGCGCTGCCCGAAGGCCGGGAGCAGCCGCTCGATCGCATCGGCCGCGAGCACCGTGTCCGCGTCGACGGCGATGGTGAGTGGGGTGCGGACGTGGCGCAGTGCGAACGTCTGCGCCCCGGCCTTGGAGCCCGTGTTCGCCGGTGGGCGCACGACGGTGACCCCCAGCGCCCGGGCGACATCGGCGGTCCCGTCGGTGGAGCAGTCGTCCACGACGATGATTTCACGCGGCCGTGCGGTCTGTGCGTGGAGGCTCCGGATCGTGTCGGCCACACTGGCCGCCTCGTTGAAGGCGGGCACGATCACCGTTACGTCAGCACCGGTAAAGAAGGAAAGCATTAACTGAAGAGGCAGGCACAGCTATCCCGGTAACCGTAGAACGTTCGGTTATGGGACGCGCGAATCCCATAACCGAACGCTTGCCGCGCACTCTCCAACCGCAACGACTTCCAAGACCGCGAGTTAGCTGAGACCGGGGACTGGTACGGTCCGTGCCTTGTCTCGGGCACGTGGACATCCCACGCGCGCCAACCAAAAACCGCAAACGCTATGTCCAAGGCGGTATCGCCGCCGGCGGTCTGATCCTGGTCACCGTCCTGCTCGCCAGTCTCAAGCCCGCCGCGCCGAGCGTCGATCGCGAGGTCGTGTCACTGGACGCAGTCCGCCGCGGGACGATGGTGCGTGAAGTTCGTGGACCGGGCACGCTCGTGCCCGAGCACATCCGCTGGATCTCGGCGCTCACTCCCGCGCGCGTCGAGCGCATTTTCGTCCAGCCCGGCATTCCGGTGCAGGCGAACACGGTGCTGCTCGAGCTTGCGAACCCGGACGTCCAGATCGAAGCGCTCGACGCCCAGCGGCAGCTCACGGCCGCCGAGGGTGATCTCGTGAATTTGCGCACCAGCCTGCAGGGAGCGCGTCTCACGCAGGCCGGCGTCGTCGCATCCACGCGTAGCGAGTATCTCTCATCGAAACGCGCCGCCGCCGTCGCTGACTCACTCACGATAATCGGTGGCCTCTCGCGCAACGAGGTCACCCTTGCCCACGAAAAGGCGGACGAGCTCGAGGCACGCTACGACATCGAAAAGCAGCGCCTAGACCTCCTGACGTCCGCCGTGGACTCGCAGCTCGCCGTACAGCGGGAGCAGGTCGTGCGGCTGCGCGCGATCACCGCGTTCCGGCTCAGCCGGCTGAGCTCGCTGCAGGTGCGTCCCGGCGAGGAGGGCATCCTGTCGGAGCTCAACCTCCAGCCGGGCCAGTGGGTGGTGCCGGGGACGATTCTCGCGAAGGTCGTCCAGCCCGGAAAGCTCAAGGCCGTGATCCGCATTCCCGAGACGCAGGCGCCCGGCCTCGCGATCGGACAGATCGCATCGGTGGATACGCGCACCGGCATCGTCGCGGGACACGTCATTCGCATCGATCCTTCCGCACAAGAGGGAACGGTGACCGTGGACATCGCGCTGGACAGCACTCCCGCGTCGGCGCGGCCGGACATCAGCGTGGACGCCACGATCACGATCGAGCGATTAAGCGACGTGTTGTTCACGGGCCGTCCCGCGTATGGCCAGCCCAACAGCACGATCGGGATGTTCAAGCTCGTCGAAGGGGGCCGATACGCCGTTCGCGTTCCCGTGAAGGTGGGTCGCACCTCGGTCAACGCGATCGAGATAGTGCAAGGGCTCGCGGTCGGCGATTCGGTGATTTTGTCGGACATGACGCGCTATGACAATGTGGAAAGGGTGAAACTGAAATAGGGGCTAGATCAAGGAGAGAACCGAATGGTGGGTAACGGTGCGGCACTCATCCAGCTCAACGGAGTTCGAAAGGTCTTCCTCACCGACGAGGTCGAGACGCACGCGCTCGCGGACGTGCACCTCGAGATCCGCGAGGGCGAATACGTTGCGATCAACGGCCCGTCGGGATGTGGCAAGACGACGCTGCTCTCCATCCTCGGGCTACTCGATACGCCGAGTGACGGGAGCTACCTGCTCGAAGACAAGCCCGTGGCCAACCTGTCGCCGGCCGAGCGGGCGCGGATCCGCAACCGGCGAATCGGCTTCGTGTTTCAGGCCTTCAATCTTATTGGCGATCTCACCGTCGCCGAGAATGTCGAGCTGCCGCTCACCTACCGCGGCATGGCGGGAGGGGAGCGCACGAAGCGCGTCCAGCAAGCGCTCGAGAAGGTCGGCATGGTGCATCGCGCCAAGCATTACCCGGTGCAGCTTTCGGGAGGCCAGCAGCAGCGCGTCGCGGTCGCTCGCGCGGTCGTGGGAGACCCGGCGATCCTGCTCGCCGACGAGCCGACCGGAAACCTCGACTCGACCAACGGCGAAGCGGTGATGGAGCTGCTGCGGACGCTGAACCGCAGCGGCGCGACGGTCTGCATGGTGACGCACGATCCGCGCTACGCGAAGCACGCCGACCGCTCCATTCATCTATTTGATGGTCGTGTCGTCGACGAGTCCCAAGCCCCAAGCCCCTAGCCCCATGTTCCAAGACCTCCGCTACGCCCTCCGCACGCTGGCTCGAAGCCCCGGACTGTCGCTGGCCGCGGTGCTGACGTTGGGGCTCGGCATCGGGGCGAACAGCGCGATGTTCGGCGTCGTGGACCGGCTGTTCTTCCGGCCGCCGGCGCACGTGGTCGATCCGAATCGAGTCGTGCGACTCTACGTCACGACCACGGATTCCCCGTGGGGCACCAACACTTCGCCTATCGGGACCTATCCGCGCTACGAGGACCTCCGGGATCACGCGCGGAGTTTCGCAGCCGTCGCTGCCTACGGCAGAGGGAGCTTTAGCCTCGGGCTCGGCCCGCAGGCGGAGCCCGTCACAGGCCGGTTGGTCACGGCGTCTTTCTTTTCTGTGCTCGGCGTCCGCCCCGAGCTAGGGCGTTTTTTCGGCGCTGACGAAGACAGTGTGGGACGCGCCGCTCATGTCGCGGTGCTGAGCCGAGAGTTTTGGGTGCGCCGGTTCGGTGCGGACCGGGCAGCGCTCGGCAAGACGGTGCAGCTGGGGCGCAACGTCTACACCGTGATCGGCGTGACGCCCGAAGGCTTTGCGGGGATCGACCTTGAGGTGCCAGACCTGTGGCTGCCGCTCACCGCCGCGGCCCCGGAGGTCATGGGGCCGGCTGCGTTGGGTCCCAGGTTCTTTTGGCTCTCTGGGGTCGTCGCCCGGCTCCGTCCCCGCGTCAGTCTCGAACAGGCGGCCGCCGAGGCGACGGCGATTTATCGCAGCCAATTTGTCCAGAGCGGCGATTCCACAGGCACGGTTTCCCTGGGCTCTGTGCACGAGGCCATCGGACTCCTCGCCAGCAGAGACGCGAAGCTCTCCGTTTGGCTTGGCGTCATGTGCGCGATCGTCCTGCTGATCGCCTGCGCCAATGTCGCCAATCTCCTGCTCGCGCGGGCGGTGCAGCGCAAGCGGGAGATCGCCATCCGCCTGGCACTCGGCGCAAGCCGTGGTCGCCTGGCCCGACAGCTGCTCGCCGACAGCGTCGTGCTCGGGGTGCTCGGAGGGGCCGCGGCCTTGCTCATCACGCTCTGGGTTGGGCCTGTGCTCTCCGCCTCTCTGCTGTTCGATTCCACGACGACCGCAGGGCTCGACACGCGTGTCCTGCTTTTCACGACCGTGGCAGTCCTCGTGACCGTAGTGCTCGCGGGGTTCGCCCCGGCCTATCACGCAAGCGCGCCCGATCTGTCCTCGGCGCTCAAGTCCGGGGAGCGCGAAGGGACCTTCCAGCGGTCGCCCGTTCGCACCGGCCTGCTCGTGGGCCAGGTCGCGCTCACTCTCGTGCTATTGACGGGCGCGGGACTGTTCGTGAGCAGCTTGCGTCACGTGCAAGGTTTGCGACTGGGATTCGACGCGGACCGTTTGATCGTGGCTTCCGTGGATCTGCAGCGGCTGGGTTACAAACGCGCTGCAGCCAACGCTCTGTACGAGGACATGCGGGAACGCGTCAAGCGGCTGCCCGGCGTGAGTGGAGCGAGCCTGGCCGTCGGGCATCCCTTCGGTTCGGCGTTCGTCGTATCGCTCTTCGTACCGGGCCTGGACACGCTGCCCCGAGCGCCGAGCGGCGGACCGTACTTCGAAGCGGTGACGCCCGACTACTTCCGGACCATGGGGGCGGCCGTGCGTCGCGGTCGGGCCTTGGTCCCGACCGACGTCGCTGGAGCGCAGCGGGTCGCCGTCGTGAACGAGACGATGGCCCGGCGCTTTTGGCCCGGGCAGGATCCGCTCGGCAAGTGTTTGAAGATCATCAGCCCGGCAGCGCCGTGCACCGAGGTCGTCGGAGTGGTTGAGGACGCTCGCCTCAACCAAGTAACGGACGAGGGTGGCGCTATCCAATACTTCATCCCGCTTGCGCAAGCCGACTCGGTCACGAGCTCGCCGGTCACGGCCCTCCTCGTCCGCACCAACGGCCCGGCAGACGCGTTGGTCGGTGCCGTACGACGCACGATCCAAGAGACGGCGGCGGACCTTCCTTATCCGAGCATCGACCCCATGCCGCGACGGTTCGCATGGCAGCTCCGTCCGTGGCGCCTGGGCTCGATACTCCTGAGCCTGTTCGGAGCCTTGGGCCTCGTGCTCGCGGGCGTAGGGCTCTACGGCGTACACAGCTACGTCGTGTCCCAGCGCACCCAGGAGATGGGTATTCGCATCGCGCTTGGTGCGGGACGGCGCGAGATCCTCGGGCTCGTCATGGGGCAGGCGCTTCGTGTGACAGGGTGGGGTCTCATGCTCGGCACCGCGGCTGCGCTGGCGGTGGGTCGTGCGATTGCTTCGCTCCTCTACGGCGTCAAGCCACACGATCCGCTCGTGCTTTCGCTGGTCATGGTGATTCTCGGGGCGGTCGCGGCGGTTGCGAGCTACCTCCCCGCCCGCCGAGCGACGAAGGTCGATCCGATGGTGGCCCTGAGGTACGAATGAACACCCTGCTCCAAGACCTCCGCTACGCCCTGCGCGGGTTGCGACACAACCCGGCGTTCACGACCGTGGTCGTGATCACCCTGGCGCTCGGCATCGGCGCCAACACCGCGATCTTCAGCGTGGTGGACGCGGTGCTGCTCAAGCCGCTGCCCTATCCCGACGCGGACCGCCTGGTGTCGCTCGACACGAAGGTGCCGGGACCGGGCAAGGACATCTTCGGGAGCGCGATGTCCTACCCCGACATTCAACAGTTGCAGGCACTCACCAAGGATTTCGCCGGTGTAGCTGCGTATACGTACGCGCGCTACAACTACGCGGGCCGCGAACAGGCGAGCGAGCTGGCCGCCACGGTCGTCTCGCCCAACCTGTTCGAAGTGCTGGGCGTGAGTCCGGCTATCGGGCGCGGGTTCACCGGCGCCGAGCTACACGATCAGCTCGCCGTGCTGAGCTACCGTATGTGGGCCACAGCATTCGGGAGCGACCGCGACATCGTGGGCCGCGTGATCAACCTCGACGGCCAGAGCTTCACGATTGTGGGCGTCATGCCGCGCGGCTTCGCGTTCCCCAACGAGGATACCCAGCTGTGGGTGCCGCTGGGCGAGGCGCTGCGCTCCCATCCGCAGGTCGAGTTCAATCGCCAGTTGTACGCCTTCGAGGCCGTGGCGCGCCTGA
>DASWEL010000223.1:0-70553 GCA_036394755.1 Gemmatimonadales bacterium | reverse complement strand
GATTCCTCACGATGTCCCTCGGTGCCGGTTGGCCATTGACCCCAAAGAAAAACCCCGGTTGCGGATTCACGTACGCGTGGCCCCAGCGATTGAGAATGATGCCGGCGATGTCCCGGCGCGGATCGAATCCCCCGGGGGCGAACATGTCGGCGAGCTGCTCGCGGAACGCCCGCTCGTACTGCGCAAACGAGGTGCCGAGCAGCTGCGCGCGCCCCCGGCTGCCCTGCTCGGCGATCGAGAGGCCGGGCTGCGCGAAGAGGACCTTGATCGTCAGCACCGTCGGTGAGTCCGGACCGATGGTGCGGGGTTCGGTGCCGACGAGCGCCATCTTCCGCACCGAGAGATAGTCGCCGAGCCCGCCGAACCAGCGGCAGCCGGACAATCCCATCTTGTAGAGAAAGCGCCAATTGCGAACGGCGATGTTCGCCATGAGGCAGGGCGATCGATAGAACTGCCTGTACGCGTCGCGATGGCCGGCAGGGAGGTCATTCACGATGTGCTTGGCCGTCCAGCTGCCGCCCGCTACGACGACCGAGCGCGCGCTGACATTGTAGAGCTGCTTGCCCTTGGCGTATGTGACGACGACGTGCGGCGCGCTCGTAGGATTGCCGGCGTGCTCGACGCGGACGACGGTGGAATTCAACCGGATCCGGGTCGCCTGGCCGGCGCGATCGAGCGCGCGGAAGTTGACTCGGGCTTGCCATACCGCGTCGACGGTGCGCGGACCGGCGAAGGCATCGGGGATCAGCGTTTTCACCATCAGTCGCGCGAATCCACCGTTGCCGTCGGGAAACATCTGGTCGCCGAGCGTGTCGTCGCCGTCTTCCGGAAACTGGTTCTCGATCGCGTAGTTGCAGTACGCCGACAACACGTCGGGACCAAGACCGTAGCCTCCGCCTTCGACCGGCGAGAGAAACGTCCGGACCGTCTCGCGACTGATGCTGTATCGCGCCATCAGGTGATCCTCGAGCGTGACCCGGTCGAGCTGGCGGGAGATAGCGTCGCCTTCGGTCTGTGGTCGCGGTCCGTCGACGCCGTTCGTTCCCCAGCGTAGCAGCTCCGCTCGCGTGGTCTCGCTGATGGGAGCGCCTTCGAGCTTCCGTCCCCACGGATCCATCACCCACACACCGGGTCGCTGGCCGAACTGGGGTCCGAAGTGGAAGCCGTAATTCCTCGGCGTCTCGTACGGCGAGTGCGCGAGCGGCATCTCGGGCGACGGTCCGCGCCACGTCTGGTACGCGAACGCCGAGCGGTCCATCCCGATCCACTCGTAGAAGCGATCGGTGTAGCCGCCTTTCCCCGGTACCAGGAAGATCGCCGAGCCCTGGTGCGCGGTGAGCCGCTGTCCGTCGACGAGGAACTCGTTGCGCTTCGCTTCGCCGCCGAAGATTGCGTGGTTGTCGATGACGAGGCAGCGCCCGCTCCGGTATTTCTGGAAGAAGATCGCGGCAGCGAGGCCGCTGATTCCGCCGCCCACGGCGACGAGATCGTACATCTCGCCGGTGTCTATGGCGTTGGCGATACGTGTTTCGAATGCGCCATCGCGCAACGCGTGTCCGGCGCTGAGGATCTCCCAGGTGTTGCCGTTCGCGTGTCGGTAGTCGCCGACGCCGCCGTAGCCATTGAAGGCGTCGGCGGGGGAGATCGTGGGCGCCTGGCTCGGGAGGAGCAGTCCGGCGCCGGTGAGCAGCATCCCGTCGAGGAAGTCGCGGCGAGAGATCGGCTCGCGCACGCCGAAGCCTACTGTCCCGTTGCCGCCGGCGCGCTCAGCCAGCGCGCGAACCAGGACGCCATTTCCTTATAGAAGAAGCGGCTGTCCTCGCCCTTCAGAACCCAGTGGTTTTCCTCCGGCCAGATGATCAGTCGGGAGGGGATCTGTTGGCGCTGCAGCGCGGTCCAGAACTCGAGTGCGTTGTTCATCGGCACCCGGAAATCACGCTCACCCACCGACACGAGCACCGGCGTATGCAGGTGCGCCGCGCGCCGCATGGGGCTTTGCGTCCGCCAGACGGGATGATCTTCCCAGGGCGGGCCGCCGACGTTGCGCTCACGGTCATAATTGAAATCGCTCGTCGCCCACTGCGTTTCGAGATCCCACTCGCCGGCATGGCTCACCAGCGCGCGATAGCGCGTCGTGGTCACCGCGAGCCAGTTGGTGAGATGGCCGCCGTAGCTCGCGCCGCCCGCAATCTGGCGCGACGCATCGAGGAATCGGAAGCGCTTGAGCGCCGTGTCGGCCGCTTCGTTGAGGTCGTTGGCCGGACCCTCGAGCGGATCGAACTGGATATCCTGCGAGAACTTCTCGCCATATCCGGTCGAGCCGGTGTAGTCGGTCATGAGGACGACGTAACCCGGTGCGCCGAGCAAGTGCGGATTCCAGCGCAGGCCAAAGTTGTCGGTCCACATGTTCGCGGCGCCACCATGGATCAGCACGAACAGGGGGTAGGTCCGCGTCGAGTCGAACCCCGGCGGCAGCGCGTAGAAGCTGTGGATCCGCCTGCCGCGGCTCGAGGTGAACCAGAACTCGCGCAGCGGCTGCCAATCGATTTTGGCGGCACGGTCGGTATTGAACTTCGTGAGCGGCGTCCAGCGCCCCGTGGCTGGATCGACTCTGACGATCTCGGGCGGATTCGTCGCACTCTCCCAGACGGCTGCGATCTTGAACGCGGTGCCCGTCGTCGCGGCAGCGACCTGCAGGGCGCCGAACGTGCCGCTCGTCATCCGACCGACTTCTTGCTCCGCCCCTTCTGGAGCCGGCGCGCGGAATAGGCGCTGATGGCCGGCATCCTCCGCCAGGAAGAACACCACACGGTTGTCCGGTGCCGCGGCGTACGTGCCCACCGAATGTTGGGCGCCTCCGGCGACGACTCGCGCGGCGACATTGGCGCCGTGAGGCCAGGGCCACGCCACCAGCCGCCGATTGTTGAAGGTGTGCTCGTTGGTCGGCGTCATTACCGCGTACAGCGTCTTTCCGTCCGGACTGAACTGCGGCGCGTCGTAGTCGTCCTTGCCCAGCGTGAGCCGCCGCGGTTCGCCCGCCGTCGCATTCACGGCCCAGAGTGCTTGCACCACGTCGCCATGCGTCCAGTCGGTGCGGTTCATGGTAGCCGCAAAGACGACGCCGCTGCCGTCCGGCGTCCACGCAGCGGCGAGATCTTCGCCGCTCGTGCCGAGCTGCCCGCCGAATCCTGCGCCCTGCACGAGCTGCGACCCCGCCAGCAGATCTTTCGCTTGCGCACCCGGCTCGAGCGATTGCACGAACAGATGCGGCCGCCGGTCGTCGAGCCAATGATCCCAGAGCCGAATCGGCGAGGCATCGAACACCCGTGCATTGTACTTGCGCGCCTTGCGCTCGGCCGCGGCGGCGCGATTCGCCGAGTCGGTCGTCGCGCCCGGATAAATCATGCTCGAGAACAGGATCGCCTTGCCGTCACGCCGCCACAGCGGGCCCGAGGCGCCGGTCGACAAATTCGTGATCCGTTGTGCCTCACCGCCGCTCGCCAGGTCGAGCACGTACACCTGGGCCTGATCGTCGCCTTCGCGCCGAGCGGTGAACGCAATCTGCCGGCTGTCGGGACTCCAATCGACGCCGCCCTCTCCGCCTTTCGAGTTCGTGAGCCGCCGCGGCTCGGCACTGCCGTCCGTCGGGACGAGCCAGAGGTCGCTGACCTGCTCGCCTTCCGTATATGACGGCTCGGTGACACTGAAGACGATCCAGCGGCCATCCGGGCTGATCGCGGGTGAGCTGATCCGCTTCATGAGGAAGACATCCTCATGCGTAATCGTGTGGCGTTGCTGTGCCCTCAAAGGTGACGTCAGCCAAATGGCGACCATGAGCCACTGAAACGGACGCATCGATTTCATTCGACTATCTCCTGTAGACGTCGGTGCCGAGGTATTTCAACCCGGAATCTGGCAGTTCTCCAAGTGCGGTGAGACGATCGGGGGAGGGCCGAAGAGGTTGGGCGCGGATCAGGCCGCCCGTGGCTTGAGAATGCAGAAGTGGGCGCCGGGCTGCAAGAGGGGGCGCGCGGGCGCGGTCGGCGGCTGCCACGTACAAAGTCCCACCGAATGCAGAGCGCCGGGTTGCCACAATGGTCGGCGCGGTGAGACCCGCTGTCATCGCGAGCGGCGCTACCCGCATTGCGGGAATCGGATATGGAACCCATCGATTTGCCCGGCGGCGATCGTACTCGACGATGACCACTCGTCCACTTGGCCCCAGGCGAGCCACCAGGGATCTCAACACCGGGAAGGGGTCGGCAATGAAGTGCAGCGAATTTGCAAAGAGGATACCATCCAGCGGATCTGTGCCGAGCTCTGGGAAATCGAGTGGCTCGGTGAAGTCAGCCCTTACCGGCACGACGGTGACCCCATCCTGATGGAGCGACCGAAGCAACTTGCCGAGCGCGCTGGCATTGCGATCGACCGCGTAGATGCGCGCCTGGGGGAGCAGGTAGGCCAAGGCCCGTGTGAATGTGCCCGTTCCGGCGCCCAGATCTGCCCAAACGCGGGACGTTGGGGGAATCGCCGGCCGGATCAACGCGGCTGCGTCGAGGGCATCCACGGTTCTGCTCCGGGGAGGGGTTCAGATTCGATGAGCAGCTGCGGCTTGAGCGCGCTGGAGCCGAGACGCCACCACGCGCCCAAGACGCGCAACTGCTGTAGATAACGATCGGGAGATATCATCTTCGTGGTCATGCCTGTGCCCCCGATCTTGCGTCGATCAGAACGAGACCGTCACTCCACCCTGCCAGGCGACATCGTGCTGCGTCTTATCGAAGCCGTACCGATCGAACTTGTAGACGTAGTCGCGGCCTTCCGCGCGCACGCCGAAGCGACCAAAGCGATACTCGAGTCCGGCGCCGAAATTGCCTGCAAACTTCGTCCAGGTACTGTCGGAGTCCAGCTGATGCACGCTGATTGCGCCGGCGCCGCCGAGCAGGTAGGGAATGAACGTCCCCGTGCCTGCCGCGATCGGGTAGCGCAACACGAGCCCGGCGTCATACGCGAACTTGTTGAACTTGCCGCGTCCGACGATCGTGCTGGAGCGAACGCTATCCTGCGCCCAGTTACCGCTGGCACGCAGGCCAATCAATGGATGAACCCAATACGTCGCGTTGGCTGAAGCCGCCCAGCCGAGTCGCCAGTCGGCGCTGCCGGCGTCGTTGAGGTTGGCGGCGCCGGAAAAGCCACCAAAGGCCGCCGCGGCGGTGACACGCTCGCCGGTGACACGGGACGTCGCTTGCGCACGCACGACGGCGGGCACTGCAGCGAGAGCAATGGCAATGGTCAGGGAAGAGCGTAGGCGCGACTGCATAACATCCTCCGGAAGAGTGAACGGTGAGTGGACGACGCGAGAACGTTGTTCACAACACACATTGTTCCCGGAGCGGTTCTAGGGGACGAGCGCGTCCGAAAGGCGGGTCAGCTGACGCAGCTCGGCGGGACTGAGAGACTTCGTGAGCCGGCGCATCTCGGCGCCAATCTCGGGATCGATGCGGGCGAGCAGCTTCAATCCCGCTTTCGTGATCCGCGCCATCGAGCAACGCCGGTCCTCGGGATCGCGGGCGCGGGCAACCAACCCCTGGCGCCCCAGGCGGTCGAGCATGCGGGTGACGTCGGGTGCGCGATGGGTGCAATGCGTGGCGACTTTGTTACGAGCCTGGCCGCCGGGATGCGCGGCGCGCAGCACGCGAAGCATGTTGTATTGCTCCGCCGTGATGTCGTAACGCGCGCAGATCTCCTCTAACGCCTGCAACAGATGACCGGCCGCCACCAACAGACTCACGGTGGCTTCCTGTGATGGATTCGTTACCTGTCGGTGCTGCGCCCGCGTTGCCATCTCCGCAACCTCCGTTATGAACACGCAATGTCAAGACCGGCTGGCGAGTTCCCAGACCCCCAATCCGTGTCTGGTATTCCCGGGAACTATTGCTTGTTGCAAACACGTTATCGGGCAGTCACTGAATCGCCCCTCGTGGAGTCGCAACAAACGTCACTGCCGTGACACGGGCGCCGATGATGTCGATTTCGTTTCCATTCGTTCGACCAAAGGCAGTAGTCGGAGGTTTCGCCGAGTCTGTTCCACACAGCGAGGAGATGACCCGTATGCGCAGTCCTTTCAACACAGGCAATCGAGGCTTGACCGGATCCGCCGTACTCTTGCTGACGCTGGTCGTCACGGGAGGCAGCCTCGCGGCGTGGAAACGCGCGTCTATCCACAAGGCGGACGCGGCGGCGGTTCATCAGCCTGAGCCGATTGAATCCATCACCGCGGCCGTGGCGGAACAGCGTTCCTACCGCCCGACCACCACGTCGATCGGGACCGTGCTCGCGCTGAACTCGATCACGTTGCGGAATGAATTGCCCGGTACAGTGCGCCAGGTGATGCTCGTTTCGGGACAGATCGTTGAGCCGGGCACCATTCTGGTGGCCCTCGACGTCGCGGTCGAAGAGGCGGACCTCGAGGCCCAGACCGCCCAGGGCGACCTCGCGAACACGACGCTGGCGCGGCTGGAGCGGCTGCGGCAGGCCGACGCCGCATCGCAGGAAGAAGTCGATCAGGCACGCGCCGCGCGCGACGTCGCCGTGGCCCAGATTGCACGGACGCGTGCCATCATCGCGCGCAAGACAATTCGCGCGCCGTTTCGGGCTCGCGTGGGTCTCGCCGACATCCATCCCGGCCAGTATCTGAACGAAGGCGCCGAGCTCACGACGTTGCAGGGCGTCGATGCCGCCGCGCACGTGGATTTCACGGTCGCGCAGGCGGTCGCGGCACAGCTGCGCGCCGGCGAATCGGTCGCGGTCTTCGCCGCGGGTGACCCGAATCCGATCGAAGCGCGGATCGTCGCGCTCGATTCGCGTGTCGACCCCGTGACACGCAACGCGTTGGTGCGCGCGCGGATTTCGCGCCGCGCCCCGTCGCCGGGCGCGTCGGTCCGCGTTGAGGTACCAGTGGGCCCGGCGGCACCCGTCGTCGCGATTCCCGTCAGCGCCCTGCGCAAGGGCCCCGGCGGCGATCACGTCTTCGTGGTAGCAGCGGACTCGACCGGCCATACCCGCGTTCACGAACAGCCCGTGCAAAGCGGGTCGATGGTCGGCGACGAGGTGTTGATTCTCAGCGGTCTCGCTCCCGGGCAGCGCGTTGCGACGTCCGGTTCATTCAAGCTGCGCGAAGCGGTGCTGGTCGCTGTCGCCGGCGATTCCCTTCGCTAACCGGGCACTCGCATGCGCTCTATAACCGATACGTTCATCAAACACCCCGTTCTCGCGATCGTCGCGAATCTCGCGATCCTGCTGGTGGGATGGCGCACGGTGACCTCGTTGCCCGTGCAGCAGTATCCGAAGATCGAGAGCTCCTCGGTCGTCATCACGACGGTCTACTATGGGGCCAGCGCCGAGGCCGTGCGCGGCTTCCTCACGACGCCGATCGAGCGCGCGGTGTCGGCCATCGGCGGCGTGGACTACGTGGAATCCAGCAGCCGCGCCGGCCTCAGCACGATCACGGTGCACCTCAAGCTGAATCACAGCACCACGGCGGCGCTCGCCGAAGTCACAGCGCGGCTCCAGCAGGTTCGCTCAGAGCTACCGGCCGAAGCTCAGCCGCCAACGGTGGAAGTGCAGAAGGCGGACCGGCCCTACGCGTCGTTCTACCTGAGCTTTACGTCATCACAGCGCCACATTCCGGCACTCACGGACTGGCTGACGCGTAACCTGCAGCCCCAGCTCACCACGCTTGCGGGTGTGCAGCGGGTGGACGTCCTCGGCGGGCGGCCGATCGCCATGCGGGTCTGGATAGATCCGGAGCGGCTCGCGGCGCTGAACCTCGCGCCGGGCGACGTGTGGGCCGCCCTGCAGCGCAACAACTATCTCGCGGCGGTCGGACAGACCAAAGGCGACCTTGTGCAGGTCAGCCTGCTCGCGAACACCGATCTGCGCACGCCGCAGGAGTTCAAGGACCTCGTGGTCGCCGAGCGCAACGGCGCGATGGTCCGGCTCTCCGACGTCGCGCGCGTCGAGCTCGGAGCGGAAGAGGCTGATTTCATCACGAAGTTCAACGACAAAGAGGCCGTCTACCTCGGCGTCTGGCCGCTCGTGGGCAGCAATGAGATCGAGGTGGCGAGTCGTCTGCACAAGGAGATGGACCGGATCCGCGGCACGCTGCCCACCGACATTGATATGCAGCTCGCGTACGACGCGACGGTCTTCATGACCGACGCGTTGCACGAGATCTCGAAGACGCTCATCGAGACGATCCTCATCGTCGGCCTGGTGGTGTTCCTGTTCATGGGATCGGTGCGCACCGCGCTCGTCCCACTCGTGGCGATGCCAGTTTCGCTCATCGGCGCCGGGATCGTGATGTACGCCTTTGGCTTCAGCCTCAACCTGCTCACGATCCTCGCGATCGTCCTCTCAGTGGGACTGGTCGTGGACGACGCGATCGTGGTTGTGGAGAACGTCGAGCGCCACGTGCGCGAAGGAAAGACGCGCATTCAGGCGGCTCTCATCGGAGCCCGCGAGCTCGTCGGTCCGATCATCGCGATGACGATCACCCTCGCGGCCGTGTACACGCCGATCGGCTTCCAGGGCGGCTTGACCGGCTCGCTGTTCCTCGAGTTCGCGATCACGCTCGCCGCGGCGGTGGTGGTGTCGGGCATTGTGGCGATCACCCTGTCGCCGGTCATGAGCTCGCGCTTCGTGCACAAGGCGGGACAGGAAGGACGGCTGACACAGTGGGTGCAGCGAGCGTTCGAAGCCGTCCGCCGCCGGTACGAGCGCCTCCTCGACGGCGCGTTGCAGATGCGCTGGGCGATTGTCGCAGGCGCGGTGTTGGTGATGATCGCGGCATGGCCGTTGTACAACTTTTCACGCCGTGAGCTGGCTCCGGTAGAAGATCAGAGCCACATCAGCCTCTTCATGGCGGCGGCGCCCGACGCGTCGCTGGCAGCGACCAACCGCGCGTCGCTGCAGGTCGTGCAGGCGATTCGCTCGTTCCCCGAGGCGAAGTTCATGTGGTCGCTGACCGCTCCCTGGGGCGGCTTCGGCGGCATGGTCACCAAGAATTTCAAGGAGCGGTCACGCACCACCGAGCAGATGTATGGCCAGGTCTATTACGCGGTGTCGCAGGTGCCGGGGCTGCAAGTGTTCCCGCGGCTCGATCCGCCGCTGCCCACCCCTGGCCAGTATGACGTCGAGCTGATTCTCGCGAGCGATCTACCGCCCGAGCAGATGCTCCAGACCGCCGGGGCGGTCATCGGTGCGGGCTGGCAGAGCGGCAAGTTCCTGTACGTCGATACGGACTTGAAGATCGATCTGCCGGAGGCGCGCGTCGTCATCGACCGCGATCAGGTAGCGGACTTGGGGCTCGATCTCGCGAGTGTCGGTCGCGAGCTGGGCACGTTGCTCGGCGGCGGCTACGTCAATCGCTTCAACTACTTCGATCGCAGCTATAAGGTCATTCCGCAGATCGGCGACGCGGACCGGACCACGGTTGCGCCGCTGCTCAATCTCAAGATCAAGACGCCCAGCGGCCGGCTCGTCCCGGTCGCGACGTTCACGCACATCGAGTGGACGACGGCGCCGCGCACGCTCAATCGTTTCCAACAGCGCAATGCGGTCCGGATTTTCGGGGGCGTCAAGCCGGGCGTCACCAAAGAGGAAGGATTGCGGGTGTTGGAGAACGCCGCGGCGGCGGTCGCCGGACCGTCCATCGGGATCGACTACGCCGGGGAGTCTCGCCAGATGCGGCTCGAAGGCGCCGCGTTGACCACGACGCTCATCTTCGCCGTCATCCTCATCTATCTGGTGCTGGCGGCGCAGTTCCGGAGCTTCCGCGACCCGCTCGTCGTGCTGGTCGGCTCCGTGCCGCTCGCGATCTCGGGCGCCTTGGTGTTCAGCTTCCTCAATCTCACGACGATCAACATCTACTCGCAGGTCGGGTTGATCACGTTGGTCGGATTGATAGCGAAGAACGGAATTCTGATCGTCCAGTTCGCGAATGCGCTGCAGGCGCAGGGCGTCGCGAAGCTGGTCGCGCTGCGTGAGGCGTCGTTGACCCGGCTGCGGCCGGTGTTGATGACATCGGCGGCCACGGTGTTCGGGCACTTGCCGCTGGTATTCGCGACCGGCCCCGGCTCGGCGGCACGCAACAGCATCGGCACGGTGCTCGTGGCGGGCATGACCGTCGGCACGCTGTTCACGCTCTTCGTTGTCCCGGTGTTCTACTCGCTGATCGCGGCCGAGCACGCACCGAAGCCGGTGACGATCACCGAAGAGCTCGCGGTTCAACCAGCCTTGATTCCGGAGACGGCAAATGCGTAGCGCTTTCATTCTCGGGCTAGTCGCGATCGCCGGCTGCGCCTCGTCCCCGAGCTATCGATCGCCGGCGTTGCAGGTTCCCACGTCATTTCGAGAGGCGCGGGACACGGCAGGTGGCACGTCACACGTGGCGGTCATGACGTCTACGAGTGTCAGTGAGTCCGTCCATCAGGCGCCACGCTCGACCTACTGGGAGCAGTTGGGCGACACCACACTCAATCGTTTGATCGCGGACCTGGTGCGCGCCAACCAGGACGTGCAAGCGGCCGAGGCTCGCGTACGCGCGACGCGCTCGGAGCGCGTGCGCACCCTGCTCGACCTGACGCCGGATACGCGACTCTCTGGGAGCTATGCCAGGCAGCGGCTCTCCAGCGCGAGCTTCCCGGCCTTTGCCGGGTCATTCCCGGATCAAAACGTTTGGGACGCGGGCGTGTCGGCGTCGTGGGACCTGGACGTTTTCGGGCAGATCCGCCAAACCGCGCAGGCGCGGGGCGCCATGGTGGGGGCCGCGCAGGAAGGGCTGCGCGACGTGCAGGTCTCCCTCACCGCTGAGCTCGCGGTGACGTATTTCGAGCTGCGTGGCGCGCAAGAGCAGCTCAATGTTGCGCGCGAAAACGCAGAGAATCAGCGGCGCACGTTCGAGATTACGCATGAGCGGCTCGAGGCGGGGCGGGGAAGTGCGTTCGATACCGAGCGTGCGCAGGCGCAGCTCAGCTTGACGCTGGCCTCAATCCCGACGCGTGAAGCGCAGGTCGCCGCCGCTCAGTACCGGATCGGCGTATTGGTGGGCCGGCCGCCGGCGGCGGTGGCTGCCGAGCTGGACCAGCCGGGCCGGCTTCCCGGGCTGCCCGACGTCGCATCGATTGGTAATCCGGAAGCGGTCGTGCGTGACCGGCCGGACGTGGCCGCCGCTGAGCGCCAAGCCGCGGCGCAGGGAGCGCTCGTTGGCGCGGCGAAAGCGAGTTACTTGCCCAGGATCTCGATCGGCGGTAGCGCCGGTTATGTCGCGCCGGAGCTCCGTACGGTCGGCGCCGGGGGCACGCTCCGCTACGCCGTCGGACCGGTGATCAGCTGGCCGCTGCTCAGCCTGGGACGGGTGAAGGCGGATGTAGATGCGGCGCAAGCCGGCGAGGATGAGGCTCGTGCGCATTACCGCGCTGTCGTCTTGAGCGCGATGCAAGACTTGGAGGTCAGCATTAGTCAATACCGGGCATCGCGGCTGCGGCTGGAGCGGCTGGAAGAAGCGAGCGCGGCCAGCGAGCACGCCGCGAAATTGGCGCTGCTGCGCTACACCGAGGGCGCGACGGACTTGTTGCAGGTCCTCGACGCGCAGCGCACGCAGCTCGAGGCGCAGGATCGGCTCGCGCAGGCGCGCATCGATGCCGGCGCGGCGTATGCGGCCTTGTTCAGAGCGATCGGGGGACGCTGACTTGGGGTCTCAGGTCTAGAGCCGGAAGAGATAGCTCAGCTTCACGAACAACGCGTCGTCGGTCCGCTTGAGTCCATGGAAGCGGAATGCGTCGTCGTCCAGCATGTTGCTGCCGTATCCCGCGAAGACGACGGTTCCAGGTGTCGGCTGATAGCTGAGCAGCGCGTCGATGTGAAAGAGATTCGTGGCGCTCGCCGTGCTGCGCGTGACGCCGCCCGGTCCGGCGATGAGAATGGGGGCACCCGTGCGCGAATCATCACGCAGCGAATCGGTCTGGTCCTGGATGTACTGGCCGACCAACCTCACGAACAGTGGCCGCGACAGCTGGTACTCGAGCTTGACGCGAGCCACGCGCCCGACATTCATCAGGCTGCCGTCGGTGCGGCGATTGACCTGCTGCCAGAAGTAGCTCAGGGTGTTGCGGAACCGGTCGGTGGGCCGGTACGACACGTCGACGCTGAGCAGCAGCAAGTCGGCCGACGCCCACTCGAAGAAATTCTCGTCATGGCCCTGCAGGAAGAAGCCGCCGCCGCTGAAATGCTTCCACTGGGGCGTGCCGATCTGGATGATGTATTCGCCGTTCCCGATCGTGGGCTGTCCCACGAATGGAATCGTGTCGAGGCCGCCGCCGGCCTTGGGGACCTCGAGCCGATAGCTCGCGTACAGCGCGGAGTCGTAGCCGAATGACTCCACGAAATACCCGCCGCCGATGTTCCAGCCGCCCCGCAGCGCCGCGTTGCCGTTGAAGTGCAGCTTCTGGTCCTGGATGCGCCGGCCGTGGATGAAGTTCTGATACTGCCAGATCCCATCGACCACGATGTCACCCGTGAAGCGTTGCAACAGCGCGCCCGGCTTCCCGTAGGTCGTGTAGCTCGGATCGACGTACGAATGCACGATGCCCGCGCGACCGATGAACCCGCTCGCCGAGCGAAAGTCGTCCGAGATGCCGGCGAACACGCTGCGCAATCCCCAGATGCGATGCTGAATCGTAAACTGCGTGAGCCACAGCGGCGCGGTCGTCGTGACGCCGCCGGTGCGGGTGCGGCTGCCGGCCAGCTGCAGGTTCAGTCCATAGATGTCCTTGAAGACCAGCCGGCTGTCCACCTCGGCCACGCGATTGTAGTTGCCGCCCTCGATGCGATCGGTGTACGCCATGCCGATGCGCGATCCATGTCCCAGGCTGCGCTGCGCGCGCAGAATGTTGAAGATCGGATTGTCGGCGCCGCTCGCCGACGCGAACTTCTGATCGACCGCGGACAGAAAACCGATGTCGGTGCCGCCGGCGTTGCCCGTGAGCTTGACCGCCGCGACCGGCTGCACGATCCGCCGCGTGTAAATCAGGTTCTGCGGGACCTGGAACAGCTCGCTTCCCTCGAGGAAGAACGGCCGCTTCTCGGAAAAGAAGAGCGCCTGGCGTGGATCGAACGCGAGCTGGCCGGCGTCCGATTCGACCTGGGAGAAATCGGGTTTGACCGTGCCGTTCAGGTTGAGATTGTCGGACACGCCCCACCGCACGTTCCCACCGAGCTGCGGATTGCCCCGGTCGTAGCCGTAGCCCGACGCGCCAGGTCTTCCCGTGGCTTTCCCGGTCGCTTCCGGATTGATGTCCACGACCAGGCCGCGATGCATCCCCGACAGGCCAATCAGATTCCCGGACTGTCCGATGAACGTCGCGCTCGCACGACGCGCCGGGAACCAGGAATCCTCGAACCCCGAGTGCTTGATCTGGCGAACGATGTTGAAGCTCCAGTCCTGCGGTTGCTTCGGCTGATAGCGGAGACTCTTGAACGGGATGCGGACCTCGACTTCGTAACCCCACGGGGTAACGCGCCCGCGCGACTGGAAGACGTAATCCGGACTCAGGTCGGGCTGCTCCCGTCCGATCACGGCGCCGCCGATGAATCCGCTCGCGCTGATGTTCGCGCCCTCGATCAGCGCGCCGTCGCCCTGCACACCGAGCGGGTTCACCGCGAACATCAGCGCCTTCTTGCCGTCGTGGAACGTGCCGAGCAGGATCTGCACGTTGTCGTCACCGAAGATCTGGTCGCGGTCGGCTAGTGTCGCCGTGGGCTGGCCGTGCAGCTCGTAGGCGCGGATCCCGAAGTAGATTGCGTTTGCAGAGTACCACACCAGGACCTGCGTCGAGTCGACTGCGGAAACGCCGTCGTTCGGGGCGTATTGCGAGAAGCCGGTCAGCAGCGCGGCGCGGGCCCACGTCGAGTCCGAGAGGTCGCCGTCGATCACGACCTCGGCGTCGAATCGCGGAATCCGCACATCCAGCTGGCGCTCGCGGCCCGAATAGATTCCCAGGGAGTCGGCTGCGCTGCAGTGGAGCAGCATGCACAATGTCAGTAGCATGTCCGATAATAATGGCTGCGAAATCGCGGGCACACCTACGACGGGAGAGTTAGGAACGTGTCACAACTCGCGCTGACGTTTGTTATCCTGCTGCAGAACCCTCAGCAGCCACCGCAGCCGCTCCGGGAGATCCCCGATCCCGGCACGATCGCCACGACGCAACGCGTGTCGCCGGCCGGCGTGCAGAGCGTGTTTACGGATCGGGTGTTTGGCGTGCGCTTCGGCGCGAAGCCGGGAGAGATCTGGGTCACCGTGCATGGCGCGGCGTACCGCCTGGCCTGGCAAGACAACCTGGTACGCGCCAGCGCTGCGTTCGACGGCCGGTCGGGTGTGCAGGGCATCGCGATCGATCCGGTAAATGGGCGCGCCCTTTTCGGCACGGTGGGCCGGGTGCCCGCGGACCTCGCGCGCAGCCGCACCCCGGGGTCGCAGGAGCTCGCGCATACCAAGTCGGTCACCCAGCTGTTCGCCTACGACGGCGATTCCGTCGCGTCGCGGGGGAGCGGCGGCGACAGCGCGGTCGTGCGGTGGTCGTCGCCCGCCTTCGGCGACTACATGGCCGGATCCCCGGCGGTGGCGAAGCGCGCGAACGCCAGCGGTCATCGGGTCGCTGTGCTGCCGCTTCCCGCCAACGACGCGCTCGCCGTCTTCGACGCCGACAGCGGGGTGCTCCTCAAGACCATTCCGTTGGGCGTGCTGCCCGTGGCCGCGGTAATCAGTTGGGATGGTTCGGTCGCGTACGTCTCGGTGATGGGCGGCCGCAAGCCCGCCGCGAAGGATCGCGCGGCCGCGCAGTGCTGCGATCCGTTCGCCGAGTTGGTGCGCGTGGACGCACGCGGCATCGCGCAGCGAGGCAATGTGACGCGGGTGGATCTGGTGGCCGGCGCCGCCGGGAAGGCGATTCCTGTCGGTCGCCATCCGACGGGACTGGCGTGGGACGAGAGTGGCGCGCGGCTGTACGTCGCCAATAGCAACTCGGACACGGTCAGCGTGATCGACACGCGCGGGGACAGCCTGCTGCGCTCGATCGCCATCGCGCCGTTCCGCGAGCGCGAGATCGGCCTCGCGCCGACCGCGGTTGCCCTTTCGCCGGATGCCAGGACGCTGTTCGTGACGCTGGCTGGTGTGAACGCGGTCGCGGCCTACGGCCTGCCCGGCGACCAGCTGCGCGGGCTCGTGCCGACTGGGTGGTATCCGACGAGCCTCGACGTCAGCGCCGACGGACGCGCGATCGCGGTCGGCTCATTGTTCGGCGTGGGATCGGGCGTGGGACGCCCGTTGGGCTTGACCGGTCGGTACGTGCATTCCTACCGTGGGTCGGTCAACGTCATTCCGGAGCCGTCTGGTGCAGAGATCGCCGCCTATACAACGGCGGTCGCGCGGAATAATCGTCTCACGCTGCGGACCGATAGTGCGGGGCCGTCACTCGTGCCGCGTCGCAACGTCGCGGCGCGCGCGGTTCCCGAGCGTCCGGGCGAGCCCTCGCTGATCGACCATGTCGTCTACATCGTGCGAGAAAACCGCACCTACGACCAGGTCTTCGGCGACATCGGCAAGGGCGCGAGCGACAGCGCGCTGGTGCAGTACGGGCGCGACGTCACGCCCAACTCGCACGCGCTTGCCGAGCAGTTCGTGCTGCTCGATCACTTCTTTGCCACCGGCGGCAACTCGGCAGATGGGCACAACTGGCTCACGCAGGCAAATGAGACCGAATACCCGATGTGGCCGCTCTACACGGGTCGGAGTTATCCGTCGGAAGGGGTGGATCCGCTCGCCTACTCATCCGGCGGCTTCCTGTGGGAAGCGGCCCGGGCAAAGGGCAGGACCGTGCGGGTGTTCGGCGAATACGCTCCGTCGCCGCCGTGGGACAGCGCGAGTGTTCGTGCGTCGCTGCTCGCCCAGTATCGCGATTCGCAGCCCCACAATCCCGCATACTTCCGTGGGCTCGTAGCCAAGCGGTACAACACGCGATCGGACATTGCGTCGCTCGATCGCATTCTGGTCCGTGAGTATCCGGGCTGGACGCAAACGATTCCGGACGTGGTGAAGGCGGATGTGATCCTGGAGCATCTGCGGATGTGGGAATCGAAGCACGCCATGCCCAACCTCGTGCTGATTATTCTGCCGAGCGATCACACGGAGGGAACGAGTCCTGAATGGTGTACGCCCAAGGCATGCGTCGCGGACAATGATCTGGGGTTGGGTCGAATCGTGGAAGGCCTCTCGCACAGCTCGTTCTGGAAGTCGATGGCGATTCTCGCGGTCGAGGACGACGCCCAGAACGGGGTGGATCATATCGACGGGCACCGCACCGTGGCTGTGCTCGCCAGCCCGTACGCGCGACGCGGGGTGATCGATCCGACGTTCTACCACCAGCCCAGCATGGTGAAGACGATCGAGCTGATGCTCGGCCTTCCGGCGCTCAGCATCTACGATCTCGTCGCTACAGACATGCGCGCGAGTTTCATCGGACCCGACGAAGCGCCGAACTTCGCTCCGTACACGGCTTTGGTGCCGCAGCAGTCGTTGTTCGAGGTCAACCAGCGGGTGGGGTCGATCACCGGGCCGCACGCCGCCGAGCGCCGGCGCGCGGCCCGCGCGTCAGCCAGTATGAACTTCCGCGATCCCGACGCCGCGCCATCGGGCCTGCTGAACCGCATTCTGTGGCACGATGCGCGAGGCTGGGACGTGCCTTATCCGGAAGTGAAGCGTTCCTTGTTCTTCCCGATGGCGGTGGACCTTACGGACGAGGAGCGGGTGGAACGGGAGCCGGAGGGGAAGCGCTAACCGCCGGGGCTTTGCGCGCGATCGCCACGCCGACCAGGCAGAGCGCGCCGCCGAGCCCGGCGATCCCACTCGGTGCCTCACCCAGGATCAACCAGCTCAGCGCGATCGTGATCGGCGGCACGAGGTAGGCAGTCGCGGCGAGCCGGCCCGCCGATCCGCGCGCCAGCGCGTAGGCCCACGTCGTGAAGGCGATCGAAGTGGGAAAGACCCCAAGGAAAACGAGCCACGCGATGCCGCTGGCAGGGGCCACACGCCATTCCCGTACCAGCTGCGGCGCGTAGGGGAGACAGGCGAGCGCGCCGACGGTGCAGCAGATCCACGTCACCTGCAGCGCTGACAGGCGATTGAGTACCGGTTTTTCCGCGACGACGCCGATCGCGGACGACAGCGCGGCGACAAGGCAGAGAATCACGCCCACGAGTGAGGCGCTGCGCGACGATGTCGCCAGCCCGATCACCACGACACCCGCGAATGCGAGCGCACCGCCGAGCAGAAGATTCGGAGTGGTACGCTCCTTCAGGAATACCGCTGCGAGCGCCACGATGAAGATCGGCGCGATCAGCACTAACATCGACGCCGTCCCGGCATCGACACGCTGCTCGGCCTCGTTGAGGACGACCTGATAGACGGCGAACCAGAGCAGCCCGGCGAGCACGAGGAGCGCGAGCTCGCGTCGCGTCGGCCGGACCGTGGTGCGAGAGCGCACGACCGCTCCCAACAGCACACTCCCGATCGCGAGACGACCCAGCGCGAGTGGACCGGGCGAGAAGGAGCGGCCCGCGGCTCGGATGCCGACGAAAGCGGCGGCCCACAGGACGACCGAGACGAGGGCCGCGAAGAGCGGCAGGTGTTTCGAATTCATGCGCAGTATGATAACTGCGCAACCGCGTCATCGAATCAGCGTGCAGACGTTCCCGTCGCGCCAATAGAGATCAGCGCACCATCGCGACCCAAGGACTGCACCCCCACCACCGTGGCGACGGGAGCGTTCGGACCAAAGTACGCCGCACCCGCGGTGCGGATCGTCTCGAGGTCCGCGGGCCGATAGTTGACGACGTAAATCGTGAGTGCGCTCACGTCGCGTAGCGTCGCGCCCGCCGCCTGCAGCACCGCGCTGAGATTCGCGAAGGCGCGATCCGCCTGCGCGCGGAGATCCGATCCAACCAGCGCGCCCGTACTGTCCACGCCGAGCTGGCCCGTGACGTAGAGCGCGCGTCCCACGCGCACCGCTTGCGAGCCGAGCGCGGGAGTTGGAACCGCAGTCGGCGTCGGGAGGGCCGTCTTGATCTCGGTGGGGTTGGATCGCAGGCCGCCGAAGTCCCCGCGGAAGCCCGCTTCGTCCCACCGCAGCTGGTCCTCGCGCCGTTTCCTGTCGGTGGCCTGGTCTTCACCCTCGCGCCACTTCTTGTACGCTTTCACCTGATCACCATTGAGGAACCGGCGCAGATCGCCTTCGAACCGGTCTTGACGATCCCGGAGCGATTTGCCCAGGTCCTGGACGCGTTCGGCGTAGAACAGCGCCGCGGCGCGATCGCCGGCGTCGAGCTTCTCGTTCATTTTCGTGATGGCCGCGTTCGCGCTGTCACGCTCCGCACGCGTCGCGACCATGAACGAGTCGTACACCTGCGTGTAACGGGTCGACTGATCCGCGGTCAGGTTGAGCATCGCGCGAGCGAGGGCCGTATCGAGCGGTCCCACCAACTCGACGCCGGGCATCTTCGGGGCCGGTGGTCCGTACCGGGTCGGCTGACTCAAACTACCGCCGCGACCATAGCCGCCCTGTCCCATGACGGCGGACGGTAGCAGCAGCAACGTTGCGACAAGCAACACCTGTGAGCACGAGCGTTTCATGGGACTTCTCCAGAAGGACAGCTTTCGTTGCACCGTCAACACTTCTTGGCCAGGATGCGCTGGCGTTCCCCTTCAGTGACCATATCGCGCGCGACGACGTCACGGACGATGCGCGCGACGAATACATACCCCCGCGCCTCGGCGACGAGCCAGCGGCGCCATTCCAGCTCGTCGAGCGCCGCGTGCAACCGCTCGTCCATGAGCTCCGCGGCACAGCCGATCCGCTTTGCGGCGACTCGCTCGCCGAGAATCGCGGCGGCGACCAGGGCCTGCTGCGCCGGCCGCGTCAGGCAGCGAAATCCGACGCGAATCGACGCGACGATCGTGTCGGGAAGATCGCCGGGGAACGTGGAGTCGAGTGTCCGCAACGGGTGCGGCCACGCCCCATTGGTCGCTTCGAGATCGAGGCCCTGCGCCATTGCGTGACAGATCTCGACCGCGAGGAGCGGCAAACCTCCGGAATCGGCGGCGATGCGTCGCGCCAGGCGATCGGCGGCGGCGCCCTTGTAGGCCGGCAGCGCCCATGCGATCAACTGCAGGATCGCCTCGTGGTCCAACTTGCCCAGCGAAATCGCCGCACCCGGCACGTCGCGTCCGATGCGGGCACTGAGCTCGGCGAGCTTCGGAGGCGCCGGTTCGGGCGTCGTCGCGAGCACGAGGAGCAGCGGGGCGCGCGCGAGGTCGCGGGCGAGCTGCTCGATCATTTGGTACGACGTCGGATCGATCCACTGGGCGTCGTCGAAGATCAGCAGATGCGGCTGCTCGGCGCTCGTCACGCGTAGCACTTCGGCGATTGCGGCATCCAGCGTCCAGCTGCTGGCTGCCGGAGTCTTGTGCGGAAACCGCTCCGCCCATTCGGTCGCGTGGGCGGCCAGCGCGGCAAGCGCGCCGGGATTCGCGCCGGCGACACCGGGCGCGTCGAGCAACCCGCCGCGCGCCAGGCTGAGGATTCCGCTCGCGGGATGGTCGAGATCGGCCGGGACGGCGCGCACGGCGATCACGACGCCAGCTTCCGCGGCGGTGCGGGTCGCGAGCTCTTCTGCGAAGCGCGTCTTGCCGCCGCCGGATTCGGCTTCGATCACGAGGAGTGTCAAACGAGCGCCGCGCGCGTGCCGCCACTGCGCAAGTGCGGTGGCGAGCTCGCGATCTCTGCCGAGCAGAGGTGCGCGCCGCCACGACACGCTCCGCTCCGGCGCGAACGCTTCCTTTGGCAGCTGCCAGGCGCGCCCGCTGCGAAACCGCTCGACCATCGCCTGGGTTTCGGGCTCGACCGTCACGTCCCCGTCGCGGCGCGCGTCCTTGAGGAACTGGTCGAACAGTTGCACCGCGCCGGAGCGGTCACCTGTTGCTGCCAGGCGCCGCATCTGCAGGCGCAGCGCGCGCTGTGAGAAGGGGTCGATTTTCCTTGCCTTAACCAGCGGAGCGGCGGCACCGACCTCGTCCCCGGCATCGAGCCGCTCTTCGGTGTGGCGCAGCAGCGCATCCATGGACAGACCATGCCAATGCGATCGCTCCACTGTGAGCCAGTCTTCGAATCCCGACGCCCCCGTGATCTTGAAGCCGTCGAGGAAGTCGCCGTTGATGAGCGGCGTCGTGTGCGCCCAGTCGCGCTGCTTCACGAGCCGCTCCAGTTGGTCGGTATCGAGCTCAACCGCGTCGTCCGCCAGCTCGATCACATCGCCCGTTGCTGTCAGACCTTCGCCGACGTATTGCCGTAGCGTCCGAATGGCCTCACGCACCGATTGCCGTGCCGCCTCGTCGGCTTTATCCGGCCAGAGCAGACCGATCAGCTGCTCGCGGGTGCACCGGCGCCTGGGGGCGCGCGCGAGGTAAAGCAGGAGTGCGACGTTTTTCTTCCAGTTCAGCTCGGACGGCGCCGCCGCGCCGTCCATCGTGACCTCGAGTGTCCCCAGCGTCTGAAAGCGGATCATCGACTCGCCGGGCAGTGCAGTTCTGCGGCGCGGGCTCGGGCTGTGTCGGCCCGCGCGCCGTACGGAGCCGGCGCGTGCATCCAATTCCGCACCACCGCGGCGTATGCCTCACACGCGTCGCCGCGCTCGGATCGTCCCACGCGGTCGAGCAGGCGCGCACGGCGCCAGCGGGCCAGAGTGCCGAACGCCCAGTCGACTTCGGCGGCCTGCGGACGATCTGTCGGCAGCCCGACGACGTCGTTGTGCTCGTGCCAGCGCAATTCGGCCCGTGCTCCTTCGGTGTCACCGATCCGGGCCCGCCAGTCAGCACGCCGCAGGTGGACGATGGTGCGGTAGAACGGATCGAACCGCCGCGCCGCCGCGTCGACGTCGACGTTATCGAGCAGCAGGAGCGCGGCGCGAGGATGCCCAGCCGCCGCCAGTGAATCCGCGGAGAGGAGGAGCTGCAGCGCGAAGGGGGCACCCGGGCGCATGGTAGCCCGCCGATCGAGCAGGGCGCTCATCCACAACGCGCGGTCGTGCAGCAGCGGCTCGACTTCGCCGCCGGCAACCCAGGGACGCAATCCCTTGCGGGCATCGGCCACGGACACGCTGCCGGAATCGAGTACCGCGAGCGCCGCTTGCAGCTGCGCGGTGAACAGACCGACGTCCGCTTCGGGCGCTACGGCATTGAGCTGGCCTGCGAAGTTTCGGGAATCCTCGAGATGGCCGAGCGCCAGCGCGCCGAGTGTCTGCGCGACCAGACCGGAGCGACGAAGATCTCTGCTCGGGCTTGCTGCCAGCATCTGGCCGAGCGCGATGGCCCCCCGCGGCACGTCGAACGTCGGCAGCAATCGCGGTCCCGCGCCCAGATCGGCGCTGCTCGCGGTGCCCGGCCTGCTGACCTCCCGTTGTGTAACTCTGATGGCGGCACTCTCAGGCAGAAAGCGCCACGCGAACCCAACGTTGAGCAGTCCGCGAAGCTCGAGTGAGAAGGTGTCGCCTGCACTGCTGGTACGCTCCAGCGAGTCGAGTGATTGTGCGGCAGCCGCCGAGTCACCTTCCGCCGTCGCCACCCAGGCGAGGTGCTCCCACGCGGGACCAAAGTCGGGGCGCAGCCGAGCCGCCCGCTCCAGAGGCGCGATCGCCTCTGCCCGGCGTCGACCGACCAACGGACCGCGGTGGAACAACTCGTCACCGAGCTGAAACCAACCCAGGAAGAATTCGCGCGAACTTTCCGCAGCGGCGCGGAGCGTGTCCAGCCGCGGTTGAATGGGGAGTTGCGCGGCGCGAATGACGTCCCGGTACAGCGGCGGTAACGAGTCCGCATGCAGGAGTACGCGGCGCACCCGGTCCGGATCCGGCTCGCGGCCCCGCCACCGTTCGATCTCCGTGATGCGCCACGAGCAGATCCAGCACGTCGAGTCGGTTTTCTCGACGTCCACGTAGGCCCCATAGGCGAGGTCCCATTGCTCCTCGGCGACGAGCTGCTCGGCCTTGAGGAACCGCACCAACCCCTCGTAGGTGTGGGGGAGCGCGGGCACCGGCAGAGAGGGCGCGAGGGGACTGCGGTCTGCCCAGATGCCGAGGACGATCTGATATGCGAGAGAATCTCCCAGCGTCTGCCATTGTTCGAGCGACACGTGGAACTCGGACGCCGGAATCCCGCCGGTCACCTTGAGCCTGACATCTTCGCCAGCGACAGTGATCCCCGCCTCGATGATGAGCGATCGGGGAGTCGAGTCAGCGAAATTGACGTGCGCGCGCAGGTCCTTGCGCACCATGCAGAGGAGCTCATCCGCCGTCGGCGCGTGCTCAGGCGGGCCGGCGTAATCGATTCGCGAGAGAGTCACCACCGGAGCGCCGGGTGTCGCGAACGTGCATGCTGGATGTAGCACGCCGCTCCCCAAGATCGCGACGACAACGAGCACCGCTGCGGCGACGAATGCCAGGACTCGAGGGCGAATTGGTGGGCGTTTCCACTCCAGCCCCCTCCGGAACGCAGCAGCATCGGGCCACCGGTCCTCCGGGGGCTTCGCGATAGCGCGCCGCAACACTCGGGCGAGATCAGATGGGATCCGAGTCCAGTCAACGTTGTCGCCTTGCTCGTGGAAATGCCGCCCCGACGCTGCTTCGTAGAGCAGCACACCCAGGGAGTAGATGTCGGTCTGAGGCGTGATCGGTCCACCGTTGACCTGTTCGGGGGCCATGTAGTCTGGAGTCCCCCGCCTGTCGTCGCGTTCGTCCGGTTTGTCCGTACGCGGCTGCGCAATCCCGAAGTCGCTGATCAACGCCACATCCGACAACACGAACACGTTGCTCGGCTTGATGTCGCGATGCACGAACCCCAGACGGTGTATCTCCTGGAGGCCGTGGAGCAAATCGCTGCCGATCCGTACCACCTCTGCACGCGGGACCGGACCCGCTTCGAGACGACGCTCGAGCGTGGACCCGTTCACCAACTCCATGATGTAGAACTCGAGACCCTTGCCTTCACCGGGGCGGTAGATGACGACGACGTTCTTGTGGCGGACGCTGCCCATCATCTGCGCTTCGCGCAGGAAGGCCTGCGCGCCCTCGGCCGTCGCAAGCTCGGGTCGGAGGACCTTGATCGCCACGCCCCGGTTCATCAGGACCTCGTGAGCGCGGTACACGACGCCCATCCCCCCTTCGCCGATCCGGTGCTCCACCCGGTAATCGGGCGCCACCGCTTGTTGCAGGCGTTCCATCAGGGGATCGAAAGGCGGATCGATCGTCATCGCTGCCTCCGGGGCTTGAACTTACGGCGGAACGCCCGCTTCCGCCCCGGCTGGAGGCTACGATTTCTACTTGAGTCGCGGCAGCTTGGGAGGCTTGGGCCCGTGGCGGATGGCGCCCCGCACGGGTAGGCACTCGAGGGGCGTCCCGGTCCGCGCGCACCGCAGGAGCAGCCCGCCGCGGCTCATGTCCCCGCGACCCGCGAACGTGGTGGGGAAGAGGAGGCGGTCGCCAAAGACGTCCAGCAGCGGGCCGACGTACTTGTCGGTGGCCACGCTGCCCAGTAACACGACGCGATCGTCGGCCCCGAGTCCGCGGTGCAGCGCGGTCGCATCCCGCACGAGCGGTTCTCGAAACGCCGGCTCGGCTTCATCGACCGGCACCGTCGCCATCTTCCGAAGATCGTCGACACGAATCAGCACGTCGGCCGGAAGGAGGCCGCGCCCCGGCGCGATGACGAACGGCCGGCCGAACCGCGTGGCATAGGAGAGCTTCCCGCGGAAGTAGAGGCTGCTCATGAACGTGAAGACTTCGCCGAGCGGCGCGCCGCCATTGGCAAGGCGCGCGGCCAGCGGGCTCGTCTGATTCTTGAGCAACAGCTGCGCGCGAGTGCCGGCGCAGCTGGCGGGGGACAGCAGGAACACCGTCAGCACGCTACCGCTCCATGTAACGACGCAAGAAAAAGATCGCCGCACCAAAGATCACAATAATCAGGATGATCCAGACAATGCGGGGCATTCTGCCACCCTCCTGAATACGTATCGGCCGGAAAAAAATATTTGCATCGCCAAACCTGGTTTCACATATTAACGCATGCTTGGGATCGGTGGCGGTCTCTTTGGGTTCGCGGGGCTGTTCTACTTCGCCGCGGACTACGAGCACCTCTCAGGGTGGAAGTGGGCCTTGGCGAGTGCCGCGGTCACGGCGACGGTCAAAGGTCTATTCCCAGGCTCCTTCATCTTCGTACTGCCCGCCCAGTTTGGCCTGTTCCTTGTGATGTGGTGGGCGCACCTGAAGAATCAGGCCCAGCGCGAGGTCGAACGCGAGCAACGGCAGAAGGATGCCATGCGCGAGCGCCAGCAGCGGGTCAGCCGGGCCAGGGAAGAAACCGCGGCCAACACCGATTGGAACGCGCAGGAGCGCGAGCGGGAGGCCGCCGCCGAGGCCGCCGCGAAGGAGCGCCAGGAGCGGGTCCGATTGGCCCGAGAACAGCGCGAGCGTGAGGAGCGCGAGATGGGGAAGGGAACGGGGACCTAGATCAGATTCGTCCCTGGCCCAAGGTCCAGGCCGTCGAGATGCCGAGTCCCAACCACAGCAGGTCCAGCAGTCGGAACGTCCCCCAAAACAGCGCCCAGAATCCGAGCGTCGACAGGAATTGGTCGAAGTGCACGTGCACAAGGCGCGCGCGCTCGGCAAATGACGAAGCCTTCGCTGTGGTCATCGCCTCAGCGATCATCTGCTCCCGCACTTCGTGCCCGGGACCGAAGAATGTCGTATCGGCGACGAGGTCGGGACGGGCATCAATCGTCTTCTGCAATTCCGGCGAGAAGGACTTCTGCTTGGTCTTTTCGACGAGGAATATCATGGTGAGTGATCCAGGATTGTTCGCCAGCTCCTGCCGCAGGATCGGCTGCAACGCGACGACGATGAGGACGACTTTGGCGAGAAACACCGTGACGAGGGTCAGCACCGCCGCGAGCGCGCCGGTCGCCTTGCTCGGTGGTTTCGCCGACTTGGCGACCACGATCCCGAGCAGTCCGCCGACACCCCACGCGGCGACGCCCACCGGATGGTGCGTCACGTACACCAGTCCCACCCACCCGATGATGATTCCGATGGCCGCGAGCAGGCCAGCCAGGAGCGGCGATCCCTCCGCGCTCTTCGGCGTCGCTTGTCCGTACACGCGCACCGTCGGCATGGGCCATACGATAGCGATCGACGTTCCGATTTGCACTACCGATTATGACGTCGTCATCATCACGGGCGCGTGATCGCTCGTTCCGACATCGGCCTGCACCACGCAGCTCGTGGCGCGTTCGCCGATCGCCGGTGACGCCAGGACATAGTCGAGCCGCCAGCCGATGTTCCGGGCGCGCAGGTTTCGCCACGGCGCCCACCACGTAAACAGATTCGGGTTATCAGGATCGAACTGCCGTCCCAGATCCATGAGCTGCGTGCCGAGGAGTGTTTCGAACAGCGCCCGCTCCTCGGGGCGCTGGCCGACGGCGTTCGGCTTCCGCTCCTTGGGATGCACGTCCATCTCGGTGCGCGCGATGTTCATGTCGCCGCACAGAATCAGCTGCCGGCCATCGGCCGTCAGCCGCGCGGCCCAATCGCGGAGGCTCGTTACGAACGCGAGCTTCGCCGGGTAATCCTTGCCGCCGTTCGGGACATAGATCGATGCGATGACCAGGTCGCCATGTTCGACCTGGACGATGCGCGACTCCATGTCGAACGGGGGATGGCTGAAGACGGGATCGACGGCGAAGAGGTCTTTGCGGACGTGGAGCGACACGCCCGAATAGCCCTTCAGGGTGTGCCAGTACGCGTGATAATCCTCCAGCTGGCATTCGGCGGGGATCTGGGCGGCGGTGGCCTTCAGCTCTTGCAGGCAGACCACGTCCGGACGGTCGCGCTGCAGCCATTCACACAGCTGGGCGGCGCGGGCCCGAATGCCGTTGACATTCCAGGTCGCGATTTTCACCCCCCGAACGATAAGGCCTTGACGGCCGCGCGCCGAGCTCTGTATATTACCAGCTAGTTATGAAACCAACTGGTTATGATCTGGACGCCACGTTCGCGGCACTCGCCGACCCGACGCGCCGGAGTATCCTGGCGCGCCTCGCGAGCGGCGAGGCGTCGGTCGCCGAGCTGGCCGAGCCGTTCGACATGAGCCAGCCCGCCATCTCGAAGCACCTCAAGGTCCTGGAGCGCGCCGGGTTGATTTCCCGCGCCCGCGAGGCGCAGCGCCGGCCGCGGCGCCTGGAGCCGCGGCCGCTGGCCGAGGCGACCGATTGGATCGAGCGCTACCGGCGCATCTGGGAAGGGAATTACAAGCGGCTCGACGCCGTGCTCCAGGAAATGAAAAGCAAGGAGAAGAAAGCCGTGGACGCACTACTCGAGAGTGGCAAACCCAAGCCGAGGAGGAGGAGAACCAGATGACGCCGACGGCTCTGAAGGTTACGACCCCGACCGACCGCGAGTTAGTCATGACGCGCGAGTTCAACGCGTCACGGGCTATGGTGTTTGACGCGCTCACGAAGCCCGACTTGCTGCAGCGCTGGCTGCTCGGTCCACCCGGCTGGACGATGCCGGTCTGCGACATCGATCTGCGCGTTGGCGGGAAGTACCGTTACGTCTGGCGAAACGCCGATGGCCGCGAAATGGGCATGGGGGGTACGTACAAGGAGATGGTGCGGCCCTCGCGCCTCGTCGCCACAGAATCGTATGACGACTACTGGACCGGCGGCGAGACGCTCGTTACCACGGAGCTCGTCGAGACGCGCGGCAAGACGACCGTCAGCACGACGGTCCGTTACGCGACGCGGGAAGCACGGGACGCCGCCCTCAAGATGGGCGCGACGAAAGGGTTGGAGGCGAGCTACGTTCGATTGGATGAGCTGTTAACCGCGTAACCTGACGATCAAGGAGAATTCGTATGCAGAAGATTACGCCGTTCCTCTGGTTCGACAACAACGCCGAAGAGGCGGCGAACTTCTACGTGTCGGTCTTCAAGAATTCCAAAATCTTGGCCATCAGCCGCTACGGAGACGCCGGACCGGGCCCCAAAGGCTCCGTGATGGTCGTGAACTTTCAGCTCGAGGGCCAGCAATTCACGGCGCTGAACGGCGGCCCGCTATTCAAGTTCAGCGAGGCCTTCTCGTTCGTCGTGAATTGCGAGACGCAAAAAGAGATCGATGAGTACTGGAACAAGCTCACATCCGGCGGGGGGAAGGAGAGCCAGTGCGGTTGGCTCAAGGACAAGTTCGGGTTCTCCTGGCAGATCGTGCCGACGGCGCTGGGCAAGCTGATGGGCGACCCCAAGAAGGCGAATCGCGTCATGCAGGCACTCCTCCAGATGAAGAAGCTCGAGATCGCCACGCTGGAGGACGCGGCCGAGGGCAAGGTGCCCGTCAGCCGTTGACGGTGCGCATCCCGCCTTCGGGGTAACGCGGCCCGGCGGCGATGCCCAAGCCTTCGATCTCCACGATTTCGGCGCCCGACAACATCACGTTGAGGGCGCCGACGTTTTCCTCGACGTATTTGCGGTGCTTGGTGCCGGGGATCGGGACGATGTCGTCCCCTTTGGCGAGCAGCCAGGCGAGCGCGAGCTGACCGGGGGTGCACCGCTTCTGACGCGCGACCGTTTCGACGCGCCGGACGAGATCGAGATTCTTCTGGAAGTTCTCGCCTTGAAAGCGCGGATGGTTCTTGCGCCAATCCCCCTCGGCAATGTCCTCCGGGCGCTTGATCTGGCCGGTGAGGAATCCACGGCCGAGGGGACTGTAGGCGACGAAGCCGATCCCGAGCTCACGGACCGTGGGCAGGATCTCGTCCTCCACGTCGCGGGTCCACAACGAGTACTCGGTTTGCAGCGCGGTGACGGGATGAACCGCGTGCGCGCGCCGCACCGTCGGGGCGGATGCCTCGGAGAGTCCGAGGAACCGCACCTTCCCGGCCCGGACGAGCTCCGCCATCGCGCCCACGGTCTCCTCGATCGGCACGGCGCGGTCGACACGATGCTGATAGTACAGGTCGATGTGGTCGACGCCGAGGCGTCCCAGCGAGGCATCGCACGCCGCCTTCACGTATTCGGGCCGGCCGTTCTGGCCGATGAACTTGCCGTCGGGTGCCCGCACATTGCCGAATTTCGTGGCGAGGATGACCCCCCCGCGCTTCCCCTTGATCGCCTTCCCGACCAGGATCTCGTTCGTGAAGGGGCCGTAGACGTCGGCGGTATCGAGGAAGGTGATGCCCAGATCCAGTGCTCGGTGAACGGTCCCGATAGACTCGGCATCATCCCGGCTGCCGTAGAAGTCTGACATGCCCATGCATCCCAAGCCCAGGGCCGATACCCGCAGGCCCTTGGTCCCTAGTTCGCGCGTTTTCATGACTCCAAAAATATGACGTTTCGCGCGCTCTGGTGACGCGATGGGGGTCTCGCTTGGTATCCTCTCCGAAGGTCCCTTCTCCGTCGAGGTGTCTATGGCGCCCTCCGGCCTCCGGGCCGTTTGTCTCATCGTTCTGCTTCTCGGTCTCGTCAGTCCCGCGCCTGCGCAGCTGATCCCAGTCAAGACAATCCCCATCGCCCAAGGCGATCAGTTTCAGATCTTCCCCACGAACAATCTCGGCATGGGAAGCGTCTCGATCGCGCTGGCGGATTCACTCTGGGATCCGTTCGTGAATCCGGCGATGGGCACGCGAGTCGCAGGCGCCCGCTTCTTCAGCTCGCCGACGTTGTACAGCGTCTCGCGGAACGCCGGCGGCGGCCGATCGTTGCCGTTCGCCGTCTTGGCCCGCAGGGCCGCGTGGTACGGTGGCCTGGCGCTCGCCCTGCAGCAGGTGGACCCGAGTCGCCCACCGCAGGCCGATGGTTTTTTCGCGATAGATGTGGCAGTACCGAACGCTGTCCGCCCTGTCGCCGTCGACCCCTCACCAATCCCGGGGCCCGACCTTCGAGCCCACGGGAACGAGTACGCATTCGCCATGGCGGGTCGCGACCTGCCGGGCAGCAAGATCTCGGTCGGGGCGAGCATGCTCTGGACCGGACTGCATGCGCTCGACGGGGTCGACCTGCTCTACGCCGGCAGCCAGCGCGTCGCGCAGGACGGCCACACCCTGGATGTCCGGCTCGGTGCCGTGAAAGCATGGCCGGGACAATGGGGCGACCGTTCGCTCGAGGCCCTGATCCTGCACAACGACTTTGCGGCGACGCACACGGTGACGTATGTGGACACCTTCTGGGACCCTGGGCTCGAGGCGTTTGGGCAGCGCGCTCGTGTCGAACACAACGCCGACCGCACACAAACGTGGGGACTGCACTTCAAGTACACCGTGCCGTTCACCGCGTCGGGTTGGCGCCTCGGTTGGATCGCGACCCTGAATCAGTCGTCGCATCCCAAGATTCCCAATTACGAGCTGGCAAACGTGCCGGCCATTCCTCGCGACCCCGGCTACACCACCGCATTCGATTTCGGCATCGGGCTGTCCAAGGTTCGCGGCCGGGCGACGTTCGGCGTGGATTTCGTCTACGAACCGATCCGCAGCTATACGTGGGCCGACGCCGACAGGCCGATGAGCACCGTCTCGGGCGACACGCTCGCGCCGGGGGCCAAGACCCTGGAAAACCATTTCCACTTCTCCAACACGCTCCTGCGCCTCGGGGCCGGACGCGACATCGAGCTCCACGGAGCGGGAAAGACGCTCGGTCTCCAGCTCGGGCTGATGCTACACACGATCCACTACAACCTGAGCCAGCAGGACAATGTGCAAGCGCTGCAACGACGGCTCACCACCGGATGGATGGAATGGACTCCGACCTGGGGCATCAGTCTCCGGTTCCCCGAATTCGAGATCCGTTACGCCGGTCATGTGACGCACGGTGCTGGACGCCCGCAATCGACCTTCTTCCTGCCGTGGGGGACTCGTGACGCCGCCCTGGCCAGTGGAACGATCCTGGCGGCGCCCAACGGACCGCTCAACCTGACGCACGTCAACACCACGACTCATCAAATCTCTCTGGCGTTGCCGCTGCACTGAACGGCGAGGAGGCTCACAATGACCAGGTACGTCAGACCGCTGTGCGTCCTCGCCGTCCTCGGTCTCGCGGCATGCGACGACCCAAACCCCATCGAGGGCGTATCCGAGTCGCTCGATGCGCAGCTGCGCCGCCAATTCACGCAGTGGAATATTGTCCCCATCGGCCCGAGCCCGGTGCAGGACCCCGCGATGGTGGGCCTCGGCCGGGCGCTGATGTTCGACAAGATCCTCAGCGGCAACCGCGACATCTCCTGCGCCACCTGCCACGATCCCGCGCAGCACCTGGGCGACGGACTCGCCCTCGCGGTGGGAACCGGCGGCAGCGGCTCGGGGCCCGGGCGCACGCTGGGCGCGGGGCGCGCATTTGTGCCCCGCAACGCGCCGACCCTGTTGAACAGCTCGATCGGCATGCCGTACATCTTCTGGGACGGCCGCCTCACCCGCTTTGGCCCTCCCCCCCCGCCGCCGGACGTGGTGTTGCCGGCGACCACCAGCTTGCTGGCGGCGCAGGCGATGCTCCCGGTGCTGAATCGCCGGGAGATGCGCGGCGAAAAAGGCGACGTCGATGTCTTGGGGAATCCGAACGAGCTCGCGCAGTTCGACGACACGCAAGCGACCGCGATCTGGCAGGGCGTGATGCAGCGTCTCGTCGCGGTGCCGGGCTACGTGACGCTGATCAGGGCTGCGTTCCCGTCGATCCCCGCCTCCGGCCTGCGATTCCAGGACATGGCGACCGCGATTTCCGCATTTCAGACCGATGCGTTGATGAAGACGGGCTCTCCGTTTGACCGTTACCTGGCGCGGGATAACAACGCGCTGTCCGTCGCAGCGAAGCGCGGCGGCGTGCTGTTCTTCGGCGCGGCCCGCTGCTCGCAGTGTCACAACGGACCGTTTCTGGGCGGGCAGGACTTTGCGAATTCTGGTGTGCCGCAGATTGGACCCGGCGTCGGCCAGGCCGCGCCGCTGGACAAGGGCCGCGGCGAGCTCCTCGACTTGCAGTTCTACCAGTTTGCGTTCCGGGTGCCGCCGCTACGCAACGTCGAGCTCACGGCGCCGTACTTTCACAACGGCTCGTTCGCCACGCTGGAAGCCGTCGTGAAGCACTACAACGATGTGACGACATCACTGCGCACCTTCGACCCGTCCACCCTACCCGCGAGCGTCCGGGACAGCTATCACGGCGATGCCGCCACGATCAACGCCGTGCTCGCGAGCCTGGACGGACGCCTCCAGGCGCCCCTGCATCTGACGGACGCGCAAATCGCCGACCTCGTGGCGTTCCTCAAATCGCTCACCGACCCGACGGCTCGCGATCTCAGCGGCATCATCCCGGCTTCGGTGCCGAGCGGATTGCCGGTGCGCTGAAAAAAATGTAGGGGCGCAGCATGCTGCGCCCCTACCGTTTGGAACCCCGCCCTTGTTAGAACCCTTCTGTCAGGCTCAGGCGCACCAGCCAGTTTTTCTGCGGGCGGTCGAACGGGTGCACGAAGTCCAGCTGGCCGATCGCGTAGCCAAACAGATTCATGCGGAGTGACATGCCGGTGCTGCGGACGATTTTGCGCGCGTCGGGACCAGTCGCCCCGAATAGTTGTGCACCGTGCGCGGAGTCCCACGCAAGACCTGCGTCATAGAAGATCCCCGCTTCAACCGGGAGGATGCCATAATAGCCACCGCCCACGCCGAGTAATCCAAAGGGTGGGAACCGGAGCTCCGCGTTCGCGACAAGGATCTTGCTTCCGAGCAGCTGATCGAAGATGGGGCACGCGCCAGAACTGGAGTTGCCGCATTCGCTGGCGGCGATGCTGCCGAGGTCATACCCGCGCACCAAACTCGGGTAGCCGATGAATAGCGGGTACAAACGCTCGCCATCGTTGCCGTAACGGCCGATATGCAGAATGCGTCCGGCCAGCGTGAACGGCCGGAAGGGCATCACGTACTTGCGGACGTCCGCCAGCGCGGTGACGAATTTGAGACTCCCGAACGTCGGATCGACCTCGAGGCGCCAGCGGCTGCCAAGAATGGGGCCCGTGGCGCCGAAGAAGCTATTGTCGAACACGAGGGCGGCACTCGTGGTACCGAGGTTCAATGCCGATGCGGGCGCGGGCAGGTCAGTCCTGCTGTGGAACACCTGGCCCGTGAATGGATTGAAGCCCGTAGAATCGATCTCCCTGGCGAAGGTGATGTTTTGCACACCTGCCGAGAGCTCGACCCGTTGCGAGCGGTTGAACGGGTATGCGACGACGCCGCTCACCTCGCGAAGAGTCGTCTTGTAGCGGTCCAGGATCTGCCATTGGGTGCCATTACCGTCGGTGGGGAAGCTGAAAAACCCCGAGATGTAGGGGTACTGCTCCGCGCCGATGCTCCAGTTCAACCGGGACTTGCGGTTGACGTAGGCGGCGAGGGCGGCGAAGTCGGCGAGCCGGCCCTGGAACTGCGCCATGGTCACGAGATTGCGGTCGCCGAGCATGTCGCTCCAGTACAACGTGGCCCCGCCACCGATGTACGTCCCGAAGCGGTCGGCCGCGACCGCCAGGGAGGGTTGGGCGATGAAATCGAGCGACAGCTTGGGATGATACGCCTTGACCTCGCTGGTGAGGGAGACCGCCGATACCGGTAGAACGGGCGTTGGATCCTTGATCACGGCCGCAATGACAGTTCCGATACCGGCGCGCTCGAGCGGCGGCAGTGCCGCCGCCGTGGGGGGCAGCTGCACGATCGGTCCGCCCTCGAGCGCGCGAATATCGTCGATCGCCTGAATCGCGTAGCCGCCGCCGGAGTAGACCGCGAACACTGCGCGCGGCGCCTTCTGTGCGACGCTGAGCGCCGGGCTCAGCGAGGTGATGCCGCTGACGCCGGTGAACACGTTCGTCACTTGCGCGATCTCGCCGCCCGCGAGTGACAGCCGAAACACGTTTGTGACCCCGCCTGGATCGCCGAGGAAGTAGAGGCTCTTCCCGTCGGGACTCCACTGCGGATTGATGTGCTTGGCGTTCGGGAGATGCGGGAGCTGCCGGATCTGGCCGCCGCCCCGGGCATCGATCACGGCCAGCTGGTAATCGCCGTAGGACAGATCGTCCAGCGATGTGGTGAAACGATCAGTTGCGAATGCAATCAACGAACCGTCGGGTGACCACGCCGGCTCGAGGTCGGCGTAGGCGTCATTGGTCAGGCGCCGCAGCTCGCCGCTGTCGAGATCGTACACGAAGAGATCGGTGACCCCGCCGACTTGCGCGCTGAACGCAATTTGCTTCCCGTCGGGCGACCACGTTGGATTGAAAATCTCGCCGAGTGACGGAAACTTGATCTCCTTGATCAGTTTGCCGTCATCCCCCTTCACGATGCGGAGCGCCGGCCGGCCGGTCACGATCGCACCGAACGCGAAGCGGCCGTCGGCGCTCCAGGCACCTGCCGAATTGATGAACTGCAAACTCTCGAGGTGCGGATCGCGGGTCGAGGACACGAGTTTGCGGATCGTACGTCCGTTCTCCGCGTTGGCGAGATACATGTCGATCGAGAACAGCCCGGCGTCCGAGAAGTAGGCCATGCGCGTGCCGTCGGGGCTCAGGGCCGGCGCGAGATTGTAGTGCTGTTCCTTGCCGGGGCTCACGAGCGCGCGCGCGCCGGCCGTCGTGACCGGCGTCAACCGCGCCTGATCCCGTTGGGCCTTGTCGGCGGGCAATGGCGTTCCCGTCGCCACCGCGATCGGACGCGCGGCGTCGGTCAACGCGCGATGCCAGTCGGCGATGAGACTGTCCGCCGGCCGGTGCGTCATCTGCTCGAGGGCTGCCTGGACGTTGCCGCTGCGGCCGGCGGAGCGAAGCAGCGCTCCGACGATGTCATCGCCGTACGTTCCGCCGAGGTACGCCCAGAAGGACTGACCCCAGCGGTAGGGGAAGTACCGCGGGTTTTCCAGGTCTCTGAGGTTGGGGAGCTTGCCGGTCCGCACTGCGTCGCGCATCCACATCGTTGTGTTGGGATCCACATTTCCGAGCGAGACGTACTCCGCCATCCCTTCGATGAACCACAGCGGGACGCGGTTGAACGCTGAGGCCGAGTTGCCGCGAGCGACACCGGTGATGTCGTACTGGAACGCGTGGGTCAGCTCGTGACCGATCACGTGGTCGGTTTCGAACGGCGATGCGCCCAACGGAAGGAGGATACGCCGCTTGAGGCTCTCGGTGACACCCTCGCTGCCCTCTACCTGGGCGATATTGGTCTGGTTGTACGCGGGGTGGTCCGCGTACAGAATCAGCGGCTGGCGACTGCTTAATTGGTGGCGCAGCACTGTGGATATTCTCGTGTACCACCGTTCGGCCACGCGCGCCGCCTGAGCAGCAGCGTCGGCTTCCTCATCATAGAAGTAGACGTCGAAGTGCTGGGTCTTCAGAATCTTGAAGTGGAAGGTCTTGTACTGGACGGCATTGCGGCCGAAGGTCTGGGTTTGCGCGGCAGACGCGACAAGACTCAGCGCCCCCAGCAGCAATGTGACGCGAGCAATGGTGTTCATGTCTTAGGATTACCCCCATACTCCGGGTTCGGCACACCTGCAGAGTCCTTAAACTTCTCTTCTCAACGTACACCTGCCAACAGGAGTTCACATGTTTGACGCCGTCGCCACACTCTGCGTACTCGGCCTGACGTTTCAACAGGGTCACACCCAGAATCCGGTGGATTGGAAGGTGATCGACCGCGTGCTAGGGAGATCGGGCGTTCTGCAAGGAGAAAGCTACCGCGTCGGCTTCCCTCGAAATGATCTTCACGTCACAGTCGGCGCGGTCACCGTCCGGCCGAGTCTCGCGCTAGGATCGTGCGTGGCGTTCAAACAGACGGGTGACAGCACGGTAATGTTAAGACTGCGCGCGGCGCTGGACGAGGTGGACGTCAAGCGAGACTAGGTGAATGTTTCCTGCGGCATGAGCACCCCTTTCGCCGCGCCCGCACCTGCCGCGCCTATTGCCGCGACGTCCCGCGTCGCGTCGATCGACCTGATTCGCGGCGCGGTCATGGTCCTGATGGCGATCGATCACGTCCGTGTCTACTCCGGACTCCCCGCCGGTGGCCCCACGGCGGGGATTTTCTTTACGCGCTGGGTGACGCATTTCGTGGCCCCGGCTTTCATTTTTCTTGCGGGCACGAGCGCGTTCTTCTACGGCCGGAAGCACAACGATTTATCCCGCTTCCTGTTCGTTCGCGGTGTCTGGCTGGTGCTGCTCGAGCTGACGGTGATCCGCGTGTGCTGGACCTTCAACTTCGACTTTAGGAATTACCTGCTGGCTGGCGTCATCTGGGTGATCGGCTGGTGTATGATCCTCATGGCGGCGTTGGTGCGGCTGCGGCCTCGGACCGTCGGCATCATCGGTGTCGCGATCATCGCGCTGCATAACCTCGTCATGCCGTGGCTCGTCAGTCATGTCCCGCTCGGCGAGCTCTGGAAGATCCTGTACATCGGTTTCTTCAACGGGCCGGTGGACGGGACGCCGCTGATCGTGCTCTACTCGATCATTCCGTGGATTGGCGTGATGGCGGCGGGCTATTGGTTCGGCATCGTCCTGACATGGGAGCCGGCGCGCCGTAACCGCATCTGCGTCCGTCTGGGCCTCGGCGCCACCGCGCTGTTCCTCGTCCTCCGAGGCTTCAACCTGTACGGCGATCCGCGGCCGTGGAGCTCCGGGACGCCAATGCCCGCGCTGCTGTCTTTCCTCAACACCACCAAGTATCCGGCCTCGCTCGGCTTCTTGCTCATGACGCTCGGCCCAACGATCGCCCTGATCCCACTATTGGATCGCGCGCGCGGGCGGGTCGCGGACTGGCTGACGGTCTTCGGCCGCGTGCCGTTCTTCTATTATGTGCTGCATATCCCGCTCATCCACGCCCTGGCGCTGGTGGTTTCGAAGATCCGGACCGGGACGGTGGACCCGTGGCTGTTCACCAACCATCCGATGGGCAATCCGCCCGCCCCGGAAGGCTACACCTGGAGTCTCGGACTCCTCTATCTCGTCTGGATAATCGCGGTCGTGATGCTCTACTTTCCCTGCCGCTCGTATGCCGATCTCAAGATGTGGCGCGGTGAGCAATCGCGGTGGCTGAAGTACCTCTAGAACGCGCCGCCGCCGCCGCCTCCACCTCCGCCTCCTGAACTTCCACCACCACCAAATCCCGAGCCGCTCGAGCTCCGCGGCGAGGACGACATCGTCGATGCTGCAACGGTCGACAGGTGCGACATGCTGCTCGAGAAATGGCCGACGTTGAAATTCATCACGCTGGGACCCACGTACCACTGCGGTGCCTGCGTGTAGATCCCCTCGAACGCGCGCGCGAACTGTTTCTCGACGCCGAAGGCCATTGCGTAGGGCAGGTACTTATCGAACAACTCCGGATGCCCGATAATGACGCGCTTCAGATTGTCGGATTCGACCCGTCGCAGGAACTCCTCGAACCCCAGCACGTGTTCCAGCGCTCGCGATCCGGCGTCGGTCCGCGCGGGCATGATTTGCGCGAAGATGAGAAGAATGATCCCTGACCCCACCGCGGCGATGATGAAGGAGACGGGCGTGAGCAGGAATGCCGCGGCGACGAAGCTGCCGCCGACGCCGATCAATACCGCGGCCCCGATTCCACATCCGATCCAAATCTGCTTGACCTTGTCTGGCCGACGTTGATAGAACCCGCTACCCGTGAGCTGCGTGAAGATCGCGTCTCGAATGGGACTCAGCTGCCTGTAGAACTCGTCCTTGAGCTCGTCCAACTGCACCTGGTCGCCGTGGAGTCCGAAGATGCTGTCGAAGACGACGCGCTCATGGGGAGTGAGTGCCTCGGCCGTCTTGAGCCGGTGGAACGTGTACGACGTGCCGCCCCCGAACAGGCCGAACAGTTTTGGGTTCTGCTGTTCCTCGATGCGCATGTATCCGCGCACCGCGAGATCGACCAGCGTGGCCGTGATGTCCCGCATATCGGCGCTGTTGTCCAGCAACGTACCGGCCTCGGCCGGGGAGACACTCGCGGGCGGCTCGTACTGGACGGCGATCGGCCGGCGCCTGGGATCCCGCCCGTTTCGCCGCCACCGCCAGAAGGCGAACAGAAAGACTGGAATCGGGATGAGCAACGGCCAGTTGCTGGACGCGGTCTCCATGGCGCGATCGGCCGCCGTCGGGGCCGTGACCAGGCCCTTGTCCCAGCCGACGACAGCCGTCAGGCCTTCGTGGTAGTCCAGCGCGTGCGGCATGACGATGCGCACGACGTTGCCATCGATCGAGACACGCGCGTCTCGCGCCGTGGAGCCATACATCCCATTGAACGCGATCGCCCGCAGTCCGGTCGCACCGGACGGCAGCGCGATCTCCGCCGTCGCCGCCCGAATCGGCACCTCCCACTGGTCACCGGTGACGTTCCAGTAGAGCTCGTCGTGCTCATCGAAAAACCGGAGCCCATTGGTTGCGTGGTAACGCAGCACCAGCGTCCGCGTCGCGTTCATCGCCCCGGGAATCCAGACCTTGAACTTGACGTTCGCGCCTTCGCGGGTCGTTTCGGTGCGCAGGTTCCGGCCGGCGTCGTCACGCGCGCTCTGCAATGAGACGCCCAGCGTCCAGTTCAATCCCTGCGCGTTGCGGTACTTGATGGGGATCGTGCGAAACAGCCCGTTGTAGGAGCCCACGAAGCGGGCGGTGATCGTTTCGATGACGTCGGTGCTGGCGTCGCGGTTGACGCGAATCTGCGCGTCGAATCCTTCGATGGAATACGAGCGTTGCGCACTGAGCGACGTGGCCGAGAGCGCGACGAACAGGAGGACGAGCGGCACCTTCGGCACGGCCCGTTCGGAGGGATCGTCCAGGCCAAAGAATTCCCGGGGCTTGAGCCGCATCATCCCCGCGACGATGCCGGACGGAAATTGCGCGATGGCGGTGTTGAAGTCGCGTACGACCGCGTTGTAATAGCGCCGGGCGTTCTGTAGATGATCTTCGACATCGGTCAGCGTCGCCTGGAGCGAGGCGAAGCTCGCAGCCGCCTTGAGCTCAGGATACGCCTCGGCCACTGCCAGGACGCGCTGCAGCGCGTTGCCGAGCGGGTCCTCTTCGCGGGCGCGCGCCGCCGGACCCGCCTGGGACGCTTGCACCGCACGGCCGCGAGCCGCGACGACTGCCTCGAGTGTGCCTTTTTCGTAGCCGGCGTGGCCCTGCACGACCGCGACCACATTCGGAATCAGATCGTGACGGCGTTTGAGCTGGACGTCGATATCCGACCACGCGTTGTCGCCCAGCTGCCGAAGGCGGATGAGCCGATTGAACGCAAAGACCGCCCAGCCGACCACCAGGAGTCCGAGACCCAAGGTGATACCCATGGGTTCCTACGCTAGCTCGGCGAAGGAACGAATGCGAGGATGGCCTGTGCCGGGATCGTCCGGCGATGGGGCGCCACGAACGCACAGAGCGGTGCGCATGCCGGTCTCTCTGGCGGCATCGAGCTCCGCTGGTACGTCCGAGATGAAGAGCATGTCACGCGGTTCCTGGCGGAGCGTTGCCGCAATCTGACGATAGCTTCGCGCTTCGCGTTTCGGTCCCGTTGTCGTATCGAAGTAACCGGACAAGAACGCCGAGAGATCACCTGCCGTGGTATTCGCGAAAAGATTGCGCTGCGCCTGGATGCTGCCGGAAGAAAAGATCGCGATCGTCTTGCCCGAGCGGTGCCAGCGCTCGAGCGCCGGGCGTACATCGGGATACACTTCGCCCTGGCCCCTGAGCTCGCCCGTGCGATATCCGTCTTCCCAGATCCGGCCCTGCAGGGCCTTCAGCCCCGTCGATTTGCGATCGCGATCCATCAGCCAATAGACATAGGCTTCGGGATTCCAGGGAGGAAGATCAGGCGGCGGCAATTCCGCGGCGTACTCGGCGCGGAGCAGCGCAACGTCGGCGCGGACCCCCGGATCGTCGGCGTGCTGCTGCAAATAGTCGTGGACTCGGGCGCGCGCGTAGGGAAACAACACCTGATGCACGAACTCGATCGGCGTGGTGGTGCCTTCGATGTCCAGCAGGATCGCGCGAGCGTTGGTCAACGCAATGGGATGTACGTCGGCCCCAAGCAGAGCGGCTGAAAGCCTTTATCCGTCCCGCTGTTCGTGTAATGCGGCGTCCACCCAGACTTGTCCTGAAACAGCCGAATCGCGCGAATGTCGCGATCGCCGCAGAGATCGAACCAATGCCAGGTGCCGCGCGGCACGCGAATGAGGTCGCCCGCTTCGACTTCGATCGCGATGACCGGGCCGCGGCCTTCGCGCGGATGGATATGAAACAGGCCCCGGCCGCGGACGATGAACCGTACCTCGTCCTCGTCGTGCCAGTGCTCGGTGCTGAACTTCGCGAGCATCGTCTCGAGGTTGGGGGTCGCCGGGGTGACGTCGATGACGTCGGCCGTGACGTAGCCGCCCCGCGCTTTCAGCTCATCGATTTCCGGCGCGTACGCAGCCAGGACCGCGTCCGGTGGCGCGTTCGCGGCCGCGCGCTGGGCCAGCGGCCAGCGTTCGTAGTCGATGCCCAGCGTCGCGAGATACGCCGTGACCTCGGCCTGATCGGTCAGGGTGCGCTGCTCTGCAGGAATTCTTATTGTTGCCATGCCATACCTCGCTTTCGTCCCATCACTTCGAACAAGAACTCGAGGATCTCGATCTGCCGCTTAGCGTCCGCGAGATCCTTGCCCCAAGTATAGAGGCCGTGGCCACGGATCAGGAATCCGTGCGCCTCGGGGTGCTCGCGCAGGATCGTCTCGATGCGCGGCGCCGCGGCAGTCCAGTCCTGTGTGTTCTCAACGATCGGCAGCCGCTCGCGGTGCTCATGCGTATCGACACCGTCGAGACCTTTCAGCATTTCGTAGCCTTCGATCATCAGGCTGCCACCGCCGGTAGCCTCCGACAGAATCGTGCTCCAAACGGAGTGCGTATGCAACACCGCGCCCGCGCCGCGGGATCGCACGATCGCGAGATGCAACGTCGCCTCGGCGGACGGCCGGCCTGAGCCCTGGACCACACGACCGTGGTCGTCGACGGCGACGATGTGGCTCGCCTCGAGCAGTCCCTTGTCCACGCCGCTCCTCGTGATTGCGAGCGTAAGCGGTTCCTTGCGCACGACGGCGCTGAAGTTGCCGCTCGTGCCGAGCGCCCAGCCGCGTTCGTAGCAGTGTCGGCCGACCGCGGCCAGCTGCCCGGCAAGCGCCTCGAACGTGACGTTCACCGGAGGAATCGTTCCGCGAGCTGTTCGAGGCGCTCGTTTCCGCTGGCGCGCGCTTCGGCGAGGATGCGCCCGACATGGGGATGCAGCTTCGGCTCGCCCCAGCGATAGCCGGTAGCCAGTTCGGCGCTGTACGAGTCGCCGCCGTTGGCACCCTCGAGGAGCGCCCAGGCGGCCGCGGCGTCGTACCCCGGATCAGTGCGCGGCGGCAGACTGTAACGGCGCTCCGGGCCGCCAGCATCCTCTTTGACGAAGGCGCGCGACATCAAGACCTGATTTCCAACGTCCCGCTGCCCAGCCGTGCCGGCCACCGCGGTGTGATCGAGACGCCTTGCACCGTCTCTTCGAATCCGCGCTCGCTGCGCGCGACCGTGGTGATCTTGGAGCGCCAGACCTCCGCGTCAGGCTGCAGGCGCAGCGCAACCTCGCGAGCCAGCGACAACTCGGGCGCGAACACGGCGTTCGCCGGTGCCGCCGCCGCCTTCCAGGTGTAGACGACGTCGAGACAACCCGTCGCATCGAATCTCAATCGCTTCTCGAGGTCGTTGCCCTGCAGCACCACGGTCACGGAGTCATCGTTCAGAGAGACGCGAGCGCTCATCGGTACGGCGGCCCACGACCGGATGGGTGTGTATCGGGCGCTCGCGTAATCGGCCGCCGACACGTCGGCGCCGAGCAGTCGGTCGACGAGGATCGCCCGCGGCTCTGCGTCGACCGGCGGCAGCTCCTTGAGCCGGGACGCGCGCTCGATGTCGTGAATGCTCGCCGTGCCGTCTTTCCCCTCGCCATGGCCCTCGGCGGGTTGCTTCGGAATCTCGTGATACGATTCCCGTCGCCGCGTGAGGACGTCGGCGAGATTAGTGAGGTCGCTGAAGCGAGTGAACGTCTCGATTGCGCCGCCGCGCTGGGGACTAATCACGGCCGAGAACTGCGCGGAGTGGATCCATAATTCCGCGTAGCCGTCGTAATCGAGATCCAGCTCCTCATACGCGAGCGCCTCGCCCTGACGGAGCACCCGCTCGGCGATCGCGAGCTGGCGCCAGATGGCGTTGCGCAGGTGCGGGAGATAGAGCCCACCAAACACGCCGTGCCAATAGGCATCGTTGCATTGAGCGCGGCCGATCGCCCGGCGTGCTTCCGGTGGATCGCCACGCCGGCGGGAGAGGGTCGAGAGCGCGACCATCGTCTTGTGCATGCGGTTCGACTCAAGGTACTTGACGAGGAAATGGTGCCAGTGCCCTCCCCGCACGAACGACGCCGACGCCTCGAGATTTTTGGGGCCAAGCTCTTCCTCCAGCTTGGTCAAGCTCCGCTGGGCCGCGGGCGGGAGCGCCCATTTCTCCATCTCGCGGTAGGATGCCGTGCCCAGGTAGGCCAATCCACCCGACGCGACCTGCCGGAACGCATCCTGCCCGGTGCTCAGCTGGATCTCGCCGGCCGAGGTCAGCTGCTCCATCGTCTGCAGGAACGAGACCAGCCAGCCAGAGCCGTAGACCCACTCCTTCGTGCCCGGCCAGCCGCCAAACTTCTCGCCGTCGTCGGCGAGGATGGCTAGGCCGTGACCTTCGGCGCGGAGTTGTCGGAGATAGGCCGCGGTCTCTTCGGGCGGGCGGAACGGGATCAGGTAGCGGAGTCGCTCGTCGATGGCAAGAAGTCCGACGCGGCGTCCGTCCGATTCCGTGTGATGGGGGCGGTGCAGCTCCTGGTGCTGGAAGCCGCAGACGAGAAAATGGCGGTCGTCCACGAGGGCATATTCCACGCCCGCTTCGGCGAGATCTGCGGCCAGCTCCGGTTGCCACACGCGCTCCGTGAGCCATAACCCGGTCGCCTGGACGCCGAAGCGCCGCTTGAGGTAGTCCCGCATCCGGCTGATTTGCTCGAGCCGATCGGGGCGGGGGAGCGACGCAAGAATCGGCTCGTCGAATCCCGCGAGCAGGAGTTCCAGGCGGCGGTTGGCGGCGAGCCGGCCGATCATGTCGAGCCACGCCGTGTCGTGTTGTTCCAGCCACTCGAGCAGTGGACCGGAGACGTGCAGCGTCAGCGGAAAGAAGCCGGCCGCGGTCGCGCGCTCGATGATCGGCCGGTAGACGTCGCGCACGTGATCGGCCATGACGTGGTCGAAATTCCCCACTGGCTGATGCAGGTGGAGGCCAAAGACGAACCGCAGGGGAGGCGTCAAGAGGGTGTCGGCTGCATGGTCTGGCGGAAGACGTCGACGTTCCTGTCATCGCCCAGCTTCTCGACGAACCCCGCCTCGAGCCGGCCGCTCTCGGTTCCGGCGAGCGTGATGGCGTGTGCGGCGTAGCGCAGTACCTGTCGCGCCTCGATTCCCCCGATCTCGTCGAAGAACCAGCCACACGACGACATCGAGCGCAGCACATCGCGCTCCATTTCGACGAGCCGCGCCGCGTTCTCATCCCCGTTGACCGGTCCGATGGCGCCGGCGGCATCACGGAAGGGCCAGGGCCCCGCGGGCAGATCGCGTCCCTCGCGCTCGTAGATCCGGTGAACTTCGTCGGCCAGCCAATCGATCGCCGCGCGCAGCGGGGCGCGCCACTCCTGGTGCGGCGGTACGTCCTGGTTAATCCTGTCGCCGCAATTCGAGCGCCAGCGTTCGACGCCGTGCGCACAGCTCCATGACGTGGGCTCGATCAGTGTGACCGTTTCACGTGGTGGGTGCGTGGCCAGCGCGGCTGCGAAGTTGGTCAGCTCGAGGTTGTCGGAGCGCTGCATCCGGTAGAGCACGGTAGCGAGCGCTTCGTCGCCGCCTTTGTGGTGATGGCCCCACGTCTCACCGTCTACCGCGATGCTCGCGATCGTGCCCGGCTCCGTGCCGGTCAGCGCATCCGTCCAGCGATCGGCATCGGTCGCCAAACCGCCAAACGCGATGTCGTGGGCCAGCACGCCATCGTACACAAACACGGCGATCGACCGGCCGTTGTTCAACTCCACGTTCGCGGGCAATCCGCCCTCCGGCACCTTCGACACCTGATGTGGCGCGAGGACGGTGAACGCGATGCCTGCCGCGGCAAGGACGTCGAGCGACTCGCGATCCACGGCCGTCTCCGGGAGCCACATGCCGACCGGCTGGCGCCCGAACCGCTTCTTGAAGTCGGCGATGCCCCAGCGCACCTCGGTTTCTTTGTCGCGGCGGCCGGCGAGCGGGAGAATGATGTGGTGAAAGGGCATCGCCAGCGCGCTGCCGTAGCCGAGTCGCTGCACGCTGGCGCGATCGGCACGAAGGACCGCGTCGTGGATCTCGGGCGCTTCGCGCTCCATCCAGTCGAGCAGTGTCGCGCCGAAGTCAAAGCTCAGATACTCGTAGACGGGGACTCGAGACTTCCGGCCGGCCTCGTCCACTTCTACCGAAACGAGCGGCAGGTAACTCTCTCTGGTTACGCGGGCATTCCAATCGTGGTCGGGCGACGCCGACGGCTCGACGTCCACCTGGCCCGTCCACGGATTCTCGCGGGGAGGTTGGTAAAAGTGTCCGTGAATGACGACGAGACCCTTCTGCATCGCGCCCCGGGCCAACTCCGTTGCTACAGTGGTGGTTGGCCGGGGCTGACTTCTCCGGCGGCAGCGGGAACGTAATACTGGGTGACGTACGTCTCGAGCATCCGGCGGGTCGTGAAGCGTTCAACCGCGACCGTCAGCGCTCCTTTCATCATATGTACCCACTCGGGCGAGTGCTGGCCAGGGAGTCGGTTGTAATACGTCGGAACAACTTTGTCTTCGAGCAGGCCAAACAGATGTTCCATATCCTGCTGATCGGTGTCGCCGTCCCCCGACGCAAGCGGAATCGCCCATCCGTTCTCGCCCGTATATCCCTCGGCCCACCAGCCGTCCAGCGTTCCCAGTTGCGGCACACCGTTGAGCGCCGCCTTCATGCCGCTCGTGCCGCAGGCCTCGAGTGGCACCCGTGGCAGATTGAGCCAGAGGTCGACGCCGGCGACGAGGCGGTGCGCCAGGTGGACCTCGTAATCTTCGAGGAACGCGATCCTGCCCTCGAAGCTGGGATCCTGCGCTGCCAGAAACACCTGCTGGAGCACGCGCTTGCCCGGATCGTCGGCGGGATGTGCCTTGCCGGAGAAGATGATCTGGACGGGACGGCTCGGATTGGTCAGTAAACGCCGCAACCGTTCCCGATCCCGGAGGAGCAGGTCAGCCCGCTTGTAAGTCGCGAACCGTCGCGCGAAACCGATGGTGAGGATGGAGGGGGAAAGGAGCACGCCCGATCCGGCCAGTTTCGTTGGATCCTTCCACTTTTCCCGCCAGCGGGTGCGAGCCTCTTCACGGATATAATGAAAAAGCAGTTGGCGGAGGCTGTCGTGGGCGGCCCACAGGCGGTCGTCCTCCATCTCGCGTACCGCGGCCGCGACCGCCGCCGGTTCAGCGTCGAGCTCCCAATCCGACCCGAGGGATTTCGCCACGAGATCCCGAATGGGCCGAGCCATCCAGGTGCTCAGGTGCACACCATTCGTCACGTGATCGATTGGGACTTCCGCGGCAGGCTGTTTGCCCCACAGCCATCGCCAGATGCGCCGCGATTCTTCCTGGTGTCGAGCCGACACGGCGTTCACACGGCCGGCGAGCCGCAGCGACAAGACGGTCATCTCGAAGCGCGGATCGTTCGCCCCCGGACTGCCGAGGGCCATGAACTGGTCGCGCGTCATCCCCATGGTGTTCCAGAACGGTCCTGTTGCCTGCTCGAGCTGCTCGGTGGCAAAGACGTCGTGCCCTGCGGCAACCGGCGTGTGCGTCGTAAACACGCTCGTCACGCGAATCTGGTCTGTCGCCATTGCCGGGGTGAGCCCCTTCTCGGTCAGCTCGCGCATGCGCTCGATGAACATGAAGGCCGCGTGCCCCTCGTTCGCATGCCAGACCTCCGGCTGAATGCCGAGGGCGCGCAACAGGCGGACGCCGCCGACACCCAGCACCCACTCCTGCCGCACGCGCCATGCGGGCTCGCCGGTGTAGAGGCGCGCCGTCAACTGGCGGTCGCTGGGATGATTGCTTTCGATGTCGGTATCGAGCAGGTAAACGGGAACCCGCCCTACCATGACGCGCCACGCCCCAACCTGGACTTCGCGGCCGGAGATCGTGACGGCGACGAGACACGGCTTGCTGTCGGAGCCGTTGACTCGGGCGACCGGGTTGACCGCGGGATCGACCGGATCGTCGGAATCGCGTTGCCATCCATCCAAGCCGATCAGCTGATCGAAATAGCCGCCGTGATAGTACAGGCCGACGCCGATCAGGGGGACGCCGAGGTCGGAGGCTTCCTTGCAGTGGTCACCCGCTAGGACGCCGAGCCCGCCGGAATAGATCGGGAGCGAGCGGTGAAACGCGAATTCAGCCGAGAAGTACGCAATCGGCCGGTTCAGGAGCTCGGGATAGCGGGCGGCGAACCAGGTGCCGTTCTTCTGGGTGAGCCGCTCGAACCGCCGCACCACGCGATCGTAGCGTTCGAGAGATATCGGATCCTCGGCGTGTTCCGCGAGACGATCCGGCGAGACCTGCCGCAGAAACTGCACGGCGTTGTGCCGTGTGGCTTCCCACAAGCGGCGGTCGATGCGGTGGAACAGCTCCCGCGCGTCCAGTTGCCAGCTCCACCAGAGATTCTGACTGATGTCCGCCAGCATCCCGATGCGTTCCGGGAGATGGTTCGGCGTGTCAGGGGGAGTCGGAGCAGACCGGCGGGCGGGTGGGGCCGCGGGAGCGGCCGGCGGAGACGGCTCGGATGGTGGCATCGGGTGAGACATATCTAATGGAAGAGGTTGTAAGGCTCCAGTCAGAGCCGCAACCTTTTTGCGTCCGAGCGCGTCCAACGTGGTATCCTAGCCCACGTGACCGCCATGCCGAGACTCTCCGTCGCTCTCGCCGTCCTGTGCGCCGCCGCGCTACCGCCTTCCTTAATAGCCCAGAACGTCCACCCCCACGCCCCGCCTGAAGTCCGGGCGGTGCAGCTCCGCGAGCCGATCCATCTCGACGGCAAGCTCGACGAGGGCGTGTGGCGGACGGCGCCGGCGGCGATCGGCTTGCGCCAGGCGCAGCCGCACTCCGGCGACTCCGCCACCCAGCGCACCGAGGTTCGGTTCGCGTTCGACGACGCGGCCCTCTACGTCGGCGCGCGGATGTACGACGACTCCGGCGCGCGCGGCGTCCGGACTCGTCTCGTGCGACGCGACGCCGACATGAACTCCGATTACCTCGAAGTCATCTTCGATACGTATCACGATCACATCGGACGCCTCTTCTTCCAGGTCAATCCATCGGGCGCCAAGCAAGACGCCAACGGCCTCGGCGGCGGCGGCGATCCGTCCTGGGATCCGGTCTGGGAAGTTGCGACCAACATCGACTCGCTCGGCTGGACCGCCGAAATGCGGATTCCGTTCTCGCAGTTGCGGTACCCGTCGACGTCCGAGGAGCAGACCTGGGGCCTGCAGATCTGGCGCCAGGAAAACCGGCTCAACGAATTGTCACAGTGGGCGTGGTGGCGCTTGGACGAGACCGGCGGGCCGTCCATGTTCGGCCACCTGCAGGGTCTGGTGATTCGGCACCCACCGGGTCGCGCCGAGGTCACGCCGTACATCGTGGGGCGCTCGTCGAACGTTCCGGGCGACCGTAGCGATCCATTCTTCGATCCGCACGCGCTCGACGGCCGTGTGGGCGCCGACGCGATGTATCGCGTCACCTCGAATCTCACCTTGAACGCGACCGTGAACCCCGACTTCGGTCAAGTCGAAGTCGATCCCGCCGTCGTCAACCTGTCGGCGTTCGAGACATTCTTCGACGAGAAACGTCCCTTCTTCGTCGAGGGTGCCGGGTACTTCGGCCTCGGCGGGTTCAGCTGCTTCTTCTGCTCCAACGTATCGAGCCTGACGATGCTGGCCACGCGTCGCATCGGCCGGCCGCCGCAGATCTCGCCGTTCCGCGCCGGGCTGGCCACCCCGGTCGAGTACGCCGACATGCCGGAGAACTCGACGATTCTCGGCGCCGCGAAGCTCACCGGACGCACCAGCGGCGGCTGGTCGATCGGCGCGCTCGACGCGGTGACCAAGCGCGCGCGCGCGCCGGTGGAGTTCGCGGATACGACGCGTGGCTCGTTCGAGGTCGAGCCCGCCACGAATTACTTCGCCGCGCGCGTCGCGAAGGACCTGAGCGGCGGCGCCACGCAGCTCAAGGCGATGGCGACCTCGGTATATCGCGACCTCGGCAATCCATATCTCCAGAGCCGCTTGTCGCATCACTCCGAGGCGTTGGGGGTCTCGAGCGACAGCTGGTGGGGCAAGCGCACGTACCGGCTGATGGCGCAGCTGGCGGCGACGCACGTCGAGGGCGACACCGGCGCGATACGCCGCATCCGCTTCGGCTCGGCGCATTTCTTCCAGCGGCCCGACCGGCCGGATACCGCCGATGCGCGTGCGCCGCGCACCGGCATGGCCGGGCTCGGCGGCTACGCGCGGCTCTCCAAGGAGCAGGGTCATTGGCTCTGGGAGGTCGCCACCAACTTCCGGACGCCGTCCTACAACAACAACGACATCGCGTTCTTCTCGCGTGCCGATTACTGGTGGATGTCCGCCAACATCTTCCCGATCTGGACGAAGCCGACCAAATGGTACCGGCAGCTCTACGTGATCGCGGGCGGCCAGCAGCAATATAACTTCGACGGTGATCTTAATGACCGGCAGTTCCAGACCTATGGGCAGATTCAGACCTTGAGTTACTGGAACGTGAGCGCGTTCTGGATTCGCCGGCCGAGTGCGTTCGACGACCGCTTGACGCGCGGCGGGCCGGTGGTGCGGCTCCCCGCCAGCAATGATTACTACCTGAACATCAACAGCGACTCGCGCAAGAAAGTGGTCGGCCAGGTCACTGCGGATCGTTACTGCACCACCGAGGGCGACTGCAATCACTCGTTCAGTCTCTCCCTGGAGCTGCGCCCCCGCTCGAACGTCACGGTGTCGCTCGGCCCGTCGATCAGAAACCAGGTGACGGGATTTCAGTATGTGGGCAGCTATGCCGATCCGACCGCCAATCTCTTCTCAGGCACGCGGTACGTGTTCGCGCATCTCGACCAGCACTCGGTGTCGATGGACACCCGCTTCAACGTGACGTTCTCACCCACGCTGACACTCGAGCTGTTCATGCAGCCGCTGATCGCCTCGGGGGCGTTCAGTCACTACAACGTGTTCGCGGCGCCCCGCGGCGTCCGCCGGCTCGAGTATGGCAGGGACCTTGGCACCGTGACCGTCACGCCGGCGGCCGTGCCCTCGCGCGATCCCGCGACGATCACGGTGGACGCCGACACGCTGGGCGGAGGCGCGCCGAGCTACTCGTTCCCCGATCCGACGTTCACGTTCCGGTCGCTGCGCGGCAATGCAGTGCTGCGGTGGGAGTATCACCCCGGGTCGACGCTGTTCCTGGTCTGGACGCGCAGCAGCCAGATTCCGACGCTGCCGCGCGGCAACATCCAGTTCGGGGACGACGCCGGCGCGCTGTTCCAGGGGCCGTCGGAGAACATCTTCCTGCTGAAGGTGACGTACTGGCTGGGGTTCTAGACACACGGGAACCGGTTAGTGTTCTGGTAGCAACTGGTTCCCATGAGGTCCTATGTCGATCCGCGCCGTCAAATCGATTTCCCAGTCGCTGCCCACCCTTGAAGGCGCCGGCGTCAAGCTGCGCCGCGCGTTCGGGTTTGGAAAAACCGGCGACTTCGATCCCTTCCTGCTGTTGGATGATTTCCGCAACGAGCACCCCGAGGACTACCTCCCCGGCTTTCCGTGGCATCCGCATCGCGGCATCGAGACGATCACCTATGTGCTGAGCGGTAGCGTCCAGCACGGCGACAGCCTCGGCAATCGCGGCAGCATGGGTGCGGGCGACGTGCAGTGGATGACGGCCGGCAGCGGGATTCTGCACCAGGAGATGCCGAAGGGCGACGAGCACGGCCGGATGCACGGCTTCCAGCTGTGGGCGAATCTGCCGCGCAGCCTCAAGATGACCGATCCGCGCTATCAGGACATTCACGCCAAGGAAATCCCGGAGGTCGTGGACGACGACGGCACGCGCGTGCGGGTCGTGGCGGGCGATTTCTGGGGCAAGCGCGGCCCCGTGGAAGGCGTCGCGGCCGATCCCCGCTATCTGGACGTCTGGATTCCGCCGCGCGTGCGCAAGACGATTCCGGTGGAATCGTCGCGGCATGCGTTCGCTTATGTGTTCGAAGGGAACGGCAGCTTCCGGGATGCGTCCGCGCCGCAGGGCGTCCGCACCGACCGCGTGTCCGCCGGCGGCCGCGATGCCGGCAGCGAGAACCCCCAGGACACGGGAAACCGCTCCCTGGTCCTGTTCGATTCGGGAGACGAGATCACGGTGCAGGCGGGCGAGCAGGGCATGCGGTTCTTGCTGGTGTCAGGGCAGCCGCTCCAGGAGCCCGTTGCTTGGCAGGGGCCGATCGTGATGAACACCCAAGAGGAACTGCAGACCGCGTACGACGAGCTGCGCCGCGGGACGTTCATCAAGCGCTAGCGGCGGTTGTTTTGGGGCGGTTATCCTTCACGCCGCCCTATGTGGACCTTCCTCCGTCGCCGTACCCTCACGCAGTGGATCATCGCGGCCATGGTGGTCGGCGTGGTGGTCGGGATTTTTTTTCCACGCTTCGCGGTCTCCCTCAGCCCGATCTCCACGGTATTTCTCCGGATGATCAAATCGATCATCGTGCCGCTCATCTTCGGCACGCTGGTCGTCGGCATCGCGGGACACGGCGACGACATGAAGCGCGTCGGCCGGCTCGCCTTGAAGTCCATCGTCTATTTCGAAGTCGTCACGACACTCGCGCTCTTCATCGGCTTGCTCGCCGTCAACATCCTGAAGCCCGGTGTCGGCGTGTCGCTGGTATCGCCAGAGACCGCCGGTGCGGTCGCGCCGGCAGGGAAGGTCACGCTCACGGGTGTGCTCGAGCACATCGTGCCGCAGAGTTTTTTCGATGCGGCCGCGAACAACGAGATGTTGCAGATCGTCTTCTGGTCGGTGCTCTTCGCGATCGGGCTGTCGCAGGTGCGGGGCCGCGCGAAGGAGACGATGCTCGGATTCTGTGAGGCCGTGGCGGAGGTGATGTTCAAATTCACCGGCGTCGTCATGAAGTTCGCCCCGCTGGGCGTCGCGGCCGCACTGGCGTTCACGGTGGGCCAGGCTGTCGTGAAACAGGGCGGCCCGGAAGGGGCTTTCAAGCTGCTGCAGAGTCTGGGCCTGGTAGTCCTCACGCTCTATATCGCGCTCGTCGTGTTTGGACTCGTGGTGCTGTTGCCGGTCGCGCAACTGGCGCGAGTGCCGCTCGGCCCATTCATCGCCGCGGTCAAGGAGCCGGCGCTGATCGCCTTCTCGACCGCTTCGTCGGAGGCGGCATTACCCAAGGCGATGGAGCAGATGGAAGCGATCGGTGTGCCGCGCCGCATCGTCGCGTTCGTGATGCCGACCGGCTATTCGTTCAATCTCGACGGCAGCACGTTGTACCTCTCCGTCGCGTCGCTATTCGCGGCACAGGCCGGCGGGGTGTCGCTGACGATCGGGCAGCAGCTGCTCATGATGTTGACGTTGATGTTGACCAGCAAAGGGGTCGCAGGCGTGCCGCGTGCGGCGCTCGTGATTCTCACTGGTACGCTCGCGTCCTTTCACCTGCCCGCCGAGGCAGCAATCGTGTTGCTCGGGGTTGACGTGCTGATGGACATGGCGCGGACCACCGTGAACCTCATCGGCAACTGCCTGGCGACCGTCGTCATGGCCCGGTGGGAAGGGGAGTACGACGACTCTCGCGCCGTCGTAACCAAAGCGGCCGAAGCCGCGTAACTTCTCCGCGTGCACCAGACCCTGGAGATCCCTGCCGACCTCCAAACCGCGCTCGCCGATCGCTACACGCTGCGACGCGTGCTCGGCCGCGGCGGGATGGCGACGGTGTACCTCGCCGACGATAAGAAACATCACCGCGCCGTCGCCCTCAAAGTCCTGCTCCCGGGCCTCGCGGCCTTCCTCGGCGCCGAGCGCTTCCTGAAAGAGATTCAGATCGCGGCGCGGCTGCAGCACCCACACATTCTCACGTTGCACGATTCGGGCGAGGCAGGCGGCTTCCTCTATTACGTCATGCCGTACATCGACGGCGGCTCGTTACGCCAGCAGCTCGAAGGACCTCCGCGTCGCGCCCTCTCGCGCGACCAGGCCCTCGCTGTCGCCGAGCCGGTCGCGGATGCGTTGTCCTACGCCCATCGCATGGGCGTGCTGCACCGCGATATCAAGCCGGAGAACATTCTGTTCTCGCAGGGACATCCGATCGTAGCGGACTTCGGGATCGCCAAGGCGGTCAGTACGGCCGGCGGCGCGAACCTGACGCGGACCGGTTTCCCCGTCGGCACGCCGGGCTACATGAGCCCGGAGCAAGCCGCAGGTCTGGCCGATCTGGACGAGCGCACCGACGTGTACAGCCTGGCCGTCGTCGTCTATGAAATGCTCGTCGGCGACGTCCCCGGTCGCTGGCCGACCGAAGACGCCGTGCGGGCCGGGCGCTTCCTCGAGGCGTCGGCGAGCCACCGCACCCGGCTGACGAGCATCGGTGCGAAAACCGAGGGCGCGCTCGTGCGCGGCCTGGCGATCCGTCACGACCAGCGCACCGCGACGACGGCGGTGCTGATCGACGAGCTCACTCGCGGTGGATCGGGTCCGCGCCGGCGGTATGACAAAGACGAAGTGCAAGAGATCGTGAAACGGGCGACCGAAATCGAGGCCAACAAGACTGCCTCGGGCGCCATGACGATCGGCGGAGTCCAGGCGCTGGCCGGCGAGGTGGGTGTCGCGCCCGAGGTTGTCCGTGCAGCGGCCGAGTCACTCCAGACCCCATACGTCACGCCTGGATCCCTGGCGCCGAACCGCACGAATCACTGGGTCGCCGGCCCCACGGAAATCCTCTTCGAGCGTGTGGTCGAGGGCGAGCTGCCCGAGTCCGAATACGCAACGGTTGTCGAGGAAATCCGGCGCGTCCTGCGCAATGCGGGGCAGGTGAGCCAGTTCGGCCGCTCGTTTTCGTGGATTGCGGCCCGTGGGCCGGCGATTCGCCGTGATCTGGAAGTCGCCGTCTCGGTGCGGCGCGGGCAGACCCGCGTCACGATTCAAGAAAACCTGAATCAGCTGATCGGCGCGGTGTTCGGTGGGATCGGCGGCGGGATGGGGGGTGGCGGCATGGGCCCGATCCTCGGCGTGGGCGTGGGGGCGCTGCACCTCGTCGGCGCGGCCGTGGTCACCGTCGTCCCGGTATGGCTGGGCATCACGTACCTCACCGCCCGCGCGGTATATCGGCGCAGCAGCATGAAGCGGCTGCGCGAGGCCGAGGAGCTCGCCAATCGCCTGTCAGTACTGATCGAACAGCTCGTCGAGGTGCCGCACAGACTTAATCCGTAAACGTTTGATTAGAAGGTGAGTCGCCACTCGACGCTGGCGCGATCCGGGCTTAGGAGGAACTGGGGAGGGCCGAGGCCGAAGATGCGCCAGCGGCCCTCGATCGCTTTGGCGGCTGTGATCCCGACCGCCGCACCACCGAGAACATCTGATAGCCAGTGCTCGTGATCGTTGAGGCGCGACCATGCGGTGCCGGTGGCCCCGGCATACAACACGGCCGTCGCCCAGGGGCGGTGGATTTCTTCCGCGAGTGAGGTTGCCAGCGCGAACGCGACCGTCGTATGGCCGGACGGAAACGCATCGTGGTCGGAGACCGGCCTGAAGACGTACTGGTCACTGGTGACGTCGGGACGAAACCGGCCCACGATCCTCTTGATCGCGACCGTTGTCAGCCCCGCTGTGACCACCGAGGCGAGCACTCGGCCGCCGCTGCGCTGCAGGTCCTTGCGGCCGCTAATGACTCCGGCGGCCAGAATGCCACCGGTGATGCCGAACACGACTACGGGTTCACCACCCTTGCGAAACACCCGCGCCACCGCGTCGCTGTGGGACGAACGACGAGCCTGTACCCAGTCGTCCACCTGCCGATCGAATACGCTCACCGCGCCGATCGTACCGACGGTAATTGCGGCTTCCCACCACCGGATGGTGTGGCCCGCCTGGCGCTGCGCCGGGGCGCCAGAGAGCGGCAGGAACTGCCAGACGAGAACGAGCAGAGCGTACTTCACGGCGCCCCCGTGCTTGTCGCTCAGGGCGTCGTCGTGCGTTCGGGAGCCTCGACGTCGATCGTGATGCGCACGTTGTCGCCGACGATCTGCGCGCCTTCCATGAAGCCGTTCCGCGTGATGCCGTAGTCCTGGCGCTTGATGGTGGTGGTCGCCGAGAAGGCCACCCGGCGGCCCCGCGACGTCGTCAACACACCGCCAATGTCGGCGTCGAGCACGACGGGGCGGGTGACGCCTCGCATCGTGAGGTCGCCGCTGATGCGCAGCTTATCGGGTGCGACCTGCTCCACGCGTTTACTGACGAACGTGATCTCGGGAAAACTGTCGACGGCGAGGTAGTTCTGGCGCAGATCGTTGTCGCGGCGGTCGTTCCCGGTCGTGACGCTGGCCGTCTGAATGTGGGCCGTGACGCTCGCGGCGTCCGGCTTGCTCGGATCGTAATTCAGGTCGGCCGTCCACTGGCCGAAGGTGCCGTTCACCCACGTGATGCCGAGATGGCGCACGCGAAACGCGACCGCACTGTGGACCGGATCTGGAGACCAGCGATTCGTTGTCGGGGGAGTGGCGGCCTGTGGGGCGGCCTGCCCGGCCAGTGAAAGCGCAGCTGGCAGGAGCAGGGCGAGCGGGAGAACGGATCGAGTCATGGGTCTAAGATAACGCGGCAAACAGCCCGACGACGGCAATGATCAATCCCAGCGCGATCTTGACGGCGGCTCCTGCCGCGCGGCCCACCACCGCGCCCCAGCCGGCGCGAGTTGCAACGCCGGTATGCCGCGAGTAGCTGTACTCGAACAGGGCCGCGCCGACGAAAGAGCCGATGAAGGCACCGATGACGCTGCCGATGACGGCGACGGGCACGCCGATCACCGCGCCTACGAGTCCCCCGATCAGCGCGCCCCAGCCGGATCGCGTGGACCCGCCGTAGCGCTTGGCATACCGAAAGCCAATCCAGTTCTCGATGATTTCGCCGAGGAACGCGAGCCCGAGCACGATGGCGATGGTGGCCACGCCGACCGTTCGGAAGTCGGTCAGCCAGCCGTAGCCGAGAATCCCTCCCACCATCACCCACAGTCCCGGAAGACCGAGCGGGATCATCGCGAGCCCGACGAGTCCCAGGCCGACGAGCAGGACGACCGCGAGAACCGTCATGGCTTGGTGGCGACGTTCACATGCGCCCAAATGACGCGCGAGTACCGGAAGATGATGGGAACGCAGATCATGTGGATCGTCACTACGGACACCACGGCCCAGACGATTCCGATCCGAGGCACGAGCAGTAGCTGCGCCGGAATCGCGAGCACAGCCAGGTACGTCACGCCTAGTACCCAGCTCACGTACATCGCTCCCTGAAAGAATCCCTGCTCGCGCTCGAAGCGGTGCCCGCACACGGGGCACGTGGGGTTCATCGTGAACCGTCCCGAAAACATCCTGCCCTGCAGACAGACAGGACATCGCTGTCTGATGATTGCGCGCAGGCGCGGTGCGAAGCGCATATATTGCAGCTCAATCTTATCTCTCGATCCGGTGAAGCGCTGATCCTTCTCGCTGTTCTCCTCCAAATCTCCGTCCCGCCGCCGCGCGGTTTCGTCAACGACTTCGCGGGTGTTCTCGATTCCGCCTCGATCCGCCACGTGGAGGCCGTCATCCAGGAAGTCCGGGAGAAGACGGGAGGGGAGATCGCGGTCGTCACACTTTCCGATCTCGAGGACCGCGCGGCGAGTGATGTGGCGGTGCAGATCGGGCGGCAATGGGGTGTGGGTGCCAAGGGCGAGGCCGGTGACCCCAAAAAGAACCTGGGCGTCGTCGTGCTGCTCGTGCCCCGGAAGAATCACCGGCCGGGAACTGGGGACATCTTCATCGCCACCGGCCGCGGGGCGGAGGGATTCCTCCCGGATGCGCGCGTGGGAAGAATCCGCGACGCGATGCTGCCGGCGCTTGCCACCGAGGATTACGGGCCGGCGCTGGCGCTCGGTGTCGATCTCATCGCGCAGGCGTTCGCAGCCGAGTTCGGCGTCACGCTGACTGGTCCGGCGGCTGACCCAGTCGGGAGAGCGCTGCGCGAGCGACCCGGCGTCAGGATTCCCATCGGCTGGATTCTTGGATTCATCATTTTTCTCCTGGTCGTCACGCGCGGCCGCATTCTCTGGTGGGTCCTTTGGGGCTTGAGCCAGAGCCGCGGCGGCGGTGGTTGGAGAGACGGAGGCGGGGGTGGGGGTGGGGGAGGCGGATTTGGTGGGTTCGGTGGGGGGGGCGGCTTCTCGGGCGGCGGGGCGGGAGGAAGATTCTGATATGGCGCGAATGAGATTGGAAACCTTCGCGAGCCGAGTCGCCGAGGCGCTGGGCCCGCGGCTCGTGACGCTGGTGCTCTATGGCTCCGCGGCGCGTGAGCCTAGCGCTGATCCCGCGGCGATGAATACACTGCTCATCGTCACGGACGGCAGCGATTTTCTCGGTCCCGTGGCGGCCGTCATCAAGGACTGGTCGGCCGCCGGCCATCCGCCGCCCATCATCATGACGGAACGAGAGTGGCGCCAGTCCGCCGACGCGTTCCCGATCGAGTATGAGGACATCCGGGACGCGCACCGCATCCTGGCCGGCCGCAATCCCTGGACCGGAATCTCGGTCCGGCGTGAGCATGTCCGCCGGCAGCTCGAGCACGAGCTGATGGGGAAGCTGGTGCATCTGCGGCAGGCCTATGTCGTCGACTGGAACCGCCCCAAGCGCCTGGCCGAAGTCGTTCGTGGGACGCGCGCCGGCTTCCTGACCATGCTCCGGGCGGTACTCCGACTCGCCGGGCGCACGCCGCCCGCCGACTCGGCGGCTCTGGTGCGCGATGCCGGTGCCCTGATAGGATTCGCCCCGGATGGACTGACCGAGCCCACCGCGTATCTCGAAGCGGTGACGCGCACGGCGGAGTACCTGAACCGTATGGAAAGGAACCCTTCGTGAACGCGCATCGACGCCGGTCTGCTCTCGCCCTTCCGTTCGCCCTCGTCCTCGTCGCCGGCTGCGGTTACAACACGATTCAAACGATGGATGAAAAGGTGAATGCCGCCGAATCCCAGATCAAAGTGCAGCTCCAACGGCGCGCGGATCTGATCCCCAACCTGGTAGAAACGGTCAAGGGATACGCAAAGCAGGAGCAGACAATTTTCATTCAGGTCGCGGATGCTCGTGCCAAGCTGGCGGGGGCGGTCCAGAGCGGCAATCTGGAACAGATGGCCACGGCGAACGCCGCGCTGACCGCGCCGCTGGGACGCCTGATCGCGATCGCGGAGAATTACCCCCAGCTCAAATCCAACGAGAATTTCCGGCAGTTGCAGGATCAGCTGGAAGGCACGGAGAACCGTATCGCGGTCGCGCGTCAGGACTACAACGAAAGTGTCAATACCTACAACGCGTACATTCGCCGCTTCCCGCAGGTACTGACCGCGAAGGTGTTGGGAAAAAAGGCGCGACCCTATTTCGAGCTGCAGACACCGGGAGCAGCGGAGACACCGAAAGTCGATTTCTCGCGTTAACCTACGGGTTCCCGGGCAGCGGTTGGCCGATCACCCATTTCAGGATGCGTCCGGGCTCGAGCGACGTGTTCTCATCGACCTGATTGATGAGCGCGAGCGTCGCCACGGAAACGGGCGACGGGCGCTGCTGCGCCAGGCGGGCGATGGTCGTCTGCCGATCGAGCGTAACGAGACTGACGTGTTGCGGTTGCACGCTGAGGATCGCAGGATCGTTCACCGGTCCGAAGCTGGACAACGCGCGCTGCGCCACGGGCTGATTCGCGGTCCAACTGGCCTCGGGACCGTATGCCAGTATCTGATAGACATTGTTGTCGGATTGGATGAACAGCGCCTGGCCTCGGAGCGTCCCGCTCTGCGTACTCGCGGCAAACGGCGCCTGTGCCGCGCTCAGCCCATTGACGTTCGCGCGTGTCACCGTGCCCGCCTGCACGCCTTGCGACGTCAGGAACGACTGGGCTGCCTGGTCGGCATTCGATCCCTGTGCCACCGTCAACTCGATGATCGCGTCCTGTTGCGGGCTCTGCGCGGTGACGGCGGACTTGTTGTTGAACGTCTGCCAGCCGCCGGGGAACGTCATCCGGAACCGGAGATCGGGGTGGTAGAACTCCGTGCCCCTGAAGAAGCCCTCGCGCGGGTTCGGTCCAAAGGTGATGCCGTCCAGCCGCCGCACGTAGCCATCGCGGTTGACCGTCGCACCGGTGAAGTCCGTCTTTGTCTGCGCCAGCACCGCGGTGATGTGCTCGATCCGGTTGCCGGGATTCGGATGGGTCGCGAGCCACTCGGGTAGCCTTCCGCCGCTTTGCGCCTCGATCTTGTCGAGCACTTGCATCACGTTCACCATCTCGCGCGAATCGTAGTTGGCGCGGCTTGAATAACGGACACCCAATTCATCCGCCTGGTTCTCGTTGTCGCGCGAGAATTTCAGGAACAGGACGCTGAGGGCCTGGCTTGCGACGCCGGCATATTTGGCGACCTGCGAGCTCGCGATGCTGCCGATGACCAGCCCGAGGCTCGCGAGCTGTTCCCTCGACATCTGATGCGCCGTGTGCCGCGCTGTGACGTGGCCGATCTCGTGGCCCATGACCGTCGCGAGCTCGGCCTCATTCGTCATGTGCGCGAGAATGCCGCGCGTGACGTAGACAAATCCGCCGGGAATCGCGAACGCGTTGACGGCGGGATCATCCACGACGCGGAACGTCCACCCGAGGTTGGGACGCTCGGATGTCGCTGCGAGCTTGGTGCCGACGCCCTGGACGTACGCTTGCAAGGACGGATTCGGATAGAGACCGATGGACGCGACAACCTGACTGTCGTACTGCTGGCCCATCCGAATCTCCTGCGACTCACTGACGAGCATCAGCTCGCTCTTGCCCGTCGCGGGATTCCGCACGCAGCCCGCAATCACGGCTCCGGCAGCGAGGAGAGGCGCGACGACTCTCATGATTCCTCCAGCTCTTAGCGGACGAACTTGCGGCGGTCGCCTTTGGGCGGGGTCTTCTTATGCGCGTGGGCGGCGATCTGGAGACGGCTGTGCAACGCCAGCTTTTCCAGGATGTTGTGCACGTGGCTCTTCACCGTGTAGGTCGCGATGTTGAGCTGCTGCGCGATCTCTTTGTTGCTGAGTCCCTCGGCGATGAGATCGGTGATCTGTTGCTCGCGCTTGGTCATCCGGACCGACGCCATCATCGGCGTATTGCGCAGCACCGAGGCCTGTTTCGCGATGTGGGACAGCAGCGTACCGGTCAGCGCCGGCGGGACGACATCGCCGCCGTTGGCGACCTGGCGGATCGTATTGACGAGCTCCTCCAGCGCGGCGTCCTTCGCGATGAAGCCATTCGCGCCACGCTTGATGAAGTCGATGACGTCCTCCTCCTCGGGCAGCATGTCCATCATGATGATGCGCGAATGCGGGGCGGCCTCCTTGATGCTTTCGACGAGGCGCTGGCTGCGATTGCGGCCCAACGCGGCGTCCACCAAGACGACGTTGGGCTTGGACTCCTGCAGTCGTGAGAGCGCCGCCGATCCGCCCTCAGCGCATGCCACCACTTTGAATTCGGTTTGCGCATCGAGGAGTGCCGCGAGACCGTCCCGCAGCAGGCGATTGTCTTCGATGACGAGGATGTGAATTTTTTTTGTCATGTTCGCTGACGGCCCTCGTTCCGGGGCGAAAGTACGAGGTGGAGGGAGTAGGTTGCCAACTTCCCAAGGTATTAGTCAAGTCGGCCGCGAAAGTTCGTGCCTCATCCTTTGGGATGAGTGGGAAAAATCGGCGTCTAACCCTCCGCGGCCGCTTCGCCCTGAGACGGAAAGTTGCGCATTCGAGCCTCCGGGGTGAATGGTATGGCGCGCTCCCCGCGCCCGAAGGGAGGGGTGGCCCTGTGTCCCAGATTCACTGCCACTTCTGTGGCGGCATCATCCAGGACGTCGCGACCATCGAGTATCGGCCGCCGCGAGCCAGCGCCCAGTTCGCGATGCCCCAACCGACGCCCTGTACCTGTTCGCCCCCGGTGGTCTACGAGCACCCGCCCATGCTCGGTGGCCCGGAGGATGACCAGACGCCGGACGGCGAGGCGGCCTGAAAACCGAACACGGCGCCTCCCCCTTGGAATCGCGGGGCGCCGTGCCGCTTCAGGTGCCGTGGGTTGTTACAGCTTCACAACGTTCTGCGCCGCCGGGCCCTTCTGCCCCTGCACGATCTCGAATTCGACGCGCTGGCCCTCGGCCAGCGACTTGAACCCTTCTCCCTGAATCGCGGTGTGATGCACGAAGCAGTCCTTGCCGCCGCCTTCGGGCGTAATGAAGCCGAATCCCTTCGCGTCGTTGAACCACTTCACAGTACCGGTAATGCGTGCCATCGGTGCGTTACTCCCTAGCGTGTACGGTTCCGGCGGCGAGCGGCCTTGCTCTTACGCCGCCGTTGAACGGCGGGACTTTCATAGAAGCGCTTCTTCTTCATGTCCTGAAACAAGCCCGCTTTGGTGATCTGACGGTTGAACTTCTTCAGCACGACTTCCAACCGGTCGGTCTCGTTCAACGTGACTTCCATGGCCCAAGGATCACCAGAGCCCAAAGTCAAGTCAATGGTCACGCGGTTGAACGAATGCACATCCGGATGCAATTTAGTCGCCCATGCGCCCCCACTTTCTTCTGGCCGCGCTGCTCGGCGCGGCCTGCCGGCCGCATCATCCCGCCAACGCGCCCCCCATGCGCGCGCCCCGCGATACGGCGCGCGTAACGCAGCGCGCACCGGCGGTGGTGCGCGACACGGCGTTGGAGCAGCGTGCGGCGCGCCTCGAGCTCAAGGTGCTCGAGCAGGAAGCCCAGGTGGACGAGCTGCAGAGCCGGCTGGATGATGCGCGGCGCGAAGTCGTGCGCGCCATGGCGAAATTGCAATCCCTTGCGACACGGGCCGAGGCGGCCTCGGGCATGGCCGAGGCCGAGATCGCGCTGCAGGCGCTGCGTGCTGCGAATGGGAACAACGCACCGCCGTCGCCAGAGTACGGACAGGGCAGTCAGCTGCTGCAGCTGGCCACCACGGAGTTCGACCAGCAGAACTACGCGGGCGCCCTCTATCTCGCCACGGAAGCGAAAAACGCCGCGGCGGCGGGGCGGGGGCGCGTGGCCAGCGACGACCGCGCGGCGACGCGCAAGGGTGAAGTGCCGTTCGCGTTGCCGCTGCGATTGCAGACCAGCGGCCGCGCGAACGTGCGCGAGGGACCCGGCGCAAACTTCAAGGTCCTGTTCACGCTCGAGACCGGCGTACCGATTGTCGCGTACTCGTACGTGGATCAGTGGGTGCGCATCAGGGATGACAGCGATCGGCCCGGCTGGATCCATCAGACATTGGTCGACCGGCGACAGTAAGCCTCGCTACCTCGCCGGAACTTTGGGACGCGCCGCCGCGACGACACGATCGCCGCCGGCGCGTTTTGCCAGGTACAACGCGGCATCCGCTTCGGCGATCAGCTGCTCGGGTGTGTCGCCGTGTACGGGGAAGGCGGAGACACCAAGACTGAGGGTGATGTGGCCGGCGGGCAACCGTTCCGTCGTCAGCTTCTTGCGAATCCGCTCCGCGAACTTGGTGGCGCCCTCGAGCTCCGTTTCGGGCATCATGATCAGAAACTCCTCGCCACCGTAACGCGCCACAAAATCCACATCGCGGCTCGCTTCACTCATGATCGTCGCGACCCGCTTGAGCACGACATCGCCCGCCGGATGGCCGTGCTCGTCGTTGTAGCGCTTGAACAAGTCGACATCGGCCATTACGACGGCGAAGTGGTGATGCAGCCGGCGGGAGCGGCGCACCTCGTTCTCGAGTACTTCCATCATCCGCAGCCGGTTGTACAGCCCGGTCAAGGCATCCGTCACGGAGAGGCGCTCGAGCTCGGTGCGGCCTTCGCGCAGCCGCGCCACCATGTTGTTGAAGACCTCGGTGAGGTAGCCGACTTCGCCGCCGGTCGTGACCGGCAGACCGACGTCGAGATCGCCCCTGGCAACCTTGCCGGCGGCCTGCGACAGGCGGTCGAGCGGTCGCACGATCAAGAGGCTCAGCAGATACGCCAGGGCACCGACGACCGCGAGCAGCAGCGTGACGACGCCGAGCGTGACGTTGCGCAGCCGCGCCACCTGGCTGAACGCCTCGGTCGTTGGAATCTCCGAGACCACCACCCAGTTGAGAGCCGGAATGACGCGCACACTCCCGACGACTCGGTCGCCCGTGAAGCTGCCGAACTGGATCGCGCGTCCTTCCCGTGCCAGCAGCCAATTCGCCGCCTCGCGCGAGTAGCCTTGCCGCATGAGTTCCCGGGAGCTGCCGCGTGAGCTCACGATGAGCCGGCCCGTGCGGGTCATCAGGTAGATCTGCCCCGATTCACCCGGCGCAAACCGCCTCAGCGTATCCGCAACGGCGCGCAGGTTGACCCGCGAAGCCAGTGCCCCCAGCAGCTGCATGCCGCCCGCGCCGCGCCCCGCGCGCCGCGCCGACTCGATCGGCACCGACACGAGTAGCTCCGCGTGCGTGGCCGTCGAATCCCAGTACGGCGGCCCGAGCGCCCAATCGTTTTTGGTGAGATCGGTTGCCCAGTCCGGTGGAAGCGGCACCGGTCGCGGTTGCGAGGCACTCGTCGCCACCAGATGGCCGTGATGATCGAGGACGAGGAGCTCGGCGTAGTCGGGGAAGCGGTCGCGCACAGAATTGAGATAATCGGTGAGCCGCTTGAAGTAGATCCCGGAACGAACCGGCTCGCCGTTCACGAGGGGGATGCGCTCGAGGTTCTCGGTTACCTCATAGGAGCTCGAGAACACGCGCAAGTCGTAGCGCAACTCTTTGGTCCAGAGATCGACCTCGCGCAGCGCTTGCGCGCTGACACCGAGCAGCTCTTCCGACGCCTTGGCCTGGAGGGCCCGCTTGTTTTCGATGTAGGAAATCCACACGGTCGTCAGCGACGGCAACAGCGTCGCGACGACCGCGAACATGAGCATCTTGGTGCGGATGCTTGCAAATCGGAAAAAACGCAGGAAGCTCAGGCCTGGGACCCCCTCAACGGGTTGCCCCAAGATTCATGAAGGACGCGTTCCCGCAAGCCTCCCCATCACCTGTGATCTGGCGCACATGGGAATGCGGCCTCAAACTAGGATGCCCCCACCGGAGAAACAGATGCCAGAGGCTTTCAGTCGGCGGTCCTTCCTTCAATATGGCGCTGCGGCGGTAGCCGGAACCGTCATGGTCCGACCCCCAATTGCCGACTTCCAGCTCGAGGAAGCCACCCTCGCCCAGCTTCAGGACGCGATGCGCACCGGCGCGCGCACCTCGCGGTCCATCTGCGCCGCGTATCTCGCGCGCATCGGCGAGCTCAATCCCAAACTCCATGCGGTGCTCGAAACCAATCCGGATGTGCTGGCGATCGCCGACCGGCTCGACGCCGAGCGCAAGGCGGGGCACATACGCGGACCACTCCACGGCATCCCGGTGCTGATCAAAGACAACATCGCGACCGCCGATCGGATGATGACGACTGCCGGGTCCCTCGCGCTCGTCGGCGTCCCTTCACCGCATGACGCCGCGCTCGTCGCGCGGCTCGGAGCCGCGGGGGCCGTGATCATCGGGAAGACGAATCTGTCAGAGTGGGCGAATATCCGCTCCAATCACTCGATATCGGGCTGGAGCGGGCGCGGCGGCCAGTGCCGGAACCCGTACGCGCTTGATCGCAATCCGTGCGGCTCGAGCTCGGGGACAGGCGCGGCGATCGCAGCGAGTTTCGCGGCGGTGGGCATCGGCACGGAGACCGACGGCTCCATTGTCTGCCCCTCGGGCGCCAACTCACTCGTGGGGCTGAAGCCCACGGTCGGACTCGTCAGCCGCTCCGGCGTCATCCCGATCGCGCACAGCCAGGACACGGCGGGCCCGATGTGCCGGACGGTCACCGACGCCGCGATCCTGCTCGGCGCGCTCGCCGGCGCAGACCCCGGTGATCCCGCGACAGCCGCCGCCCCCTCGACGGTCCCCGATTACACCAAGGCGCTCGATCCCAACGGCCTGAAGGCCGCGCGCATCGGAGTCGTGCGGGCCGCGTTCGGCTCGCCCGAAGGCGACCGTCTGGTGAACGCGGCGCTCGACGTGCTCAAAGCGCAGGGAGCAGTCCTGGTCGACCCGGTGGAGATTCCTCACATGCGCGATTACGGCGACCAGGAATTCACCGTTCTGTTGTACGAGCTCAAGGCCGATTTGAACACGTATCTCGCGGGACTCGGCGCAGCGAGCCCGGTGAAGACACTGGCCGACGTGATCGCCTTCAACGACGGGCACAAAGAGACGGAACTGCCGTACTTCGGTCAGGAGACCTTCATCCAGGCGCAGGAGAAGGGTCCTCTCACCGACGATGCCTACGTCGAGGCGCTTGCGCACTGCCGTCGGTTATCGCGCGCGGAAGGCGCGGACGTGGCGTTCGCGAAAGACAAGCTCGACGCTCTGGTGGCGCCCACCGGCGGACCGGCATGGTTGATCGATCTGGTCAACGGCGACTGCTCCACGGGGGGCGGCAACTCGAGCATCGCCGCGGTGGCCGGCTATCCCACCATCACGGTGCCCGTTGGCTATTCCTTCGGGCTACCGGTCGGAATGTCGTTCATCGGGAAGCCCTGGACCGAGTCGACGCTGATCAAGCTGGCATACGCCTACGAGCAGGCTGCCAAGCCGCGGCGAGCGCCACGTTTCCTGCCCACGGCTGATTTGACGCGTCGCTGATCAGCGGAGCGGAGCGCCGGATGCGATCCAGCGGCTGAGGAGGGCGCGCTCGTCGTCGGTCATGCCGGTCTTGTTCGCGAGTGGCATCGTCTTGGTTTCAACGGCACGGACCCGGATGCGCTCGGCGAGACGAGCAATGCTCTCGGGCGTGTCGAATGTGACGCCGCCGGGCGCCGGCCCGAGACTGCGGTCGCTCTGATACTGCGAATGACAGGGCTGGCAGCGTTGCGCGATCACCGCGCGCACCGCGTGGAACGGTGGCACCGAATCCGTTGCGGCAGCAGGCGTCCGGGCTGCGGCTCCCTTGGGCGTCGAAAAGAACATCGCTCCTGCGAGCGCGACGCCCGCGGGCACGAGCGCCCAGCGGCTCGATGCGCCGCGTCCGATCATCGCGTGCCGTACCGACGCCCCCGCGACGAACAGGAGTAGCAGGACGAGCCAGTTGACCGGGCTCGCGTACGTCGCGGGGAAGTGATTCGACAGCATGATGAAGAGCAACGGGAACGTCATGTAGCTGTTGTGCACGGACCGCTGCTTAGCGCGTTCGCCCAACGTGAAATCCGCCGGTCGTCCCGCGCGGGTGGCGGCCAACATCTGGTGTTGTGCGGGGAGGATCCGCATCCAGACGTTCGCGACCATGATCGTGCCGAGCAGCGACCCGACGTGCATGAACGCGGCCCGTCCCGAAAGCAGGCGGCAGAGGAGCACGGTGACGGCGGTGAGCAGTGCCAGGGAGATGGCCGCGGCTACGGCCGGGCGGCGGGCGAGCGAGCGCCACAGGGCATCGTAGATCAGCCATCCGAAGACGAGAAGGCCTATGCCCAGCGCGATGGCCGCGCCACGGCCAATGCCGGAAAGGCTCGGATCGAGCAGATAGGCGCCGCTGAGGTAGTAGAGGAGGACGAGCAGCGAAATGCCGGTAATCCACGTCAGCATCGCTTCCCATTTGAACCAATGCAGGATTGCCGGCACTTCCCCCGGTCCGGGTCGGCGCTTCTCCACCTGGTAGAAGCCGCCGCTATGGACCATCCACAGGTCCCCCTCCACGCCGGGCCTGGCGTGGTCGGGCTCAGTCAGCGCGCGATCCAGCCAAATGAAGTAGAAGGAGCTGCCGATCCAGGCGATGCCGGCGACGAAGTGCGCCCACCGCAGCAAGAGATTTGCCCAATCGCCGAGCCAACTGGCCATGGGGGCAGTAATTTCATCGTGAAACCGTGCACGGCCAGCCCCCGTCAAGGTAGGCGGTCCGCCGTCGCCCATTTCCTCTTCGGAGTCCGTCTGATGAAGCCTGCGCTCGTCCTGGCCGCTGTCGCTTCCTGCCTTCCCGTGGTCGCCTGCAGCAAGGCCGATGCCGATGACGGCTCCAGCCGCCCCTACAAAGTCGGCGTCGTGGATCGGGGCGAGGTCCGTGTCATCGTCGAAGAGACTGGCGTCGTCTCTCCCGAACGCAGCATCGTGGTGAAATCCCCCATCTCCGGTGTCGTCCAGCAGCTCTACGTGCGTGAGGGCGATCGCGTGCAGACGGGGCAGGTGCTGGCGCGCATCGTGCCCGATATGGCTCAGGCGAACAGCCTGGCGCAGCTGCGCAGCGAGATTGCGACAGCGCGGATCGCGCGCGATAACGCGAAGCGCGATTACGACCGCGCGCAGCAGCTGTCGGCGATCGGCGGGATCACCCAGGCCGATCTCGATCTGCGCCGGGTGACCTACGATCAGGCGGAGAACCAGTGGCGCACCGCCCAGGATCAGCTGCAGCTCGTGCAGCGCTCGGGTGTCACGGCGGGTGATTCAACGGGGTCGACGGTCCAGTGGGCGCGCATCACGGCGCCCGCCGCGGGCGTGATCATCGGACGTGGTGTGGAGGAAGGAGAGACGGTGGTGGGTGGGACGAGTGCCTTCGGCGGTGGCACCGAGCTCTTCACCATGGCCGATCTCTCGACGCTGCTCGTGAAGGCGGCGATCAACGAGGTGGACATCGGCAAAGTGCAGAAAGGCGACCACGTCGCGCTCACCGTCGATGCCTTTCCCGGCGACACCGCGCAGGGCGTGGTGCGTCTCGTGCCCCCTGCGGCCCGCCTGCAGGACCGCGTGCGTGTGTTCGATGTGGAGATCGTGGTCACGGGCGGCGCGAACGTGCTCCGGCCCGGCATGACCGCGAATGTGCGAATCTCGGGCCCCGTGCGCACCGCGACGCTGCGGGTGCCTGTGGAGGCGGTCCTATTAAAGGAAGGGAAGCCGGTCGTCTACAAGCTTGGCGGCGGCGGACCCCAGCCCGTGCCGGTGACCCTCGGCCTCTCCGACCTCTTTTACGTCGAAATCGTGAACGGCCTCGCCGCGGGCGACTCGATTGCATTGGAGGATCCCGCGGCCGCGCTCGAGCGGGCCCGGAACCCCGCGCGGCGGCGCTGATGAACTCGCTGATCGAGGCCCGCGACCTCGCCAAGACGTATCGGTTGGGGCAGGTGGATGTGCAGGCGCTGCGAGGCGTAGATGCCGACGTCGCCGCGGGCGAGTACATCGCTATCACCGGACCGTCCGGCTCCGGCAAGAGCACGTTGATGCACATCCTCGGCTGCCTCGACTCTCCAACGTCGGGGAGCTATCGACTCGACGGTGAGGACGTCGGCGCACTGTCGGGTAAACGGCTCGCGCAAGTCCGCAATCGCAAAGTTGGCTTCGTCTTTCAAACGTTCAACTTGATGCCGCGGCTCACGGTCGAGGAGAATGTTGCGCTGCCGCTCAAGTACCGCGGCGGCGTGCCTCGCGCTGAGCGACGGGTGCGTGCGCTCAAACTGCTCGAACGCTTAGGTCTCTCGGAGCGCATTGGCCATCGCCCCGACGAGCTGTCGGGCGGTGAGCGCCAGCGCGTCGCCATTGCCCGCGCGCTCGTCGGCGAGCCCGCGATCCTCATGGCCGACGAGCCGACGGGGAATCTCGATTCCCAGGCCGGCAGTGAGGTGCTGAAGACGTTCGCCGAGCTGCATGCGGCGGGGCATACGATCGTGTTGGTGACGCACGACCCGGGCGTGGCGGCGCGTGCCCAGCGCGTGATCCACATGAGCGACGGACGCGTGGTGTGAATCTCATCGAGTCGCTGCTCACCGGGCTCGACGAAGCGCGCCGCCATTGGGGTCAGACGCTCCTGTCACTGCTCGGCCTGATCCTGGGCACGGCGAGCATCGTCACGGTCCTGGCGCTGTTCGGGGGCCAGACGGCGCTGACGGAGCAGTTTCTCAGCGAGGTCGGCGGGCGCGGCACCATCATCGTTTCGGACCGCGAGTCCTCCGCGCATCCCGGGGCTCGCGAGCTGGCGTCCAAACGCTTGACCTTCCGCGACGCGCAGTACTTGCGCGACCGCGCGACCTCTCTGGCTGCCGTGAGTCCGGGATGGGGGCAGCAGCTCTCCTATCGCGTTGGCAACACCAGCTTCACCGGTCAGGTCATCGGAACGGTTCCGGCGTACATGGTCATCAATGACATCAAGCCCCTCGTCGGGCGCTACCTCAGTGATCTCGACGTGCAGCGCCAGGCGCGGGTCGCGGTGTTGGGGTGGAAGTACGCCGATTCGTTGTTCGGCCGCGCCACGGCGGCGCTCGGCCAGATCGTGAGCATCGGCGAGAAGAGCTATCGCGTCGTCGGTGTCCTCGAGCGCGAGGAGTTCTACTTCGCCGCCTGGGAAAACAACGCGCTCGAGTATCGCAACGAGCGCGCCTACATCCCGATCTCCACCGCGATCACACAATACAGCGCCAGCGACCATCTCGACTTCCTGACGCTCAAGGCGCGGCCCGCGGTCGGCGCCGCAGGCGCGCAGGCGCAAGTGCGCAGCCTGTTGTTCGCCCGGCACGGAGTCGAGGACTTCGACATCCGGTCGTCCGGCCAGGGCGCCGGACAGCAAGCCGGCCAGTTTCTCTTGCTCTTCAACTTCATCTTCCTGGTCGTCGGGGTCGTCTCACTGGTGACCGGCGGCATCGTGATCGCGAATATCCTCCTCGCCTCGGTCGTCGAGCGCGTGCGCGAATTCGGCACCCGCATGGCCCTCGGCGCCACGGCAGGCGGCATCTTCGCCCACGTGCTCGCCGAGGTCCTGGTCGTCACGCTGATCGGCGGTCTGCTGGGACTCGGCCTGGGCACCGCGCTCACCGGCCTCGTCGCGCACGCCATGCAGATGCCGGCGGTGGTGAGCCCGTTCATCGCGACTGTGTCGCTGACGACCGCGGTGACCGTAGGGCTGATCGCCGGTGTGTTCCCGGCGGTGCGCGCGTCGCGGCTCGCGCCCGTCGAGGCGCTGCGCTATGCGTGACTGGCTCGAGCTGATCGGTGACGCATTGCGCGAGATCCGCGGGCACAAGCTGCGCTCGCTCCTGACGCTGTCGGGCATCGTGTTCGGCGCGGCATCCGTCGTGTCGATGACGTCCCTGGCCGCTGCCATGAAGACGCTGGTGTACGACGACCTCATCTCCATGGGGATGTCGCGCAGCTTCTTCATCAACGATCAGGGGCCGCGTTCGGACGCAAAAGGGGCGGCCGCATTGCGTCATACGGGGATGCGCATCACCGACCTCGAGGCGCTGCGCGCCCTTCCCGGCGTGGCGAGTGTGCAAGGCCGCAACTGGGGGGACGAGCAGGTCGTGAACGCGCCCGCCGATCGCCGGCGGGTACGCATCGACGGCGTCGATGCCGGCTATCTCGAGCTCCGCAACTGGCGCATCGTCGCGGGGCGCAGCATCCGGCCGCTCGACGTTGAGAATCGCGCGCGCGTGGCGGTGATCGGGGAAGAGATGTCCCATAACCTGTTCGGGAATGCCGACCCGGTCGGTAAGACGATCACCATCGACGGCGTGCGATTCGGCGTGATCGGTCTCGTCGCGCCGATCGAGTTCGACATCATTCCCGCCGACTTCAGCTTCGTCGGGCGACGGATCTACATCCCCTATACCTACATGACGCGCTACGCCAGGGGAGAAGGACGGCTGGATCAGGCCCTCGTCACCGCGAGCGGCGCGGCCGACTTCGGCGACGTGCTGCGGCGTGGCACGGCGCTCGTCCGGCACCGCCACGGGGGCACCGAGGATTTCAGCATCGACAACCAGGCCGCCGAGGTGCTTTCGAATCTGGCCATGGCGGACAACATCCTCGGCGGGTGGAATGCGGTGATGTTCACGATCGCCGGCGTGACGCTGATCGTGGGCGGCATCGGGCTGTTCAGCGTCCTGCTCATCTCGGTGCGCGAGCGCGTACATGAAATCGGCATCCGCAAGGCGTTGGGCGCCGATGACGGCGCGATCGTCAGGCTGTTTCTGGCGGAATCGTTGACGCTCGCATTTCTGGGGGCGGTCCTGGGCATGGCGGGCGGTGCCGGTCTGACGGTGGTCACCGAGCTGATCGGTAAGCAGTTCGGCAAGCCGTTCGTGATTCCGGTGAGCGTGCCCGGTGTGATCCTCGCGGTGATTTTTGCACTGATTGTGGGGTTGTTGTTCGGCTGGTACCCCGCGCGCCGCGCCGCCAGGCTCGACCCGATCGAGGCTATCTCTGGCGCCTAGTCGGCAATAAAATTTAGGCCATGCTCACACTCCTCCTGTCCGTTCTGATCCTGCAGGCGGATACGGTGACCGGCCGCGTCGTTGACAACGCGGGGCAACCCGTCCCGCAGGCCATCGTAGAGATCACGCAGCTGGGGAAGAGCGTCACGGCAGGCGCCGGCGGCGCCTTCCGGGTCGCGCTCGCTCCTGGGCGGTACACCCTGGCCGTCCGGCGCCACGGCTTCGCGCCGGCGGTGCGGGAGATCTCGGTTGGCGCGGGGCAAGCCGCGCTCGAGATCGTCCTCACGCCGAGTGCGTTCAACCTCGAGCCCGTGACTGTGACCGCCGCGCGGCAGCCGCTCGCGTCCGCGAGCTCACCGCTGCCCGCCACCGCGCTCGCAGGCGACGAGCTGCGACAGGCGCAGAGTGTTTCCCTGGCCCATGTCGTCGAAGTCCTCCCCGGCGTGCGGGCGATCACCACCGGCTCGCAGATTGGGAAACCGGTGATCCGAGGCTTCTCCGGTCCGCGCGTGCTGGTGCTCGAGAATGGCAGCCGGCTCGAAGATTATTCGTGGAGCGACGAGGACGGCCCGTCGGTCGAGACGGCGTTCGTGCGCCGCGTCGAGTTGATTCGCGGGCCCGCGAGCGTGCTGTACGGCTCCGATGCCCTCGGGGGAGTGATCAACGTCATCCCCGAGGCGCTGCCCGATGCC
>DASWEL010000222.1:0-29178 GCA_036394755.1 Gemmatimonadales bacterium | reverse complement strand
TGGTCAGGCTCGCGAGCTCGCAGGACGCCGTCGGCTACATTGGGCACATCACGCAGTACGTGAAGCGGCGTCTGGTGGAAGCGGCGATCGTCACGCTGATCGCGTCGCTCTGGTTCGATTCTCTGGGGAGCGGCGAGTGGTGGGTGCTGTTCCTGCTGTTCGGAGTCCTGGTTTCCTCAGCGAAATGGTTTCCCCCTGCGCCGTTTGGCGTTGCCAAGCGCGTGCGGTTCGCCGAGGTCGTCTGCGATGTCGCGCGGTATGTCGGCGCGGGAGCCCTGCTCGCCTGGCGTCTTTCGTAGCTATCTTCGCTGGACACATGACAACGATTCGACTGACTGCGCTCTCGCACGGCGCCGGCTGAGCCTGCAAGCTCGGCCCAGCCGAGTTGGCGCAGGTCTTGCGCCACGTGCCGACTATCACGGACCCACGCATCCTCGTCGACGCTTCGACGCGGGACGACGCCGCCGTGTACCAGTTGACGCCGGATCGCGCCATCGTCGCCACGGTGGACTTCTTCACGCCGATCGTGGACGACGCGTACGACTTTGGCCGCATCGCCGCCGCGAACGCGTTCTCGGACGTGTACGCGATGGGCGGCACGCCGCTACTCGCCCTGAACCTGGTCGGCTGGCCGCGCGACAAGTTGCCCTACGAGCTGCTGGGCGACGTGCTGCGCGGCGGCGCGGACATCGCCAAAGAGGCGGGCGCCTTCGTGCTCGGCGGCCATTCGGTGGACGATCCCGAGCCGAAGTACGGCATGGTCGCGATCGGTGAGGTGCATCCGAACCGTATCGTCACGCTCGCGCGCGCGCGCGCCGGGGACGCGCTCGTCCTGTCCAAACCGATCGGCACGGGCGTACTGACGACCGCCCTGAAGCGGGATCTCGCCACGGCGGCCGAGATCGGGGCCGCCGTGCAGTCGATGGCGACGTTGAACGCCGGCGCGGCACGCGCGATGCGAGCCACAGGCGGCGGCATCCACGCCGCGACCGATGTAACCGGCTTTGGCCTGCTGGGCCACTTGCATAACATGCTGGCCGCCAGCGGGCTGGCGGCGGAAATCGTTGCGGCATCCGTCCCGCTGTTCCCAAATGCCGTCGAGCTCGCCGAGCGCGGCGCGATTCCGGGCGGGACTACACGCAACCGCGATGCGCTGAACTCTGAGGTAAAGTTTGCCGCCCAAGTCCCGGAGCCGATTCGCGTCCTGCTGTTCGACGCGCAGACGTCGGGTGGCCTCTTGATCGCGGTGGATCCCGATCGCGCCGGCGCGCTGGTGGGGGCGTTGGAGCGGGAGGGGACGCCCGCCGCCGCACGGATCGGCCGCCTCACGCGCGGCGTGGCCGGCGCGATCACGGTGACCTGAAATGCGCGGTCCCTCCCCGGCGATTCCCGAGTACCGTTCGCTGACGCCCGAGGCGCTCGACGCGCTCGAGCGGGCCGTGCGCGAGCGCCGGCGGGTAGCGCTGCGGCGTCGTGGCACCGAATATGTCGTGGTGGCTCAGCGCCTCGACACGAGTGGACGTGACGACATACTGGTTGGCCGGCTTCCCATGACCGGCGAGCCGCTCACGTTCCGGCTGCGCGACCTGGAGAGCTTCGCGGTGCTCCCCTGAGCACCGCCATCCCCCCGTGTTCACGCGCCTGCTGGTGGGTCTGGACGGCAGCCCCAACGCCGACGAAGCGTTGGAGCAGGCCGTCCATCTCGGCCTGCGCTTCAAGGCCAAGCTGGTAGTCGCGTACATCAGGGAGACGCACAGCATCGCCCGGCGCGCCTCCGACTCCGGCGAGCTGCTGCAGCGGGCCGAGGAGCGCGTCAAGGACGCTGGGCTCCAAGTGGAGACGGTCCTCAAGCATGGCAGTCCCGACGCCGAGTTGGCGGTACTCGCGCGCGACGTCGACACGGTGCTCGTGGGTCGCCGCGGCCGGTCATCGCCGGCCGACGTTCTCGGCAGGACGGTCACGTCGCTGATTCGCATCGCGGAACGGTCGGTCATCGTCTGCGCCAGCAAACCATCGCCGATGCAGTCGTGCGCGATCGCCTACGACGGCAGGGAAACAGCGCAGCGCGCGCTCGCCCTGGTTGCGCGCTTCGCGAGCGTCACGCACAGCACGGTGCACGTGATCCATGCGACCGTCGATCCAAACATCGGGACGATGGTCATCGGCGAGGCCGAAGCCGTGCTGTCACTGGAAGGCGTCACGTTCGTCACGCACCTCGAGCCCGGCACGCCGGGAGCGGCGGTGGCGCGGGTCATCGAGCGCACAAAATGCGACGCCCTGTTCGCCGGAGCGCATGTCGGCTCCGGACGCCGCAGTGACGTGACGGTCTCGCACGCCGAGGAGATCTTGCTGCACACCGATATCCCGGTGGTCATTGAGCCGTGACCACGCCGTTCGTGCTGGTGCATGCGGACGAGAGCTGCCTCGGCAACGATTCCACGAAACCGAGCCGCGGCGGGAACGCGGCATTGATCGAGGCGCCGGCGGGGGACAGCGTCGCGCGCTGGGATTTCTACGAATGCTCGCCCCAAACGACGAACAACAAGATGGCGCTGGCGGGCGCCATCGCCGCGCTGGAATGGATTCGCCGCCAATGGCGCCACGCGATGGTGCATTTCGTCTCCGACTCCGAGTATCTGGTCAAGGGGATGAGGGAGTGGCGCAAGGACTGGAAGGCGCGCGGCTGGCGCCGCAAGACGGGCGCGCTCGAGAACGCCGAGCTGTGGCAGAAACTCGATCAGGTCGATGGCGCGCATACGGTGGAGTGGCGCTGGGTCCGCGGACACAACGAGCACGTCAAGAACGAGTATGCGAACGCGCTCGCGATCCGCGCCGCCGATCAGCAGGAGCGCTCCAACGGCTTGATTCCATCCGGCTTCGATACGTGGCTCGCGCAGCAGCGGGCGCGCGGCAAATACCTGGACTTCGATCCCGACAAGGAGCTGCATGAGCGGAGCACGTAAGGATCACCTGCTGGCCGCCGATCCGTCGCTTCCCGTCGATCGGATACCGCTCTACGAGGTGTACATGCGCATGGCCGAGGAACTGGCCAAGCGCTCGACCTGCGTGCGCCTGCAGGTCGGCACGGTCGTCACCGACCAGCGGCTCGAGAACGTCCTCGCGATCGGCTACAACGGCAACGCGCGCGGCCTCCCCAACAAATGCGACTCGGCGGTGCCCGGTAACTGCGGTTGCATCCATTCGGAGATGAATGCGCTGGTGAAGGCACCGGGCAACGTCCGCGACAAGGTCGTGTTCGTCAGCGCGTCGCCGTGCGTCATGTGCGCGAAGTTGATCATCAATTCCGGCGTCACTCACGTGTTCTACCGCAAGGCGTATCGCGATCCCTCGGGCGTCGAAGTCCTGCAGCAGGGCGGCGTCGTACCCGTCCTCTACGACCGCTGGATGAATGCCTGGAGGAACGGCGCGTAACTGATGGATGAGCTCGACCGTCTCTTCGGACTGCTCGTCGCGGCGCTCGCGCGCGAGACCCGTGTCGCGGTGCCTTTCCCCGCCTCCGATGTGTACGAGCGGCTCGTCCCGTACCGCTCCAACCGGTCACGCCTGAACGTCGCGACCCATCAGGACTACGAGATGGCGGTCCTCCGGCTGCTGGCCGGCGAGCGCAACTACGTGCAGCTCGAGCCGGAGACCGTCCGCGAGGCGATGCAGCGTGAGATCGCGACCATCAACCCGGATCCCGCGTACTTCCGCAGTTTCCCTGACGCCCAGGTGATGGTGAACGGCCGCGCCGCCGAGCGAGTGCTGCTCGCCGATCGTGCGTACGCGCCCCCGTCGTCCGCGGACGACGACGATGAAGAGCTCGTGGATACAACAGGCGAGAATCCAGTTCCCATGCCGTTCGCTCCACCCACGGCGTTCCGAGCACCGGTGGTGAAGGCCAAGGAGGGGCTCGCGTCGAATCAATGCGAATACTGCGGTGGCGTGCTACCCACGAATCGGGAGGCGCGCTTCTGCCCGCACTGCGGGCAGCCGCGTGAAGGAGACCTGCGGTGCCAGGGCTGCGGCAACGAGTTGGACGTGGGCTGGGCCTACTGTCTGTCGTGCGGCCGTCCTACAGGGTTTGAATGAAGCACCGCATCGCGGTAATTGCCGGCGATGGCATCGGGCCCGAGGTGATCGAAGCCGCGATCCCGATTCTCGACCAGGTAGCGGCACGACGCAATTTTGGTCTTACGTGGGAGCGCCTACCCTACTCCGCCGACCACTATCTCAGAACCAAAGAGACCCTTCCCGACTCGGCGCTCGAACATCTCCGGAACGACGTCGACGCGATCTTCCTTGGCGCACTCGGGGACCCGCGCGTGCCCGGCAACGAGCACGCGCGCGACATCCTGCTTGGCCTACGGTTCAAGCTGGATCTGTACGTCAATTTCCGTCCGGTGCAGCTGCTGCATCCCGACCTCTCGCCGCTGCGCAACCCGGGGTCGATCGACTTCGTCATTTTCCGCGAGAATACCGAGGGCCAATACCTCGGCCGCGGCCGGTCGTCGGGTGACGAGCACGTCGCCGAGGAAGTGAACACCGGCAAGGGCGTCGAGCGGATCATTCGCGCAGCCTATGCCTGGGCCGATACCCACGGCAGGCGCCGCATCACCATGAGCGACAAGTCGAACGCGATTCCGACGCACCGCGTCTGGCAGGATCGGTTCAAGGCGCTCGCGCACGAATACCCGCACATCACGCCGGAGCACCGGTACGTGGACGCGCTGGCGCTCGAGCTCGTGCGTGAACCCCAGCGCTTCGAGGTCATCGTCACGAACAACCTGTACGGCGACATCCTGTCCGACCTCGGCGCCGGCCTGGTAGGCGGCCTCGGGATCGCCGCCAGCGCCAACCTCCATCCCGGATCTCGGCACGGCCTGTTCGAGCCGGTGCACGGTTCCGCACCTGCCATTGCCGGGAAGGGGATCGCCAACCCGATTGCCGCAGTGTTGACCGGAGGTTTGATGTTTGAGCACCTCGGCTACCCGGAGGCCGCCGCGGACCTCAAGCTGGCCGTTCGGAAGCTCCTCGCGAGCACAAAACGGCCGCACGACCTGGGTGGGACAGCGAGCACGGCAACCGTGGCGGAGGACCTCGCCAACCTCGTTTGACCCCTGGTTGACACCTCGGGCAATCAGTGATTGTGTCTGGGTAGGAATTAATCCCCCCGGGCGAGAGGGTGGTGTGCCGCCGCTGCCGCTAGCCAAGATCCTCAACGTCGCGCTCCCCTCATTAGCGGGTGAAGCACGTGCGGTCGTTGACGTCCTGGCTTGCAAGAATGGCCTGCTCCCGCCCGCGGGCGACGTCGCCATCTTCCTGGGACTCCGTACTCGACATCAAGTTGCCCGCACGCTCCGCCGCGCCAGCCTGCCACCGCTGGAGGAGCTGGCCGCGTGGACTCGACTGTTCTATTGGGTGCTGCAGTGGGAGCAAACCGGGGCGTCGTTGTTGGCCTTGGCCCGTCAATCACATCTGGAACCGGCAACCTGCTACCGCCTCGTGCGCCGCCTGATGGGGGAGCCGTGGTCGCGCGTACGGCGCGGCGGCATCGCCGGAGCGCTCCTGCGCTTTCGCACGACCTGGAAAGACAGCGGCATGCACCGGCTGGCGCTGCAACCATACCTCCAGGCAGCGGCTCGGCAGGAAGCAGCCGGTGACTTTAGACCCGAATTGAACATCCGTGCGGTGCGCCAGCCTCCGCGCCCCGTCGTCGATCCGCTGGGCCGGCCCCGCGGCGTGCTCGCCTCGCGACTGAGGATTGCCGGCTATCCGTTCGACGTGGCGATCGCACCCGATGGCACCGCCTGGCTGACGCGGCTCCACGCCGCCGTACTCGAGCGGCTGCAGCTACAGCCGCTGGCGTCCAGCGGTGTCATTCGCGTCGGCGTCGCTCCGACCCGCGTGATCTTGGCGCCGTCGGGCGAGCGCGCGTGGGTGACCAATCAGTTTACCAGAGACGTCGCGGTGGTCGATCTTGCCTGCCGGCGGCGCACCGGCTCCATCGCGATGGAGGGCGATCCGCTCGGCGCAGTGCTGTCGCCGGATTCACGGACGCTGTACGTCACGACCAATCTCGATCGGCTCTCTGTTTGCGCGCTCACCGACAATGGCGGACGAATCGTTCGCTCGACTCCCGTGCCGCAGGCGTGCACCGAGTTGGCGATCCATCCCGCGGGTAATCGCCTGTATGTCCCCACATGGAAAGCGGGCAACATCCTCGAGCTCGACGCGCGGAGTCTCTCGGTCACGCGCCGCTACGAGGTGGGCGGGCAGCCCTTGGGCGTTGCGCTCTCCACCGACGGCCTGCGTCTCTACTGTGGCAACGAACACGGCTGGATCGATCTCGTGTATTTACCAACCGGAAAAATTGTGAGACGAGCCTTCGACACTCCGGTGGTCGAAGTGGCGCTTACGCCCGACCAGAATGTCGTCTACGCGAGTCTCCGGACGGCCGGACGGATCACAATGGTGGACGCGCATTCGCTGGCATGCGTAGGGACACTCGAGACCGGTGGCCTACCCCGCCACATCGCCTTCGATGGACTTGGCAACGTCGCGATTGTGGCCAACGAGGCCGGATGGGTTGACCTCGTCCGGTAAAAGCGGACATCGTGCGCTGCGGTGAGCGGCGGATGGGGAACAACCCCGACCGCCGCTCGTGTTTTTGCTTGATGACCTACCGTCGCATCCGATGCAGACCCATATTCCGCCCACTTATGATGGAGTTGCACCCATGAAAACTCAGGGCGCTACAAAGGACGTCGTCTTCCTGTCCGGGGTTCGGACGGGATTTGGCACGTTCGGCGGCTCTTTGAAGGACCTGTCCGCCATCGACTTAGGCGCCGCGGCTTCCCGCCACGCGATCCAGCGCTCCGGTGTTCCCGTGAGCGATTTCGGACATACAGTTTTTGGAAACGCGCTGCAGACATCGGCCGACGCGATCTACCTGGCCCGCCACGTCGGACTCAAGGCCGGGCTTCCGATCGAAACGCCGGCCGTCACGGTCAACCGGCTGTGTGGGTCGGGCTTTGAGGCGATCACGCAGGGCGCGCAACTGATTCTGCTAGGTGAAGCGGACGCGGTGCTAGCGGGTGGCGCCGAGTCGATGAGCCAGGCGCCGCACGTCGTGCGCGGCGCGCGCTGGGGGCTGCGACTCGGACCGGCCCCGCTCGAAGATCTCCTCTGGGAGTCGTTGAAGGACCCGCAATGCGGCCTGTCCATGGCCGAGACCGCTGAGAGCCTGGCCGAGAAGTACAAGCTCACGCGGAAAGAAGTCGATGAAGTGGCCGTCGCGTCGCAACGGCGCGCCAAGCAGGCGTGGGACGCCTGCGCGTTCCAGGACGAAGTCATTCCCGTCACGATCAAAGTGAAGGGGAAGGAACTCGAGTTTCGCGCCGATGAGCACATGCGGCCTGAAACGACAGTCGAAATTCTCAGCGGGCTGAAGCCGTACTTCAAGAAGGATGGGCTCGTCACGGCCGGGAACGCCTCCGGCATCTCGGACGGCGGTGCAGCGACGGTCCTGGCGAGCGAGGAATACGCGAAGGCCCACGGGTTGAAGCCGCTCGGCCGCCTGGTCGCGTGGGCCGTCGTCGGCGTGGAGCCCAAGCACATGGGTATCGGGCCGGCGCCGGCAGCCCGCAAAGCGCTCGCGAAGGCGAACATGAAACTCGAACAGATGGATCTCATCGAAGTGAACGAAGCATTCGCGCCACAGTACCTGGCCGTCGAACGCGAGTTAGGACTCGATCGCACTCGGACGAATGTGAACGGCGGGGCGATCGCGATCGGGCACCCGCTCGCAGCCACCGGCACGCGCATCACGATTCATTTGCTGCACGCGCTGCGGCGCGAGAAGAAGCGGTTCGGACTGGGGTCGGCATGCATTGGTGGAGGTCAGGGGACGGCCGTGATCGTCGAAGCGTTGTGAGCGACATACTCGTCGGGGCGATCGGTTTGATTGCCCTCTACCTTTTCTCGGGTCTGCGCGTGCTGCGCGAATACGAGCGCGGCGTGTACTTTTTGCTCGGTCGTCTGCGGCCCACCAAGGGGCCGGGCCTGATCTTTCTCCCTCCGGTGCTGGCTCGGATGCAGAAGGTGTCGCTCCGCGTGATGGCCATCGACGTCCCGCCCCAGGACGTAATCACGCGCGACAACATCTCGATCAAGGTCAATGCCGTCCTGTACATGCGCGTAAAGTCCCCCGACAAAGCGGTCGTGGGCGTGGAGAACTATCTCTACGCCACGAGCCAGCTCGCACAGACGACGCTGCGGTCGGTGCTGGGGGAAACCGAAATGGACGAGCTCCTCGCCAGCCGAGACAAGATCAATGCGATCCTGCGCCAGACGATCGACACGCGCACCGAAGACTGGGGCATCGAGGTCTCCGCCGTCGAAGTAAAGGACGTGGACCTCCCGCCCGAGATGAAGCGCGCGATGGCCCGGCAGGCGGAAGCGGAGCGCGAGCGCCGCGCCAAGGTGATCAACGCCGAGGGCGAGCTGCAGGCGGCGGAGAAGCTCGCGCAGGCTGCGCACATCATCGGCAAGGAGCCCGCGGCCATTCAGCTGCGATACCTGCAGACCGTCAACGAAATCGCGTCAGAAAACAACTCGACCACGATCTTTCCGATCCCAATCGACCTGTTCAAGGGCTTCATGGAGCGCTTGGCACCGCAGGCCAGTGATTCGGGCAGTCGTGCGCTTCCCGAGCGCACTGCGGGCGAGCGCCTGCCGGCGCCGCGCAACAAGGGGAGAGCCAAGGTCTGATGGGTAAGGCAGGAGGCGGAGACCTCATCAGTCGTGAGGCGCTGGAGCGCATCATCAAGCGCGCCGCCGAGCTGCAGGCCGGAGAACACGACGTTGGCGACGGTCTCACGAACAGCGAGGTCCTAGCGCTCGGGAAAGACGTCGGCATTCCAGACCGCTATCTGCGCCAGGCAATGCTCGAGGAGCAGACGCGCGTTGCCCCCGAGGTGGCGACCGGGACGTGGGCGTGGCTCACCGGTCCCCGCTCGATTGTGGCGTACCGAGTCGTTCCCGGCGATCGCGCGGCGGTCGAGCGCGAGCTGAGCCGGTGGATGATAGAGGAAGAGCTGTTGCAGCCCAAACGACATTTCGCCGACCGTACGTCGTGGGAGCCCAAGGCGGGCGCATTCGCGTCGATTCAGCGCGCGCTGGCGGGAAGACGGCGCTACTCGCTCGCGCAGGCTGGCGAGGTGACCGCGCAGGTCGTGCAGCTCGAGCCGGGATTTTGTTTCGTGCGACTCGAGGCGGACGTCCGGCAGCAGCGCACCAAGCGGATCTCCGGCGCCACGGTCCTGGCAGTCCTGGGTTGGGGAATGACCGGCGCGGTCGCACTCATCGCTCCCCCGCTCGCCCTGGCGCAGGTGTTGATGCTCGTGCCGGGTGTCGGGCTGACGGCGGGAGGCGCGATGGTCGCGCGCACCTACCGGGGCGCAAACGAGCGCCTGCAGGTCACATTGGAGCAGGTGCTCGACCGGCTCGAGCGCGGAGACATTCGCTCCTCCAGCCAGGGCATCTTGCCGGGGGCGTCGCAGACCTTTGCCCGAATCGCCGAAGAGGTGCGCAAGGCATTCGAGACTCCCCCCCCCGCGAAGCCCAAAACCCGGAGCTGAGGAATTGGCGGACATCCAGCGCGTCGGAGTGCTCGGCTGCGGCTTGATGGGCAGCGGCATCGCCCAGGTCGCGGCGACGGCAGGATACGAGACGATCGTGCGCGACGTCTCCAAGGAGATCCTCGAGCGGGGCCGCGCCGGGATCGAGAAGTCGCTCGCCAAGCTGGTCGAAAAAGGAAAGGTCCAGCCCACGGACCGTGACGCCGCGCTCAAGCGGCTGACGTTCACCACCGTCGTCGCGGACCTGCGTAAAGTGGACATCGTGATCGAAGCGATCACCGAAGACCTGGCGCTCAAGAACGCGCTCTTCCAGGAGCTCGACGGCTTGTGCGCCGCCGGGACGATCTTCGCCTCCAACACGTCGAGCCTGACGATCGCGGAAATGGCCGGCCCCACGAAGCGCGCCGACCGCTTCGTGGGGCTGCACTTCTTCAATCCGGTGCCGCTGATGGCGCTCGTGGAGGTCGTACGCACCATCACGACGTCCGAGCAGACCTTCAAGCGCGCCTTTGCGTTCGCGGCTTCGCTGGGCAAGGAGCCCGTCGCCGCCAAGGACAACTCCGGCTTCATCGTGAATCTATTGCTCGTTCCCTATCTGCTCGACGCGATCCGCGCCGTCGAGCGTGGCGTGGGGAGCGTGCCCGACATCGATAAGGCGATGCAGCTCGGCTGCGGCTACCCGATGGGTCCGCTGACGCTGCTCGATCTCGTCGGCATCGACACGACGCACCACATCGCCGAGATCATGTTCAAGGAGTACCGCGAGGCACGGTACGCGCCGCCGCCGTTGCTCAAGCGGATGGTGCTCGCGGGGATGTACGGCAGAAAATCCGGCAAGGGCTTCTACGATTACTCGTCCAACCCACCCACCGTCAGTAACCTGGGGCTCTAATGTTCGGCTACGACGCTGCGCGCTGGCACGCGGTTCTCAACGATCTTCCCGCGGCACTGCTCTTCGTGGCGGTATTGTTCGATATCGCCGCGGCCGTGACGAAGCGTGAATCGCTCATGTGGGCGAGCATCTGGACGCTCTGGGCAGGCGTGATCGGCGGATGGGCGGCGGTCGTCGCCGGAAAAGTCGCGTCAAACACCATCGAGCATGGTGAAGCGATTCACGAAATCATGGAAAAGCACGAGAACATGGCGCTGCTGACGATGGCGCTGTTTACCGTCGTGCTCGGCTGGCGTCTGTTCCGGCGCTTTCAGATGCCGGCGCAGGAGCTCGCGTTCACACGTATGCTGAGCATCGTGGGACTCCTCGGATTGGTCTGGACCGGTGTGCTCGGCGGCAGGCTCGTGTTCCAGCACGCGGCCGGCATTCCATCTAAGGTGCTCCAGGCCGAAATCGAAAATCGGGCGGAAGGACACGAGCACGGGACGATGGATAGCACCAAGACCGATACCACCAAGACCACGGCACCGCACACTCACCCGCCGGGCACGCCGCCGCACTCGCACTAATGCGTGCGTCGTGCGTCGTGCGTCGTGCGTGGGCATTCTTCCTCGTGCTCGGAGCATGCACGCCGGCCACGACACGCCCGTCGTTCGCTCCACTGCCTGAAGCCCTGCGCGCGGTGATCAATGCACCGCCCGCACGCCTCACTGCCGTGGCGGATTCCTTACTCCGCGCCGATACGGTTCCCGTGCATTTCGTGAGCGTGCTCGATGCGTTCCTCGAAACGGGCGAATTCGCCGGTACATATCGCCTGCGGCTCTGGGCCGATCCCGATGTGCCCGGCAAGGCGCGCGTGACGATTGAAGCGGTCTATCGCCCTTTTGAAGACTCGTCGCGCACGAGACGAGATCTCGAGCGCGCCGCGCCGCCCGGCTCGCCCGGTCAGCTCCGCGCGCAGCAGCTTCTCGCCGTGTTAAAGGACAAGCTTGGAGTCACGACCTACTAGCCTCCGGCAGAGCCTCGGCGCCCTCGAGTACTTCACATTCGGTTTCGGCAGCATGGTGGGCGTGGGTTGGCTGGTCATCATGGACGACTGGCTAGGCCGCGGCGGACCTGGTGGCGCCATGCTCGGATTCCTGGGCGGCGCGCTCCTGCTCCTCCCGATCGCCCTGACGTACGGCCGGCTGGTGCGCGCAATCCCGGACGCCGGCGCGGAAATCGCCTACACCGAGCGCGCGTTTCCACGGCCCGTGAGCTTTGCGGCCGGCTGGATGATGGTGCTCGCCTACACGATCGTCTGTCCGTGGGAAGCTGTCGCGATCGGCAATCTGCTGGCCAGGATCATCCCCGCGATGAATGACTTCCCGTTGTACACGGTGGCCGGAAAAGCGATCACGCTCCCCAGGCTGCTCGCTGGGTTGGGACTCACGGCGGTCATCGGCGTCATCAATTACCGCGGCATCCGCACGAGCGGGCGTTTTCAGGATGTCACGACGTTGGGGCTGCTCGCCTGCTTCGCGGTATTCGTCGTGCTCGGGTTCGGGCGAGGCAATCCGGCCAACGTCCAACCATTGTTCGCCTCATCCGGCGCCTTCGTGTCGGTGCTGTTGGTTCTCCAGATCGTCCCGTACTTCATGACCGGCTTCGAGTCGATCCCCAAAGCGTCCGAGGAAGCGCGCGTCGATCTCGCCCCCCACGTGCTGGGCCGGATGATCACGGTCGCGATGGTAGCGGGCGGACTGTTCTACGTGCTGGTCGTGGGTGTCGTCGCGTGGGTGTATCCGTGGTCCGACCTGGTGTCCCAGCATCTCGGAACAGAGACGGCGTTCGCGCGCGCGTTCGGCTCACCATGGATCGCGCGGTTGATTCTGGCCGGCGCGCTGTTGTCGCTCTTCAAGGTGTTCAACGGCAACTTCGTCGCCGCGACCCGCCTCCTCTACGCCCTGGGGCGCCGCAGCCTCGTGCATCCATCGCTCGGGGCGGTCAACCCGCGATATGGCACCCCCGCCAGCGCGATCGCGCTGGTCACGGCGCTCACGGGCGCGGGCGCATTCCTCGGCGACGCCGTGCTCGTTCCGATCAGCGAAGTGGGCGCGGCGGTTGGCGCAATCGGATGGTGCGCCTCCTGTCTCGCCTTCATCGCCCTCGCCCGGCGTGGCGGCATGCGGGACGGCGTGGCGATCGCCGCGGTCGGCGCCCTCGTGAGCGTCGCGATTATCCTGATGAAAGTGGTGCCGCGTGTACCGGGGAGCTTTACGACCGCCGAGTGGGTCGCCTTTACCGCTTGGTGTGTTCTCGGGCTGGCGCTTCGGCAACGAGCCCCTGGACCCATTGCTCCATCTGTCCCAGATCGATAGACGCATCGCGGCACGGCCCGTTGGGCAGCTGCATCGTCAGGCCGAGCACGGGGAGCTTGCCCGCGACGTCGCGCAGCCCGGTCATCATGTCGCGCTCGCAGGCCACGGCCACGACGGCCCGGGGTCGACGCTCCCGGATGACGCGGCGCGCGAGCTGACCGCGGGTCGCGACGAAGACTGGCACCTCGTAGCGCCCCGCGATCTCGAGTACGCCGTCGAGCGCCTGTTTCGAGAGACAGCGAGGGATCAGCACCAGCAACTCGCCCTTCCCGACCCTGCGGCCGCGCCGCTCCGCGAGCGTGTTGTAGATGTCGATGGCCGCATGTTCCACCCAGTCGCGCTTCCCGAAGCCGCGCGCGACCAGTGACGTGTAATTCATGAGCTGCAGGTAGGGACCACGCTCGAGTACGCGCTCGGGCAGTAGGTTCCGGCCGGTGTAAAAAGACGCGGCCAGCACGCCCAGATACAGCCACTGTAGCGCCGCGAAGAGCGCGAGGACCAACCACAGGACCCTGGGTACCAGCGGCGAGAGCGTACCCAGCCGCGGCCCGATCAGATAAAGAAGAAGGGCGACGGCGCCGCTTGCGGTGGCGATCGTGAGCGCGGCAAAGCGGAAGAAGAGCCCGGGGGCCGCCGAAAAGTCGCCGCCACGGGGCAGGGGGCGGCCGTTCCACTCGTCCCATTCGTGACCGAGCCGCCGATCCACTTCGATGTGGATCAGCTGAGCACGGGGCACAGACGCGCTCGATGGTGGGGGTGTCGCAGTCTGTGGGGCAGCCATCGGGAAACGAAGCTTCACGTTGTGCTTCCCCCGTGTCAAGTTTGCAGAGTGTTAGTCACCGACGCTCGTGTCCGCGCGGCGTACGCCGAGGGTGCGGGCATCTACCGCATTCTGCCAGCCGCGGTCGCGATTCCGGAGAACCAGGACGACGTCGTTGCTCTCGTGCAGCAGGCGAGAGAGTCGAAGCTGGCACTGATCCCCCGCGGCGCGGGAAGCGGGATGCCGGGCGGTAACGTCGGGAATGGGGTCATCGTGGACCTGAGCACCGGTTTCTCCCATCTCGTCGTCGATCCCGACAGCCGCCGCGCCCGAGCCGGCGCCTCCGTCACCTGGGCCGAAGTGAACGACGCCGCCAAACCCTACGGGCTGCGACTCCCCCCGGATCCATCGTCCGGCGCCTTTGCGACGAGCGGCGGGATGGTCGCCACCAACGCGGCCGGCCCGCGGACGGTGAGATACGGCAGTGTGCGACCCTGGATCGAGGCGCTCGAGGTCGTCGGCGCGGACGGCACGGTGAGAATGATCAGGCGGGGAATGGGGAATGGCGAACAGTTTGCGCTGACGGCCGACGACCGACGGCTGATCGCAGATCGCTTCCCCAAAACGCGCAAGAACTCCTCCGGCTACGCGCTCGATCGGTTCGCCGACTCCGGCGATGAAATCGACCTCCTCGTGGGATCCGAAGGGACACTCGCGATCGTGACCGAGGTCCACTGGCGTCTCGATCCGATCCCTCCCGACGTCGCGGGTGCCGCGCTCGGCTTCGCCGATCTCGTATCGATGGCCGAGGCGGTGCCCTACCTGGTGTCTCTGCAGCCCTCCGCACTCGAGCTGCTGGATGAGTCCCTGCTGCGGTTCGTCCCGGAGGCGCCGAAGGTCGCCTGCCTACTGCTCGTCGAATTCGAGCGCGAAACGGCGGCCGCCGCGCGCGGCGTCGTGGGCGACGCGGTGCGCGGCCTCAAGCAGGCGGTGACGCACGTCGAGACGGCGGTGAATCGTGCGGGGCTCGAGCGGCTGTGGAGTGTGCGCCGCGAGGCTTCCCCCGCCCTGGCCCGGCTGCCTCCCACGCAGCGGTCGCTGCAGCTCATCGAAGACGGCTGCGTGCCACTCGACGCTCTGGGCGCATATGTCGCCGGACTGAGGGCGGCGGCGGATCGTCGCGGCATTCCGGTCGCGATCTTCGGGCACGCGGGCGACGGCCACGTCCACGTCAACGCGCTGCCCAATACGACGCGCGACGGTTGGCGCGAGACGTTGCGTGGGCTGTTCGACGACGTCACCGATCTCCTGCTCCGTCTGCGCGGCGTGCCGTCGGGCGAGCACGGCGTCGGCCGGCTGCGCGCGGGAATTCTGGAGCGCTTCTACGGCTCGGAGGTGATGGAGTTGTTTCGCGACGTGAAGCGCGCCTACGACCCGCTGTCCATCTTCAACCCGGGTGTTATCATTCCCGCGACCGATTGGTCGCCCGTGGCCGCGCTGAAGGTCGGTGCCGGTGCCGCGGACATTCCCGAAGACATCGCAACGCGACTACGAGAAGTGGAGCGCAGCGCCGCATGGGCCACACCGAAACTCGAGCTGGCACACTAGCACCAATGGAAGTCTTTCGTGACTCCCGCGTCACGCTGATCGCCCGCCCGCAGTTTCTCGAACCGGAACACCTCGCGGTGCACTGGCGCGGTGAGGCGAGCGATGGCGAGCGTCTCGCCGAATACGCGGGCCGGTTGTGCTACATGAGCCAGCACAACCCCGTGAACCGCACCACCGCCGAATACCTCGAGAACATCAAAAAGCAGGGCCACGGGTCGGTGCTGGAGCACGCCGTCTACGTGCTGCTGATCGAGGGGATCTCGCGTTCCTGCTCCCACGAGCTGGTGCGGCACCGGGCGGGGTTCGGGTATTCGCAGCTCTCGCAGCGCTACGTCGACGAGTCACACGCCGCCTTCGTCATGCCGCCTGCCGTCGCCGGCGACGCGCGACTCGAGGAGGAATGGCAGCAACAGGTCGCCGAGGCGCAGGCCGCCTACGTGCGCGCGGTCGAGGGATTGATGCAACGCTACGAGTGGGTCACCGACAAGGTGCACCGCCGCAAAATGGCGCGCGAAGCGGCGCGCAGCGTGCTGCCGAACGCTACCGAGGTGAAGATCGTCGTCTCCGGGAACGCGCGCGCGTGGCGCACGATGCTCGAGCTGCGCTGCGGCGAGGGCGCCGAGCTGGAAATCCGGCGGATGGCAATCGCGGTGTTACGCGTACTGCAGAAAGAAGCGGGCTCGCTGTTCTCTGATTTCGAGATCTACGTCGCCGACGACAAAAGCGAGGCCGCGCGCGTCACGTATCACAAGGTCTGAAAGACGTCGAGCAGAGGCGTCGAGCAAGAACGTCGAACAAGAACGTACTGAGGTTCTGCTCGACGATTTTTCTCGACGATGTTGCTCGACGATTTTTGTCTTCTCTCTCTTGCGCATCTGTTCATCATTTCGTATTCTGTTTTTAGAATGCGAATAGGTCTCGCATACAACGAGAAACCCGACGTGACGCCCTCGTCGGATGCCTATGCAGAATGGGATGACCCGTCCACCATCGACGCGGTCGATCAGGCTCTGAGCCTTTTCGGCAACGTTATCCGTCTCGAAGCCGACGAATTCTTTCCGCAAAAACTCTCGCTCGCGCGTCCCGACATCGTGTTCAACATGGCGGAGGGACTGCACGGTCCCTGCCGCGAGTCGCACGTCCCCGCGTTGTGCGAGTACCTGAACATTCCGTACACCGGCTCCGACCCGCTCACGCTCGCGCTGACGCTGCACAAGGGACGCACGAAAGAGATCCTCGCGTATCGCGGCGTACCGACCGCGCCGTTTCGGGTCATCGAGCGCGTCACCGACCTCGAGCGCATGCCGCTGCCGTTTCCGTTGTTCGTCAAACCGGTCGCGGAAGGATCTGGTAAGGGCATATTCGTCAACAACTTATGCGAGACGTCCGCGCAGCTCGCGGAGCGCGTGCCCTTCCTCTTGGAGCGCTACGAGCAGGCGGTGCTCGTCGAGACCTATCTCCCGGGACCGGAGTTCACCGTCGCGATACTGGGCAACAACGGCGACGTGCGTTGCCTCCCCATCGTCGCATTCGATTTCGCCACGCTGCCTCTCGGCGCCCCACCCGTGTACGGCTACGAAGCGAAGTGGATCTGGGACACGCGCGAACATCCGCTCGCCATCTTCCAGTGCCCGCCGACCGGCGTTGCCACATCACTGTGCCGCGAGACCGAGCGTGTGGCGCTCGACGCCTATCGCGCCCTGGGCTGCCGCGACTGGTGCCGGATCGACGTGCGCGTCGACCGCTTCGGCGTGCCCAACGTGGTCGAGCTGAATCCCCTTCCCGGCATCATTCCCGATCCGGCGATGAATTCGTGTTTTCCGAAGGCGGCGCGGGTCGCGGGGTTTACCTACGATGGGCTCATCCAAGAGGTCGTCCGGATCGCCTGGCGGCGCATAACCGGGTCCGAAGTAGGGGTGGAGCATGCCGCGCCCCAAGCCGCCCCCGCCCCGACCGCGATGTCCGCGTGAGGGTCGTCATCCTCTACGACCCCGGTGCGGATGACTGGACCGCCGAGGACGTCGCCGGGGTGATGGAGGCGGTCGACGACATCGCCCGCATCTTCGTCTCCTTCAATCATCAAGTGCAACGCGTTCCCGTCCGGCACGACATGCGCTGGTTCAATGTCTGCCGCCGAGCCGACCTCGTCTTCAACCTGTGCGAAGGCGTGCGCGGCGTCGCGCAGTGGGAGGATCACGTCGTCGGCACGCTGGAGCTGGCCGGCATCGCCTACACCGGCTGCGGTCCGTGGACGACGTCCGCGTGCCGCCGCAAAGCCGTCGCCAACACGCTGCTCGAGCGCGCCGGCCTGCCGGTGCCGCGCTGGACCATCGCCCAGGGAAAAATCGAGGACGATTTCCCATTGCCGGCCATCGTGAAGCCCGCCGCCGAGGACGCCAGCGCGGGCCTCGACCGGCAATCGGTCGTCACCGATCGCAGGAATCTCAAGGCGCGGATCGCCGCGATGACCGAGCAGTTCGACGACGTGCTGGTGCAGCAGTACATCGCCGGCCGCGAGTTCAACGTCGGGATCATCGGCGATCGCACGCTTCCCGTCGCCGAGATCGATTTCAGTACGATGCCCGAAGGCACGTGGCCGATCCTCACGTATGCCGCCAAGTGGCACGTCGGATCGCCCGAGGATCTCGGCAGCCGCCCGGTGTGCCCCGCCCAGATCCCGCAGCGTCTCGCCGATCGGCTGTGCCGGCTCGCGGAGACCGCGTGGCGTGCGATGCAAGGAAAGGGATACGGCCGTGTCGACCTGCGAGTCGACGACGCCGGTCGCCCATGGATCCTGGAAGTGAATCCCAATCCCGATCTGACCGACGAGGCGGGTCTATCGCGCATGGCGAAGGCCGCGGGATGGGACTACTCGGAGCTGATCCGCCGCATCGCCGAGATCGCGCTGCGAGAGGCACAAGGAACGAAGGCCGCGCGTGAGCTGCTCGCTGCGCCCCGTCGCGCGCGCGCACCGCGCACGGCTTGAGCAGCTGACGCGTGGCACGGGCCTCTTCCGCGAGGAGGAGGTCGCCACCGCGGTCGAGCTGCTCGACGAGAGCCTGGCCGGAGACGACGACTATCAGTTTGTCGGCGCGTTCGAAGACGATCGGCTGGTCGGTTACGCATGCTGGGGTGCGACTCCTGGGACCGTCGCGACGAGCGATTTGTACTGGATCGTCGTCCATCGCGATAGGCAAAACACGGGAATCGGATCGCAGTTGCTCGGCGAGGTGGAACGCCTGCTGATGACGGAAAACAGACGACTAATTGTCGTAGAGACCAGCTCGCGCGCCGAGTACACACCCACGCGCCGGTTTTACGAAGCACGCGGCTACACCAGAACCGCGACCATCCCGGGGTACTACGCGCCCGGTGACGACCTAGTGATCTATACCAAGGATCTGACTACTGGAGACCTGGCAAGAGCTGCTCCGTAGGAAAAGCATCGCCTCGCTGGACGCGCTGGCCGCTCGTTTCGGTGCCGAGCACGTCGGGGAGATCGCCCGTCTCCGGCAGGCAGCCGAGAATTTCGAATTCCGCATTTCCCCGGCGATGGTGGATTTGATCAAATCGCCCGGCGATCCTATCTGGCTGCAGTACGTCCCGACCGTGCAAGAGCTGGAAATCCACGATGGGCTGGTGGATTCGCTGGCGGAAGATGCAAACTCGCCGGTCCCCAACATCACGCACCGCTATCCGGATCGCGCGCTGTTTCTCGTGTCCCCCGTGTGCGCGTCCTACTGCCGCTTCTGCACGCGCCGGCGCAAGGTCGGAGACCCCGAGAAGATCCCGATGGCGCAGCTCGAATCGGCGTTCCACTACCTCGAGGAGCATCGGGAAATCCGCGACGTGATCATGTCGGGCGGCGATCCCCTCCTTCTCTCCGACCGCCGTATCGACGAGATCTGCAAGCGGCTGCGGGCGATTCCTCATCTGGAGGTGCTGCGGATCGGCAGCCGGATCCCCTGCCACCTGCCCGAGCGGGTGACGCCCGAGCTGTGCGCCATCCTCAAGCAATACCACCCGCTCTACATCAACACGCATTTCAATCACCCCGACGAGCTGACGCCCGCCGCGGTCCAGGCGCTCGGGATGCTGGCCGACGCCGGAATCCCGCTGGGGTGCCAGACGGTGCTCCTCAAAGGTGTGAACGACGACCCGGAGATCATGAAGCTGCTGATGCAGCGGCTGCTCGCCGCGCGGGTGCGGCCCTACTACATCTATATGTGCGACCAGGTTGCGGGCGCCGAGCACTTCCGGACCACCGTCCAGAAGGGGCTTGAGATCATCCAGGCGCTGCGCGGCTGGACCTCAGGCCTGGCGGTGCCGCACTTCGTGATCGACGCGCCCGGCGGCGGCGGCAAGATCCCGCTCCTGCCCGAGTACGTCGTCAAACTGACGGATAAGGAAGTCGTTCTCCGGAACTACGCGGGGAAGACGTACCGGTACACCCAACCGGTGGAGCCCATCCTCGTCGGCTGATTCCCCCCCCTTGCAGACTTTCGAGCTCGTTCGCATATTTATGTTCAACAATGCATAAACATACGACGGCCCTGCTGCTGACGAATATGCCGAACATTAACGGCGGACCCTCTCGAGGGAGCGGCGGGGCACGATAGCGTGACAAGAAAGCGCGAACCCAGCCAGCCCGCTCCCTCAGCAGAGCGGGCTTTTCGTTTGCTCGATCCCTGGCGCGAGCGTGACGCCTGCGGCGTCGGCTTCGTCGCGCGCGCCGATGGCGATCGCACCAACGACATCCTGTCGATGGCTCTCACCGCCGTCGCCCGGCTCGCCCACCGCGGCGCTGCCTCGAACGACAAGTCCGGCGACGGCGCCGGCGTCCTGACCCAAATCCCCCACCGCCTGCTCGGCGTCGGGCCAGTGGAGCGCGTGGCGCTCGGCATGTTTTTCCTGCCGCCATCCGCTGGTGCCCGTGATGCCGCCATCGACCTGATTGAGGCCGTTCTCGTCGGACTCGGCATGTCGGTGCTCGGATGGCGGGTGGTGCCCGTCGACGCCGCCGTCCTCGGTCCGCTCGCCGCGGCGAGCCAGCCGACGATCCGGCAGGTCTTCGTGGGTCCGCCGTCCGGTCCTGGGAATGCGCTGGTGTGGGAACGGCGTCTCTACCTCGCGCGCCGCGTGATCGAGCGGCGGGCCGCGAGCGCCGGGCTGCCCGTTTTCGTGTGCTCGCTGTCGTGCCGGACTGTCGTTTACAAAGCGCTGCTCGTCGGCACTGAGCTGCCGGCCTTTTACGCGGACCTGCGTTCGCCGCTCTTCGAAACCGGCATCGCGGTATTCCATCAGCGTTACTCGACCAACACGCTGCCGAGCTGGCCGCTTGCCCAGCCCTTCCGGCTGCTCGCCCATAACGGCGAAATCAATACGCTCTGGGGAAACCGCAACGCGATGCTGGCGCGCGAACCGGCGCTCGCCGCGCCGGTGTGGGAACGGGACGTCGAGCAGTTGAAGCCCGTGATCTGGGCGGAGGGGAGCGACTCCGCGAGTCTCGACAATGCACTCGAGCTCCTGGTCCGCTCGGGACGCGATCCGGTGCACGCCCTCATGATGCTGCTGCCGGAAGCGTGGGAGCGCATTCCCGACATGCATCCCGCGCTGCAGAGCTTCTACGAGTATCACGCGGGGCTGATGGAGCCGTGGGACGGACCGGCGGCACTCGCATTCAGCGACGGCGTCGTCGCCGGCTCGGCGCTCGACCGCAACGGGCTCCGGCCCTGCCGCTACAAGGTGACGCGCGACAACGTGGTCGTCGCGGCCTCGGAAGTCGGCGTGGTCGACCTCGATCCCGCGGACGTCGTGGAGTCCGGCCGGCTCGGACCCGGCGAGCTGCTCGTGGTCGACACCCTCCGCAACGTTGTCCTGCGCAGCGCCGACGCGAAGCTGGAAGTCGCGCAGCGCTGTCCGTACCGGCGTTGGAGCACGCGGGTGCTACGCCAGCTCCCCGGGGAAGTCCCGGCGCTCGGACCGGCCCTTCCCGCCCAGGAGCTCGCCGCTCGCCAGCGCGCCTTTGGCTACAGCCATGAGGACCTGCGCTACGTCATCGCGCCCATGGCTGCCGAGGGCCGCGATGCGATCTGGAGCATGGGCGACGACACGCCCATCGCGCCGTTGTCGAAGGTGCCGCAGAACCTTTACGCGTACGTGCGCCAACGCTTCGCCCAGGTCACCAACCCGGCCATCGATCCGCTCCGCGAAGAGCTGGTGATGTCACTGGTGATGTACCTCGGGCGCCGCGGCTCGCTGCTCGCACAGCGGCCCGGGGGCCGTACGCTACTGCGCATCGAGCACCCGGTGCTGCTGGCAGAGGAAATGGCGGCGCTGCGGCGCGTCGGCGGCTCGGAGATCACGACGCTCAGCGCGGTGTGGGAGGCCGCGGCCGGCCCCGCCGAGCTGGAGCGTGCGCTCGAAAAGCTGGCTCGAGACGCGGTCGGCGCAGTGCGTCGCGGTGGAGGCGCCACGATCCTCGTCATCAGCGACCGCGACGCGGACAAGACGCGCGCGCCGATCCCGATGCTGCTCGCGATCGGAGCGGTGCACCAGCGTCTCGTCCAAACCAAGCAGCGTGTCCGCGTCGGCCTCGTCGCTGAAGCCGGAGACGCCTGGGATGTGCATCACCTGGCCGCGCTCTTCGGCTACGGCGCCGAAGCGGTGCACCCCTGGCTCGCCTTGCAGTGCCTCCGGGACAAGGAGTCATCGGCCGACAAGTACCGCAGTGCCGCCGAGAAGGGGCTGCTCAAGATCCTCTCCAAGATGGGGATCTCGACGCTCCAGTCGTACGCAGGCGCGCAGATCTTCGAGGCGATCGGGCTCGGTCCCGAAGTCATCGACCGGTGCTTCACCGGCACCGCGTCGGTAATCGGTGGTATTGGCTTCAAGGAAATCGCCGAGGATGTGCTGACGCGCCATCACAGCGTTGGTGCGCTCCCTGACCACGGCCGCGTTCGCTATCGCCGCGACGGCGAAGACCACGGCTGGTCGCCCCCGCTGGTGCGCGCGTTGCAACATGGCGAGTACGCAGGCTTCGCCGACGGCGTGCGGGCCCGCGCGGCAGCCGGTCCGCGCGACCTGCTCGACTTCCAGGAACAGACGCCCGTGCCGCTCGAAGCAGTCGAGCCGGCCGAAGACATCCGCAGGAGATTCATCTCCAGTGCGATGTCGCTCGGGGCACTGTCGCCGGAAGCGCACGCCACGCTTGCCATCGCGATGAACCGGATGCACGCACGGTCGAATTCGGGGGAGGGTGGAGAAGACCCGGCGACCTGGGTAACGCCAGCCGAGGGAACGGGCGACCGATCCGACAACCGGATCAAGCAGGTCGCGTCCGGCCGCTTCGGGGTGACGACCGCGTACCTCGTTCGGGCGGACGAGCTCGAGATCAAGATCGCGCAGGGCTCGAAGCCCGGCGAAGGCGGCCAGCTACCGGGACACAAAGTCACCGACCTCATCGCGCGACTCCGGCATGCGGTTGTGGGCATCCCGCTGATCTCGCCGCCGCCTCATCACGACATCTATTCGATCGAGGATCTCGCGCAGCTGATCCACGATCTCAAGCAGGTGAACCCGGCCGCGCGCGTGGGCGTCAAGCTCGTCGCGGAGGCGGGCGTCGGGACCGTCGCGGCCGGCGTCGCGAAAGCCTACGCCGATTACGTGCTCATCTCGGGGCACAACGGCGGGACCGGCGCGTCACCCTTGTCGTCGATCAAGCACGCCGGGTCGCCGTGGGAACTGGGGCTCGCCGAAACGCAGGCCATTCTCATGCGCAACAAGCTGCGGGACCGCATCGAAGTGCGCACGGATGGCGGGCTGCGCACAGGGCGGGACGTCGTCATCGCCGCGCTGCTCGGCGCGGAATCGTTTGGGTTCGGGACGGCCGCGGTCGTCGCCGTCGGCTGCGCGATGGCGCGCCAGTGTCATTTGAATACGTGCCCGACCGGCATCGCCACGCAGCGGCCCGACCTCCGCGCCAAGTTCCGCGGCACGCCCGAACAGGTCATCGCCTACTTCACATTCATCGCCGAGGAGGCGCGCCGCATCATGGCGACGCTCGGCGTGCGCCGGATGGACGACCTGATCGGCCGGGTCGAGCTGCTGCGGCGGATCGATCGGCCCGAAACGCCGCGCGCGAGCCTGCTGGATCTCTCGCTGCTGCTGGCGGCACCCGCGAGCACATCGGAGCCGCGCCGCCGCATGGTCGCTCGAAACGTGCGCCCCGGCCTCGTCTCGCTCGACGCCGAGATTCTGTCGCACAACGGCTCAGGAGAGAGTCCTCGCGTTTTCACGATCGGGAATCATCACCTGACCGTCGGCGCGCGCATCGCGGGGGATCTCGCGCGGGCGCACGGCGGCGCCGGACCGGGACAGCCGCTGCGGCTGCGGTTCCGGGGGAGCGCCGGCCAGAGCTTCGGCGCGTTCACGCTGCCTGGCATGCATCTGCAACTCGAAGGCGAGGCGAACGACCACGTCGGTAAGGGTCTGTCCGGCGGCGAAATCGTGATCCGGCCGTTCCGCGGCGCCGGGTATGCGACGGGGGTGCTTATCGGCAACACCGCGCTGTACGGCGCGACGTCCGGACGCCTGTTTGCGGCCGGCAGCGCGGGCGACCGCTTCGCGGTGCGGAACTCCGGTGCCGTCGCAGTGATCGAAGGCGCGGGCGACCATTGCTGCGAGTACATGACCGGCGGCGTGGTGGTCGTGCTGGGACCGGTCGGGAGGAACTTTGCGGCCGGGATGTCGAACGGCATCGCCTACGTCCTCGATGAGCGCGACCTGCTCGAATCGTACTGCAACCTGGAGATGGTTGGGGTCAGCGGCCTGAATTCGATGGATGAACGGGTACTGCGCAAGCTCGTTCAGCAACACTTCCACAGGACCGGGAGTGCCCGCGCCCGCGCCATCCTCGACGCGTGGGAATCGTATCGCGGGCGATTCAAGAAAGTGGCGCCTCCGCCACCAGCGGCGATGGCTGCGCCTGCGGCGATCGAACCGGTGGCCAACCTGCAATCGACTGGGAGCCCAACGTGAAGCTCATCACGACCATCGTCCGCCCCGAGCGCCTCCCCGAGGTGAAGGCGGCGCTGTTCCGCGCCGGGATCACCGGCATCACGCTGAGCCGCGTCAGCGGACACGGCGGCGAACACGAGCTGGTCGAACAGTATCGAGGTACGGCACTCGTCATGGAGTTCCACGAGAAGGTGAAGATCGAAATGGTGTGCTCCGAGCCGTTCGTCGAGCCGTGCATCAAGGCGATCCTCTCCTCGGCACGCACCGGCGAGGTTGGGGACGGCAAGATCTTCGTGCAACCGATCGAGCGCGTCATCCGCATCCGTACGAGCGAGGCGGACAACGCCGCCCTGACCGCCGTCAACGCCGACGCGGTGCAACGCGCGGCCATCAACGCGGCCGGCATGGGAGGTGTGGGATGACGCAGGCGACTCTTTCATCGGGTGATACCAGCTGGTGCTCTTGGTGACCGTTACCGTTGGCCTCGCGTTCTTCTACGGCGGCCTGGTGCGCCCCAAGAACGCCCTCAACACCATGATGATGAGCGTCGTCGCGCTCGGCGTGATCGGCGACTTCTGAGTTATAGTTCGGCATGAAGGAAATGCCGGACAAGTTCAAGATCGGGCTTGTGCAGATGAGCATGAGCGACGATCCCGAAGCGAACCTCGCGAAAGCCGTCACTCGTATTCGCGAGGCCGCGCGGCAGGGGGCAGCGCTCGTTTGCCTGCCTGAGCTCTTCCGCACACAGTACATCGGCCAGCGCGAAGATCACGCGCTCTTCGACCTGGCCGAGCCGGTCCCCGGACCGACGACCGAAACGCTGGGCAAGATCGCGAAGGAAAACGGCGTCGTCGTGATTGCGTCGCTGTTCGAGCGCCGGGCTGCGGGGTTGTATCACAACACGGCCGCGGTCATCGACGCCGACGGGAAGATGAAGGGCATCTACCGCAAGATGCACATCCCCGACGACCCCTCCTACTACGAGAAGTTCTACTTCACACCGGGTGATCTCGGTTTTCGCGCGTTCGATACGAAGGTCGGTCCGATCGGCACGCTGATCTGCTGGGATCAGTGGTATCCCGAGGGTGCCCGGCTCACCGCGCTGCAAGGGGCGAACATTCTGCTTTATCCCACCGCGATCGGTTGGCACCCCGCGGAGAAAGAGCAATACGGCGAGCAGCAGCTCGATGCCTGGAAAACGATCCAGCGCAGTCACGCGATCGCGAACGGTTGCTGGGTCGCCGCGGTGAACCGCGTCGGCTTCGAACGGCTCGACGGTCAAGGCGCGGGAATCGAATTCTGGGGTCACTCGTTCGTCTGCGACCCGTTCGGGGTCCTGGTCGCCGAGGCGGCCGAGGACGAGGCCCTGGTGCTCGCCCAGGTCGATCTGGCGCGAATCGAGGAAGTCCGCCGCAACTGGCCGTTCCTGCGCGACCGGCGCACCGACGCGTACGGCGGCATTGAGCACCGGTTCCTCACTGACTAATCGCGTTCGCATGCCGGCCGAATGGGAGCCGCATGCGGCGACCTGGATCGGCTGGCCGCACAACGTCACCGATTGGCCGGGGAAATTTCCTCCGATCCCCTGGGTGTACGGCGAAATCGTCCGCAAGCTGGCGCCGGGCGAAGTGATCCGCATTCTCGTCAACTCTCGGGTGCAGCAGGCGCAGGCGAGCCGCATCCTCAAGAAAGCGGGCGTCGATCTCGCGCGCGTCGACTTTCTTCCTTTCCCCACGAACCGCGGCTGGACGCGTGACTTCGGCCCGATCTTTGTGCGCGGAGAAAAAGGACTGGCCATCGCGCGCTTTCATTTCAACGCCTGGGCGAAGTACAAAGACTGGAAGAAAGACGACAAGATCCCCGAGCGGGCAGCGAAACACTTCAAGCTGCCGCTGATCGAGGCGAAGATCGTGCTCGAGGGTGGTAGTATCGACGTGAACGGCCGCGGCACGCTGCTCACCACGGAAGAATGCCTGCTCGATCCGAAAGTGCAGACCCGGAATCCCGGGTTGTCCCGCCTGGAGCTCGAGACCGTGTTTCGCGATACCCTCGGCATCACGAGCACGCTCTGGCTCGGCAAGGGGATCGCGGGGGATGATACGCACGGCCACGTGGATGACCTGTGCCGCTTCGTAAAGCCCGGAACGGTCGTCCTGTGTCGCGAGGACGATCCCAAGGACGGGAATTACCGGCCGCTGGCCGAGAACCGCGAGCGCCTGCAGGGCATGCACCTGGAAAAGGGGGCGAGCATCGAAGTGATCGATCTTCCGATGCCCGCCCCGCTCTATTTTGACGGTGTTCGCCTGCCCGCCAGCTACGCGAACTTCTACATCTCCAACGCGGCGGTCCTCGTCCCCACCTTCAACGATTCCAAGGATCGCGTCGCGTTGGGCATCCTCGCCGAGCTGTTTCCCGATCGCCCCGTTGTCGGGATCCACGCCGTGGATCTCGTCTGGGGGCTCGGCGCGATCCATTGCCTGACGCAGCAGGAGCCTAGGCCGTAACGACCGTCAGGCCGTCCGACCGTCCTACCGTCCTACTGCAGCTGCCAGATCTCCACGCGATTCCCCGTAAGAATCGGAACCAGCACACGATTTCGTTTGGCGTCGTAACCGATGTCGGCTGGAGACGGCACGCCGGTGATCACCTTCACTTCCTGCCCGGTTTCGTACGCGGACACGGTGGAGTCGGCCCAGCTCGACACCAGGATCCTGGTGCCGACTACCTCGACGCCGTCGAATCCGCCAGCGCCCTTGGCGATGACCTTGGGCGCTTTGTCCCCCGGCTTCCAAGCGAGCACCGATTTGGTGGCCCCGTACGACACGATGATGAACCGCTTGCCCACGGGGTCTACCGTGATCCCGTTCGGCCAACCGAGACTGTCACCCCGTGCCGCCACCGTCACCTTCCGGTCTGGACCGACCCGGAAGATGCGGTCGGGCCCAGGATGCAGCACGTTGCCCAGGTCGTCGAACCGGATGCCGGTATCGGTGATGTAGATCGCGCCGGTCGTGGCGATCGCGATGTCGTTCAAAAAGACGGCGCCCGCGCTGTCGAACTTGACACTATCGAGCGGGGTGCCGGTCCGGGCATTGAACGCGCGGATCCTGTCGATGTCCGTCACCCACAGCGTGTCGCCGAGCAGCGCCAGGCCCTTCGGCGCGTTGAGGGTTACGCCGGCACGGCCGCCCTCGATGAACTTGAGGTTCTCGATCGCCCCGTCGGGCCGCACGCGGCTGATGAAGCCGTTGTTGTCCTTGGCCGTCGGGGAGCCGTTGATGTTCGAGACAAAGTAGATGTCCTGTGCCGAGTCGTGCAGCACCGATTCCGGGGTGGAGAAGCCCGCTACCGTCAGCATCCGCGTAGCGCCCGGAGCAGCGGGGGGGGGAGGTGGCGGCACGACCCGCGTGGTGTCGACCGGTGCGGTGGTGTCGGCAACGTTGGAGGCTTGCCGCTTGCGATCGACGGGCTGGCAGGCCGCGGCGACAGCAAGGGTCATACAGAGGACAGTCGCTCTCATCAGGGCTCTTCCTCCTCGGCCAGGGCTGCGATGTGCCGCAAGACGCGCTCATGGATGGCCGCGACGATGCGGCCTGCGGGCAGTGTCCAATAGCGCTGTGGGAACATATCCACGACGTACGTCGTGCGCCCTTCCAGGCGCGTGCGGCCGCCCGGCAGGGGCGTGAGCCGGAACTCGCCGTGGGTCGCACGGAAGTACCCGTCGAGGTGGGGTGGGTTCACATTGCGGTACGGGCTCAGTTCGGTCATAGGGGGTGCCTGGGCCGTGATGTCGAAGGCGAGCAGCCGGTTCTCGTCCCAGGCAGTGATCGGCTCGACGAAGCTCCCCGTAGTGAAATCGCAATAACGAATTGCGCCGACGCCGCTGCCCTCGATCCGGGCGCGCACCGGCGCCGCCACTCCCGCACGAAACAGCAGCTCATTGGGCGGCGGTAGCTCCGGAAACATCACGACGCGCCGCCACACCACCTCGGGCGGCGCCGCGATTTCGACAACGGTGACGACTTCGTGCGTCGGCGGCGTGGCACGGGGCTCGACACCAAGGAGCAGCGGTACCACGAGAGCCATCCCAGCCCCCCCAGGCCCCGTGGAGCCGAGCATGCCGCGCCGCGCCATCACGCGGCCGAGGACCGCGCCGGGCAAGGCAATTGCCCAGGCGATCGGCAGCGCCATGCCGATGCAAATCAATCCTTCGAGCGCAAACACCACCATCGCTCCCGCGGCGATCGTCACGCTCGCCAGCGCCAGCCCCACCGACTCGCCCGCCGGACGGTCGACCCGGTAGTTGTAGATGTACGAGCTGATGTAGCCGATCGTGAACGGGACTCCAAGGAACAATCCGGCCGAATAGCGACGGCGCAGGTAGATGGCGACGACGACCGAGATCACCGTGATCGCGAGCGATGCCGCCACGCCGAGCATGGCGCTCTGCATGCGCTCCTTTCCGACGATGAGTCGCGCTGGGGGGGCTGTGCCAGCCGGATAGTGTCTCGTGGGCGGCAGGCACAGCAGCAGCATGAGCACGACGTTCACACCGGGTAGGAAGAAGAGCAGCGCGATCCCAGGACTGGCGCCCGCATCGACAGCGCGTCGCATCGTCATGCTCGATCGACGGGCTCGGAGAATCCGAACCACAGCCGCAGCCAGCGGGCGAGCACGCTATGCTTTCGCTTCCTCCAGCTCCTTCTTCCGCGCCTCGGTCACCTTCGCGGCGATTTCGGCGGGCGCGTCCTGGTACACGTGGAACTTCATCCGGTACGTCCCGCGCCCGTGCGTGATCGAATGCAGCGTCGTGGCGTACCGGTCGAGCTCGGCCTCGGGGACGAGCGCCTTCACCTTCGTGAGTCGTCCATCCTTCTCCGTTCCGACGATGTGCCCGCG
>DASWEL010000221.1:0-4365 GCA_036394755.1 Gemmatimonadales bacterium | reverse complement strand
GAACGGCCTTCCCACAACAGCCTCGAACGCCGAGTGGGCGCGGCTGTTCCCAACGCCGCTTCGTCGTGATGCGATCGAGGTCGCGCGCATGCGCGCGGCGGGCGCGATTGTGCTCGGCAAGACCGCCGCTGATGATTTTGCCTACCACGGCAACGGCACGAGCTCGCTGACCGGACAGGTGCGCAATCCGTACGATCCCGCGGGCGTGAAGACGCCGGGCGGCTCGAGCGCCGGCTCCGCGGTGTCGGTCGCGTGCGGAATTGCGTTTGCCGCGTTGGGCACGGACGACGGAGGCTCGAACCGCATTCCGGCGCAATTCTGCGGCATCGTCGGGATGAAGCCGACGTTCGGACTCGTGCCCCGCACCGGAGTGATTCCGACCTGGCCGTATCTCGACACGCACGGTCCGCTCGCCCGTCACGTCGCCGATGCCGCATTGCTTCTCGATGCGATAGCCGGACCCGATTCGTCGGATGGCTTGGCGCTCGTCACGCCACGAAGGCGCGGCGCACTCGCGCATCTCCGGAACGATGCTCTCCACAACGCCAGACTCGGCCTCGTCGAAGCGCACGTGCCGCGCACGCAGATGACCGCTGAATCACTGTCGGTGTTCGATCGTGCGGTCGCCGACCTGAAGTCGGCGGGGGGCATCGTGGAGCTGTGCGCACCGACGGTCACGCGCGCCAACGTGCGGGATCTTTTCGCCGAGGCGGCGAAGGCGCGGGGCGATGGCGCAATCAATCACAATTCGCCGGCGGCGACGGCCAACGCGCTCTTCAGGTACTTCGGCACGCACGCCGGTGATGATGCCCGGAACGATGTCGAGCGCGGGCTGGCAGCTTACCGCGCGTTCTACGACGTGCTGCCGAAGGAATGGGAGGAGATGTCAAAGCTCATTACGCAACCATACGAGAGCGATCCCGCGAGTGTATCGTTCGCGCGCTCGCGTGCGACAGTGACCGCGCAGCTGGCGGACACATTTCGCGCGCAACGTCTGGACGCGATGATCTACCCGACGATGCCCTTCCCGGCACCGCGCGCCGTCGATCCGTGGCCAGACATCCGCACCACTCTTGGCTATGGTAATTGGCTGGGCCTGCCGGAAGTCTCCGTGCCGACTGGTTCAGGATCCGACGGGATGCCGGCGGGCAACATCTCATTCGTCGGGCTTCCGGGGAGTGATGCGCGGCTTCTCGCACTGGCGCATTCGTACGAGCGGCGGTCGAGGCGATTCGTCGCGCCGCCCGTTCCACATACGTGACATCGGCAGGGCGCCGCGCAAATCGACAGCGATTCTGCAACGGCAAACTACGCTGCCCGCTACCCGCTCAACGCCGAGCGCCGCCCGCTCAAGCCGAGGGACCGTTCTGGCGGCGCTATGGAATAGGCAACGGAGTGCAGTTGCCATAGGACTGCGGAGATCGGTCCCATTTAGGTAGCGGACAGCGTTTAGCAATCAGCGGGTGCGGGCAGCAGCGTAGTTTAGGTTGTTCGCGCCCCCAAAGCCGCGCTAGATTCGCTCCATGCTCAACCGCCCCATCATCGCCGCGGTCGCGTCGCTCACGATTCTCGCTTCACCCGAGCTGGACGCCCAACGCCCAACGCTGTCCACGGCTGTCCGCTCTTTTGTCGCCGTCGACTCTCCCATAGTCGCACTCACGCATGCGCGCGTCATTGACGGGACCGGTGCTCCGGCGCGTGCTGATCAGACCCTCATCATTCGCGATGGTCGTATCGCCACGCTCGGCGCCTCTCAGTCAGTCGCCGTACCCGCGGGCGCGCAGGTTATCGACCTTACGGGGAAATCCGTAATCCCGGGACTGGTGATGGTGCACGAGCACCTGTTCTACCCAACCGGCCCCGGCGTCTACGCGAACCTTGCCGAGAGTTTCACGCGACTCTATCTCGCGGGCGGCGTGACATCGATGCGCACCGGCGGCAACCTGAACGGCTTCGGCGACTTCGGGATCAAGCGCGACATCGACGCCGGAAGGAAGCCCGGGCCCTGGATCGACGCGACCGCGCCCTATCTCGAAGGTCCCGGACTCGGTTTGGATCAGGTGCACGAGCTCACGGGAGCTGACGACGCGCGGCGCATGGTGAATTTCTGGGCCGATGCCGGCGCCACGTCGTTCAAGGCGTACATGCACATCACGCGCGCCGAGCTCGGCGCGGCGATCGAGGAAGCCCATAAGCGGGGAATGAAGGTCACGGGTCATCTCTGCTCCGTGACCTATCGTGAGGCGGCCGGCCTCGGAATCGATGACCTGGAACACGGATTCTTCGTGTCCACGGATTTCGTCGCGAACAAGAAGCCTGACGAGTGCCCCGGTCAGACGGCGGGACAAACAGCGCTCGGCGCCGTCGATCCGAATAGTGACGCCGTGCGATCACTGATCGCCGAGCTCGTCAGGCACCACGTCGCAATCACGTCGACGCTCACGATTTTCGAGACCTTCGTTCCCGGTCGCGCGCTGCCGCCGGGGTTGGATGTGCTCGACCCGCAGCTTCGCGCTCAGTTCGAGCAGCGTCACGCGGCGACAGCGGCCAACACGAGTTCCACTTTCGGTTCGCTCTTCGCAAAGGCGGAGGCGATGGAGCTGGCATTCGCGCGCGCCGGCGGATTGTTGCTCGCGGGCACGGATCCCACCGGTGCCGGCGGCGTGATTCCCGGCTATTCGAACCAGCGGCAGTTAGAGCTGCTTGTCGAGAGCGGCTTCACGCCGCTCGAGGCGATCCGCATCGGCACATTGAACGGCGCGACATTTCTCGGGCGCGCCGATCGCGTGGGATCGATCTCCGTGGGAAAGGACGCTGATCTCGTGGTCGTCGCCGGGGATCCTGCGACTCGTATCGCCGATGTGCGAAACGTGCAGATCGTGTTCAAGCACGGGATCGGGTACGACCCGGCAAAGCTGGTCGAATCGGTGAGGGGCAAGGTCGGTCTCTTCTAGCAACAACAGCCCGGGCGCGGAGCCAAGCCATGACGGTGGATAGACGACAATTTCTGCAGCTCTCAGCCGCCGGAGTGGTGGCAGGTCTCGCTGACTCCGCGTGCACGCGCGACACCAGTGAAGACGCGCAAGCGTTGGCGCGCCCCGCTCTCCTTGAGATGTTGGGGGCCGCCCGCACTCTGGAAATCGGGACGCGCTATCGAGCGGCCGTGCCCGGGGAGAATACGGTTCCCGCGTTGCGGGATGTCATCGCCAGCTCACAACGCCAATTTCCGTGGATTCGCCGCCGATCGATCGAAGAACAGGTCCGCGATGATTTCGCTGCCGGCCGCACCATTGTGATAAGCGGGTGGGTCCTCTCGAGGACTGAGGCGCGGCAATGCGCGCTGTACTCGCTTTCCGTCTACCTCTAGCGCCTTCGAGATCGGATGCACACCGACGCCAGAACGCTGGAGAATGGAACCGTAATCCAGGGCGACCTGTGCATTGTCGGCGCAGGTGCTGCGGGAATCAGCATCGCACGTGAGTGGACGAGCTCACGGCTAAACGTTGTTCTGCTGGAAGGCGGAGGGTTCGACCTCGAGCCGGAAATGCAGGACCTCTATCGCGGCGACATCGTCGGGCAGCCGTACTATCCACTCCAGGCGGCGAGGCTTCACTATTTCGGTGGGACTACAGGCCATTGGGCCGGGTTCTGCTCGACCTACGATCCAATCGATTTCGAGACTCGCCCGTGGGTTCCGCACAGCGGATGGCCGATCCGGCGCGAGGACCTGGATCCGTTTTACGCGCGCGCGCAAACACTCCTGGACCTGGGGCCGTACCAGTATGACGCCAACGACTGGGTGAAGCGCGACAAGGATCTCGAGCCGCTGCCGCTCGACCCGGACAGAGTATGGACGAAGATGTGGCAGTTCAGTCCACCGACGCGATTCGGGACGAAGTATCGGGATACAATCGTCAATTCGCGCAACGTACATCTCTACACTCACGCCAACGTGTGCGAGGTCGAGGCGAATGACGGACTGTCGGCCGTGGACAGTCTTCGAGTACGAATGTTCGATGGGAAGGAGCATCGCGTAAAGGCCCGCTGCTACATCCTAGCCTGCAGCACGATCCAGAACGCGCGACTGCTGTTGGCATCGAATCGGCAAGCAAGCGCAGGACTCGGGAACGGGAACGACCTGGTGGGCCGTTACTTCATGGAACACCTCGAGATGCCCAGCGGCGAGCTCGTGCTCGCGAAGCCGCAATCGACGAAAACGAAAATGTATGCGCTCGACTACGGCGTGACGAAGGCGCGGGGTGAGCTCTCATTGAGCGCGCAAGCGCAGAAGGAGCACGGCATCCTCAACGGCACCACGTCGCTCGAGCCCGGTGCGATCGGCGAGCAGGTCAAGAGCACCTTTCA
>DASWEL010000220.1:0-2572 GCA_036394755.1 Gemmatimonadales bacterium | reverse complement strand
CAGGAGCGGCGGCTTGTTGCCGACCACCGTGGGGTCCTCCATGTGCGTGATCTTGCCGTCCGTGTAGCCGAAGTTCGCGTACAGGTCGAGCCAGTTCGTCGCCCGCGCGGTCAGCTCGAGCTCGCCACCCTTGTACCGGGCGTCGAGATTACCGAGGTTCTGCGTCGAGGTCGTGGCATCGAAGTAGAAGAAGTAGCCGCTGTGCGAGTCGGTGTAGTACAGCGCCAGATTCGCGCCCAGCCGCCGGTCGAGAAACTGGCTCTTGAGGCCGACTTCCCAGGTTTCGGCGATCTCGGCGTTGAACAGATCGTGGACGCCGAGATTTCCCGAGGCTTGCGCCACGGCGCCGACACCGGTCTGGTTGAAGCCGCCGCTGCGAAACCCGCGGCTCCAGCCGCCGTAGAGGGTCAGGTTGTCCGTGGGCCTGTAGCGCAGCGTGCCCTTGGGCTGCGCCGCGTCAAAGGTGTGCTTGCGCACCTCTCCGGTGTGAGCGTTCGGATCGGGCAGGAAGTTGGCGGGCGTGTCAGTGGTGTTCTGCCGCTGATCCTCGTCGTAGCGGATCGCCGCATCGAGCTCGAACTGCTTCGTGAACTCGTAGGTGGCATCGGCGAATGCCGCCCAGGCGTTGTTGTTCTGCGAGTCGGAGAGGAAAGTGACGTTCGTGTTCGTGGCGAATGGAGTGCTCACCAGCGGCATCTCATAGACCGCCGGGACCCCCAATCCCCGGTCCACGAGATTGTCGGTGGAGATAAAGCGCTCCGTGTGGACGAAGTACCCGCCCGCGATCCACGAGAAGCCGCCGATCTTCGGCGAGGTGAAGCGCAGCTCCTGGCTGTAGGTCGTCACGTCGATGAACTGGCTCTGGCTCTCATCCAGAGGCCCACCGAGGGCTGGCGGAATGGCAGCAAAGAAAAAGTTGTATGCGATCGACGTCTTGATCGGCCGGAAATCGTAGGCGTCTCCGGTGTCGATCTCCTTGGTGCGGTTGTAGTCCGAGACGGCCGTGAGCGTGCCGGGTCCCACGTTGAAATCCAGCTTGAGCGCGACATCCGTCACGTCGCGGTTATCCGTGCCCAGGTTGTTGTTCTGGATGGGGCTCGTGACGTCGTTGGCGTTCGGCAGCGTGCCGTCCGGGTTAAACGGGGACGGGGGGAAACTGCTGAAGGGGTCCGCCTCCACCCGGCGCGGAATGATGTAGTAGAAGGCGGTCGTCTCGACCCGATCGAAGAGCGCCCGCAGGTCCGCGGACCATTGCTCGGAGGGTTTCCACAGCAGCCGCAGCCGCCCGGAGTAATCCCGATACGGGTCCGCCTTGCGGTTCAGGTAACTGTTCTCCCGATAGCCGTCAGTGTTGTCGTAGTTGAGCGAGGCGCGATACTTCAGCGTTCCGGCCGAGTCAATCGGGCCGCTGACGGCCACCTGGGCCTTCTCGGACACGCCGTTGCCCACGCCGACCCTCGCGGCACCTGTAAAGTGATCGGAAGGATCCACGGTGTGAATGAGGATCGCGCCGCCGATGGCATTGCGACCGTACAAGGCGCCCTGAGGACCCTTCAGCACCTCGATCTCCCGAATGTCGGTGAGCTCCTGGTCGAACTGGTAGGGATTGGTCTCCAGCACCCCGTCGACCAGCACCGCGACCGACGGCTCGCTGTTGCGCGCCTGGGAGATGCCGCGGATGGTGATGAAGGAGTTGCCGACGTTCTGCACCTCGACCAGGGTCATGTTCGGGACCATCGCGACGAAGTCGCGGGGAGATTCGATTCCCGCCGCCTCGATCGCCTGCTGGGTGAAGACGGTTTCGGTCACCGGCACGTTCTGGATCGTCTCATCGCGTTTGCGCGCCGTGACCACCACTTCCTCGAGCGTCGTGGCTTGGCTTTGCCCCCAGGCGGGAGTGGCGAACTGGACTACACCCGGCAAGGCCGCCAGGACCGGAAGTGTTCTGCGCAACGCTGCGAACATGTGAACCCCCTGTGAACTGATTATTAGGATTTGGCGCCGCCGCTCTGCCCCGTCCGCTCGGCCGCGAGCTGCAGCCGCACGATCTGCGCACCGGCCACCATCGCCTGCAGCTTCCCGAAGGCGACCTCGCGCGGCAGGTATTTCATGCCGCAATCGGGTGCCACCAGAAGATTCGCCGGATCGACGAAGGGCAGCGCGCGGCGGATCCGGTTCGCCACAACCTCCGGCGTCTCGACGGCGTGGGTACCCAGGTCGATAACGCCGAGGATGATCTTCTTGCCGGGCAGCCCCTTGAGCACGGCGCAGTCGAGGCCCGACTGCGCGGTCTCGATCGAGACCTGCGCGCAACGGCACTCGCCGAGCTCCGGCAGGAACGAATAGCCGGACGGGCGCACGTGAATGATGGCCGCGTAGCCGAAGCAGATATGCACGGCCGTGACCCCGGAGACACCCTCAAGCGCGCGGTTGATCGCGCGCAAGCCGAACGCACGCGCTTCCTCCGGGCGCGCCTGCATGTAAGGTTCGTCGATCTGCACGACATCCGCCCCGGCATCGAAGAGATCGCGGATCTCCTCGTTCACGGCGGCCGCATAGTCCATGGCGGCGT
>DASWEL010000219.1:0-7582 GCA_036394755.1 Gemmatimonadales bacterium | reverse complement strand
CTCCCCAGGCACTCATCGTACTGCGCCACGGGGACCATGCCGACGTTGACCTTCTGCCAGTAGATGAGTCCTTCGGCGACGAACAGCAGCTCGTTGTCGCCGACGATGTCCTGGGCACGCCGGACGAGCTGCAGCGCGTGGTCGAGCGACTGGGCGTTGAAGGTCCAGATTTCCTGGCGCGCGAGCAGGTAATACTCGTACGCGCGCACATCCGCGAGGGGACGTTGCGCCAGTCGCTTGTCTTCGTTCGGCGTGAGCCTCAAGCGCAACGCGTCGACGATCTGGCGCGAGAGGCGCTCCTGAATGTCGAACACGTCCTGCAGCGTGCCGGTGAACTTATCCGCCCACAGCGGCGCATCGGCCTTGGCGTCCACCAGCTGCGCCGTAACGCGTAAGCTCGACCCGGCGCGTCGGATGGTACCGGTCAACACGTAGCGCGCGCCCAGCTCGCGCGCGATGGTCCGCATGTCCTTGTCGCTTCCCTTCAAACGCATCGCCGACTGGCGCGAGATGACGCGCAGCGTCTTGATCATCGAGAGGTCGGTGATCACCTCGTCGGTCAGGCCGTCGGCGAACAGGTCGCTCTCCTGCTCCGCGCTCACGCTCGCGAACGGCAGCACGGCGATCGTCGCCAGCTCGGTGGATCCGGTCGACCGCGCGCCAGGAGCTTGCCCCGAGGCGAGGTTGTCGAGGACCTCAATGATCTCCTGCGCGCTCGCCGGCCGATCGACGGGATCCTTCTCGAGACAACGCTCGATGAGCGCGCCGAGGGCCTCCGGGACATCGGCTCGCTTGGTCGCGATCGGCGTCGGGGCGTCGACGATCTGCGCGCGAATCAGTGACGCCGGGGTACGACCCACAAAGGGCGGCTCGCCCGCGATCATCTCGTAGGCAACGCAGCCGAGCGCGTAGAGGTCGACGCGATGGTCCATCGCTGGATCGGCGGCCGCCTGTTCGGGCGCCATGTACTGCGGTGTTCCGATCGCTACTCCCCGTTCCGTCATCGCCGCATCGCTCGTCGCCACACGGGACGCGATCAGGGCTTTGGCGATTCCAAAGTCCGAGACGGTCGCGGTGTTGCCGGTGAGCAGGATGTTGTCGGGCTTCACGTCCCGGTGCACGACTCCCTTGGAGTGCGCGAATTCCAAGGCGCGCGCGACGTCCCTGAGAATGCTGACCGCGACGAGCAGCGGCATCGCGCCGGTGCGTAAGAGACGCACCCGCAGCGACTCTCCTTCCACGAACGGCATGGTGTAATAGGGGAGTCCGGACGTTTCACCGGCGGTGAACACGGGCACGATGTGGGGGTGTTGCAGGCGCGCGGTGACGAGGATCTCGCGCTTGAAACGCTCGAAGTTGACGCCGGCGGCGAGATCGGGTGACAGTACTTTGACGACGACGCGGCGACCGAGCGCGAGTTCTTCCGCGAGAAACACGCGACTCATGCCACCGCCGCCGAGCTCACGCTCGAGACGATACGCGTCGCTCAGGGTGGTTTGCAGCTGTTCCCGAAGATCGGTCTCCAAGCCTGCAACGTTCGCCACAAGCGAAGCCGATAGTAAGGCCGCACCGCCCGGCCTTCCGCCCCGCTCAGCGCCCCGCGGCATGCAACGCTCGCGCTGCCCGAGGCATCCCAGTAAGGCAGGACACCGACGATGTCACCCGTTCGTCATTCGCTGGGCGCCGCCTGTCTCCTCCTGCCCAGTGCCGCCCGTGCCACCCAATCGCCCCCGAGCTGGAGGGAGGCGGTCGCCGCATATGTGGCACCCTACGTGCAGATGAACGACTTCAGCGGCACGATTCTGATATTGCGGCCCGGCAAGGACTCGCTCATAAGCGCGTTCGGGTTCGCGGATCGCGCGCGAGGAACGCCCAACCGCGCCGACACGCGCTACGGCATCGGATCGCTCACCAAGACGTTCACGGCGGCGGCGATCGCCATGCTCGCGGAGCGCGGCAAGCTCTCACTCCGGGACACGGTGGGCAGGTTCATTCCTGGGTTCCCACACGGCGGTGAGATAACCATCGAGCACCTCCTCTCCCACACCTCGGGAGTTCCGGACTATCACTCGCTCCCGGACTACAACGCGATGCGGATAGACCCAACCACGCTCGCGCAGTTTGTCGCGTGGATTGGCACCAAACCACTCGATTTCCGCCCTGGCGAGCGCAGCGCATACAGCAGCTCGGGCTACGCATTGTTAGCGTACGTGATCGAGCGAATCGCCGAAATGACGTACCGGGATTTCCTACAGCGGGAGATTCTCGAGCCGCTCGGGATGCGTGAGACGGGCGACTTGGCCTCGGACCACCAGCTCCGGGACCTCGCGACCGGCTACAACCCGGGCTTTCCGCCCGCCGGGGTGGAGGCTCCGCCACGAATGTCCGCCACGTGGCTCGAGGGATCGGGGTCGCTGTATTCGACGGCGTCAGACTTGGCGAAGTGGGCGCGCGCCCTGCTGCAGAACCGCCTATTTCGGTTCTCCGCGCTCGACTACCCATACGGGTGGGGGAAGCGAAACTGGCTCGGGCGAGATCTGATCGAGCAGGACGGCCGGATAACGCTCGGCTATGCTTCGCACATGTCGATCTACGCGAAAGACTCGCTCATCATCGTCGTTCTCGGAAACATTCAATCAGCCGTCACCGACCACATGCGGACCGACTTGGCGGCCATCGCATTCCACGAGCCCTACCAGCCGCCGCGCCTCCGCCCGACCGGCCATCCGACGGCCGAGCTCTTGCGGAAGTTTGCCGGCCGTTACGAGGTTGGTCCCGGTTTCGTGTTGACGGTGCGTGCAGACAGTGATCGGCTCGCGCTGGCCGGACCAGAGGGTGACTACCTCCCGCTCGACCCCCAGTCGGATGCAGAGTTCTTCTTTCGCGCGCTCTATGTGCCGGTCGCCTTCGAGCGCGACTCGACGGGCAGCGTGGTCGACCTGAAATGGGGCGACCAATTCAAGTGCAAGCGGATCAACTAGCCGAGCTGTCCGGCTCCGGGAGTATCACGCAAGGACGCGGGGGAAGCCGCTACTCGAGCAGCCGCTCCACTTCAGCCGCCGCGGCAATCCGGCGCTCGACGTGGTCTCCGATCTCCCTGGCGCGCTCGAGCGCGAGCGTGAGGTCGGAGGCCGGCCCGCCGGACTGCCGTTTGACGAGGGCGAGGCGCAGGTGCTCGAGGGCGGCCACGGCTTCGGTAAGCGATTCGCCCGTGTCGCCCTTTGCCCGCAGAGCCTCCGCCCCAGTCTCGAGTCGCTGGAGCACACCTGGGAGGTCGCGCACCTGGCGTCGCTCCCCCTCGGGCAGCGCCTTGTAGGCCGAGAGCGCCGAGCGTCCCAGGAGGAGCTCGGTGCGCTCGACCGAGGGCAAGGCGGGGCGAGCGGTCGGCTTGAGGCCTAGTCCTGCGAGCTTGAAGAACGCGCGTCCGGCTCTTCCGGCCCAGATGCGGTACCACAACGAGTCCAGCCGCCGGAACAGGCGCCGCTGCTTGACGACGTCCGCCTCCTCCTGCTGCACCTGGGCTTCGGCGAGCAGGGCCGCCCGGATGTCGCCGAACGCGTAGCCGTCGTGCAACAGGCGGCGGGCCACGAGGACCAGTTGGAAGATGAGGATCGCCCCGATCATCCCCGGCCCTCCGAGCGACACGTTCACCCCTCCCCGACCCACGTTCACACCGGTCCCAGCGAGCGCCAGCGCCAACAGCACCATGGTCGAAACTTGGGCGTTGCGCACGAACGCACGCACCAGAGGCGGAGCGCGAAAGTCCCGGCCGCGCGCTTCGCCCACGACCCGCGCGAGATCGTCCGCCGTCTGAAACCGCTCGGCCGGGGCTTTGCGGAGCAAGCGGTCCACCAGGGCGGCGAGTTTGGCGGGCAGCTCGGGTCGCAGCGCCTGGACTAGGGGGGCCGTCTCGTAGACATGTTTCGTGAGGATCGCGGGACTGTTCGCTCCCTCGAATGGTGCCCGGCCGGTGAGGGCGTAGAAGAGGGTCGCGCCCAGGGAGTACAGGTCGCTGCGCGCGTCGACGGGCTCGCCGCACGCCTGCTCGGGGCTCATGTAGCGCGCGGTCCCGACGATCGGGGCGCCGGCGGTTTCGGGTGTGCGTCTCCCGAGCGCGATCCCGAAGTCGGTGACGAGCGCGCGGTCCGTGGCGCGCTCGATCAGGATGTTGTCGGGCTTCACGTCGCGGTGAATCACGCCGCGCTGATGGGCGTACCCGAGCGCCCACGCCACTTCCTGCAGCAGCTTGAGCGCGAGGCGCGGCGAGAGCGGACCGGCCCGGTCCACCCGATCGCGCAGTGTCTCGCCGTCCACGAAGCCCATCACGAACAGCACCAGCTCGCCGTGCGCTTCGACGAGGTGAATCGGCACGATATTGGGATGGGCGAGGCCGGCGGCGGTGCGCGCCTCTGCGAGGAAGCGCTCGCGCTCGTCGGGGCGGGTGGCGAGGTGCGGCGGTAGCAGCTTGATGGCGACCGGGCGGTCGAGCGCCACATCGCGGGCCAGCAGCACGATCCCCATACCGCCTCGACCGAGCTCGCGCTCGATCGAATAGCGGCCGGCGAGCAGCTCCTGGAGGGCCAGGAATTCGGGGCTGATCGGGGTCGTCATGGTTGTCGCGTCCTACGAGCGTAGCCGCGGGGCGTTTCGAGCGCCACAGGCGACTGCAGACTCGGCTTGCGACCGAGCGACCGCGAAGCATATTCGATCGTAACTCAGATGCCATGAACCCCGAGGCGCGATGTCGTGTGGCTCGCCCATGCCTCGGGGGGAGCAAATCGCGAAACCGGCTGAGCGAAGGACTCGCTCGGCCGGTTCTTGTTTTGCAGGCGCCCATCGTTCTGGAAAGAGAGGCCACCATGATCCAGAGGTCCGTTCTCCTGTTGCTCGGTGGCGCCTGCGTCGCCACCTCGGCTTCCGCTCAGCAGCCGAAGAAGCCGGACGTCAGGGCGATCGCTCACCAGTTGATCGCGAGCGCCATGCTGCAGGAAGGCCAGAGTGTATTCATCACCGGGAGTGTGCGGGATGTCGGGTTGATGGAGGATCTGGCGATAGAAGCGCAGAAAGTGGGGGCACAACCGTTGCTGGCCATCTCGAGCGAGCGCCTGATCCGGCGGTCCTACGATGAGGTCCCGGCGAAATACGACGCCCAGGAACCGAAGCTCGACCTTGCCGTTGCGAAACTGTTCGACGCCCAGATTGCGATCGACTTCGGCGAAACCGAGGGCCTGCTCGCCGGGGTTCCTGCGGAGCGGCTCGCCGCACGGGCCAAGGCCGGCGCACCGGTGAACGAGGCCTTCCTCAAGCGCAACGTGCACTTTGTCAATCTCGGGAACGGACTCTATCCCACCGCCACGCTCGCCAAGCGGCTCGGGGTCACTCAGACCCGGCTCGCGTCTGGGTTCTGGAAGGCCGTTGCCGTGCCTCCGGAGCGGATCCAGGCTGCGGGGGAGCAGTTGCGCACCGCATTCGCGAGCGGCGGCACCGCACAGCTCACCCATCCGAACGGGACCAGCCTGACGTTTGACGTGACGGGACGCGCGCCGACGATCAGCGCCGGCGCGCTGACGCACGCTCAGTCCGAGCAAGGCGGCGCCGCCCTGCTCACCTGGCTCCCCGCCGGCGAGTTTCAGATCGCTGCCGTGCCGGGAAGTGCCGAAGGCAAAGTTGTCATCGACAGGTCGCGCTGGCGCGGTAAGGAGATCCGGGGTCTCACGCTCGTCTTCAGCCAGGGCCAGCTGACGAGTATGACGGCCACTTCGGGTCTCGCGCCGCTCCAGGCTACCTACGACGCAGCGGGCTCAGGCAAAGACCGTTTCGGCGGGATCGACATCGGCCTCAATCCGGAAGTGAACTTCCCGCTCACGAGCGGTGCGATCGTGTGGCCGCAGGCTGGAGCTGTGACTGTCCTCCTTGGCAACGACCTGATTGCGGGAGGGAGCAACAACTCGGACTTCGCCTTTGCGGCACAATTGGGAGGCGCTTCGATCACGGTCGGTGGAAAGCCGGTGGTCGAGAAGGGGCGGCTCAAGTAAGGAGTCGCTCTGAGCCCGGGGCGCTGAAAGCCGTCCTTAGAACCGATACCCCAGGCCCAGCGACATCATCGGATACACCTTCAGATGGCTCACCAGGAGAGAATGCCGTGGATCTTCGGCGGTACCCGTCGCCTTACTTCTCGAGCACGTCGCTCGGGACGTAGGTGTCGTCGGCGATGAATGTCGCCTCTCTTGTGGCACTGGAGGCCGGAGGTGAAGCGGGATTTGGAGAGGCGGTGTGGCACGTGACCGCGCTCCCGCGTTACCGCCGATGATCCTCAGTCATCCGAATGATCACGATAACCGCCCTTTTTCATCCAGCTCGGCACTGACGGCGTCGCCACGCGCGCCGGCTTGGGAGCGACTCGCTGGGGCGGAGTCGACGCCGGAATCGAGCTAGGGACCTTGTAGCTCGCCGGGTTTTGGAGAACGCTATCGAGAGTGCCGACCTTCATGGGATGCTGCTGCGCCATGGCCGCCACGACAGCGGCGAGCTGATCGATTTCCCCCGATCCGATACGGCGTAATTGTTGCCAAATTGCGGATCGACCCAGCTGCAGGAAATCTTCGCGCACGAAGATCAGATTGTCGCCGGTATGAAAACGTTCCCACAGGGTGGCATCCCGCTCCAGCGCCGCCAGCGATAGGTAAATGACGAGAGCTGAAAAACGATCAATCGCTTGGCCGTAGTCTTGCTCGCTCCGTTCGGGATGTTGGTAGGCACGGTGGCCGATTTCCGTGGCGTGGCGGCCGCTCAACGCCGGCACCCACATGCCGTCGTAGTCCACCAACTGGATCGATCCGCCGCGCACCAGGATATTGCCGTGCTGTAAATCGCCGTGCGCCACCTGGGCGGCTTCGAGGTGGCGAACGAGTATCGCCCATTTTGCCCGCAATGCCGCCAGTGCGGCCGGAAAGCCTAGATGCTTCTCAATGTGACTGTGCAGCAGGTCGCCCTTGGCCCATTGCATTTTGACGATAGGGAACCAGTTGGAGCGAATTTGAATGCCCTGCTTGAGGAACTGAAAATTGACATCATAGGGCAGGCGCACCTTGCGAAGATGTTTGGAGATCGCCTCATACCGTTCGGCATGGTCGCTGATCGGGCGCAGGAAGCAGCGAATTGCCCAGGTCTTCTTGAATGTCAAGAGTCCGCCCGGTTCGTTGGCCTTGTAGACCACGGCGTTGCCGCCGGTGGCCGGCTTGGGCATACCGAACCGATCGAGCTCGAGGGTGACCGCTTTTAATCCTGGGTCGGCAAAAGCCTTTGGCGGGTGCTGAACCGCCTCATGGTATTCAGTCAGGTCTGGCCAGGCACGCATCGCTACCTCTCCTTCGCTTCAACCCGTGAATCGTGATGAATGACACGGACCAGGGTGAAGTCGTCGTTGCGCAATCCATTTTTACGGCCGTAGGCGACGATCGCGGCAAAGCTCTCAGGCGTACCGAGCTTCCGGTACAGCCAATTCCATAATGGTCGCCCCGCTTCATGCCGTTTAAGCAGCCAGGCGGCCATCGCATCCGTGGCGAGCAGTAGCATGTCTCCA